>JAGHJD010000026.1 GCA_017886895.1 Clostridia bacterium | reverse complement strand
CGTCGAACTCTTCAAAGGTGAGCGGGCGGTTGTCGTAGGTGGAGCGCATGCGGAACCCGTAGTTGACGAGGTTGGTCTTGCGCGAAAGATCTCCGTGATACATCGCACGAATCTGCGGAATGGTCATGTGGCTCTCGTCGATGAACACGAGGAAGTTGTCGGGAAAGTAATCGAGGAGGGTGAACGAGGGTTCGCCCGGTTTTCTGCCGTCGAAGTAGCGCGAATAATTTTCCACGCCGCTGCAATACCCGATCTCGCGCATCATTTCAAGGTCGTAATGCGTGCGCTGTTCGAGGCGCTGCGCTTCTAAAAGCTTCCCGTCGTCACGGAACGCCTTCACCTCGTCCTCCAAATCGCGCTCGATCGCCGCGAGCGCGTTCGCCATCTTCGCGCTGCCCACGGCGTAGTGGCTCGCGGGAAAGATACAGATATGTTTCAGCTCCGCCGTCACCTTGCCCGTGACCGCCTCCACCTCGCACAGCCTGTCCACCTCATCGCCGAAAAACTCGACGCGGATCGCGATCTCCGAACTGCCCGCGGGGAACACCTCTACGCTGTCCCCCCGCACGCGGAAGGAGGAGCGCGTGAAATCCATGTCCTTGCGCTCATACTGCAATTCGATGAGGCGGCGGATCAGCTCGTCCCGCTCCATCGCATCGCCGGGACGGAGGGAGATCGCAAGGTCGAAGTACTCTTCGGGTGCGCCCAGTCCGTAAATGCAGGAGACGGACGCAACGACGAGCACATCGCTGCGCTCGCCGAGGGACGCCGTGGCGGAGTTGCGCAGCTTGTCTATCTCGTCGTTCATGGACATATCCTTTTCGATATAGGTGTCCGTGCTCGGGATATAGCTCTCGGGCTGATAATAATCGTAATAGCTGACGAAGTACTCCACGCGGTTATGCGGGAAAAATTCGCGGAATTCGTTGCAGAGCTGCGCGGCGAGCGTCTTGTTGTGCGCGATGACGAGGGTTGGGCGGTTTATATTTTTGATGACGTTCGCCATCGTGAACGTTTTGCCGCTGCCCGTAACGCCCACGAGCACCTGCGTGCGGATGCCGTCCTCCACCCCTTCGGTGAGTTTTTCGATCGCCTGCGGCTGGTCACCCGTCGGCGCATACGGCGATACAAGTTCAAACTTTTCCATGGCAAATGCGCGGAACAATGTTCCGCCCCTTTATACAAACAAATGTTTACTTTCTCACCTATGTATTATAGCGCAAAACCATGAAGATGTCAACGAATCGGGCGAAAGAAACGGAAATACAGCAATGCACAGAGGGCGGAGATCCCCACAGCACACGGAGAGAAGGCGGACTTTCAGGAAAAGATCGTTCTGAGCAGCAGACCGACAAGAAAGGCGACGACCGCGCCCGCCGCGGAGAGAGCGATCCTGAACACGATGCCGCGCCGCATCTGCTGCGCGTCGCGGCGGTATGCTTCACCATTCCTGTGCAGCGTGATCACATACATACGCTCGCCCTTGCGCTCGGAAGAGACGAGGTCGAAATAGTCATCCAGCTCCAGAGAGTGCAGGATCTCCTCCACCGCCTCCGCCGTATAGCCGCGCCGCCCGGGGAGCATGCTCAGGATCTCATAGACGCTGACAAGGCAGCTCTCCTTCCCCTCGCACAGCCCGTAGACGGCGCGCATGATCTCGCTTTCACGCCTGTTCAGCATCCCCTCACCTCAAAACAAAAGAGCGCACAGCACAGCGGCGAGCGCGCCGCCCGCAAAGGCGCCGAAAAAGGGCAGCGCAAACGCATGGATGCGCGCGCGCAGCCGCGCGCGCATCCTGCTGTTTTCGAGCTGCACCGCCCTCCCCTTCGGCAGCGCCGCCACGCAGTACGTGCCCGCCTCCGAATACTTGACGCTGATATACCCGCCCTCTGCAAGGCGGCGAAGCGCCTCTCCGAGCGTCTCTTCGTCCGCGCGCAGACGTGCGGGCAGCGCAGAGAGAAACTCCTGCGCGTCCAACACCCTGTATGCGCCGTCCGCCGTTTCGTTTACAACGCACAGCACTGCTGCCGCCAATTTATCAAGCACGCGCGCTCCCCCTCGTGCAAAGTCTCCGCACTTTTAATTTTTGCGCCGCATGAAAGTTTCATGCAAAAATTTTCGGGGAATTTCAGAAAACCGCTTTATTATTCGCGCGCAGTATGGTAAAATAAGAAGAGATACTATCGAGGGAGCTTTTTACATATGAATCTGCTGGACCGATACACAAACGCGCTGTCTTTCAGGGACTATGACGATTTTTACAGGCACTTTAAACTGACCGTACCGAAAGACTTCAATTTTGCGTATGATATAGTAGACGAATATGCCCGCCTCGACCCGGACAAACGGGCGCTCGTGTGGTGCGACGACCTCGGCGGCGAGCGGTTCTTCTCCTTCGGCGATATAAGCAGGATCTCCGACCGGACGGCGAACTATTTCCTCTCCCTCGGCATCGGCAAAGGCGACCGGGTGCTCGTCATCCTCCAGCGGCGGCACGAGTACTGGACGACGCTGATGGCGCTCTCCAAGATCGGCGCGATCGGCATCCCCGCAACGCACATGCTGATGGAAAAAGACCTCGTATACCGCATGGAAAAGGCGGGCGTGAAGATGGTCGTCGCCGTGAACGAGCCGGAGTTGTGCGAGAATATTCTGAAAGCCGCGAAAAAAGTACCCTGCGTTCAGCACCTCGCCTCCGTCGGAACATATGAAGGATTCCGCGATTTTGACGCAGAAGTTGCGCTGCAGCCCGAAAAGCTCCCCGCCCTGCCCTACAAGACGGAGCGGAGCGCGGAGGATGTTCTGCTCATCTACTTTACCTCGGGCACGACGGGCATGCCCAAAATGGTCTGTCTGAGCCAGCGCTACACGCTGGGGCATATCGTCACGGCGCGCTACTGGCACAGATGCGAGGACGGCGGGCTGCACTTCACTCTCGCCGAAACGGGCTGGGCAAAGGCGAGCTGGGGCAAGCTGTTCGGGCAGTGGGCGTGCGGCTCTGCGCTGTTCGTCTATGATTTTCACGGGAAATTCGAACCCGACGACCTGATGAATCATGTGGCGAAATACAGGATCACGACCTTCTGCGCACCGCCGACGGTCTACCGTTTCATGATCAAGACCGATCTCTCCAAATACGACCTCTCGAGCATCCGCTACATGATGACGGCGGGAGAGGCGCTCAACCCCGAGATCTACAAGCAGATTGTTCAAAAGACGGGACATAAGATCTACGAAGGGTTCGGGCAGACGGAGACGACCGTCGTCTGCGCCACCTTCCCGGGACTTGTGGACATCCGTCCCGGTTCAATGGGAAAACCCTCCCCGCTGTACGACGTACAGCTCCTGGACGACGACGGCGCGCCCGTCGAAATGGGCGCGGGCGAGATCTGCATCCGACTGCGCGAGGAACAGCAGGGCCTGTTCAGCGGCTACTACAACGACCCGCAGCTTACGGGCACAGTCATGTACGACGGATATTATCATCTCGGCGATCTCGCCTACCGCGACACGGACGGGTATTACTGGTTCGTCGGCAGAAAGGACGACATCATCAAGAGTTCCGGCTACCGCATCGGCCCCTTCGAGGTCGAGAGCGCGCTGATGGAGCACCCCGCCGTGCTCGAATGCGCGATCACGGGCGTGCCCGACACGGAGGGCGTGCGCGGCCAGCTCGTCAAGGCGACCATCGTGCTCGCAAAGGGATACGAGCCGAGCGACGAACTTATCAAAGAATTGCAGAACCACGTCAAAAAGACGACGGCGCCCTACAAATATCCGCGCGTCGTGGAATTTGTGACCGAGCTGCCCAAGACGATCAGCGGCAAGATCCGCCGCGTCACCATCCGCGAAGAGGATTCAACGAAATTTTAACGCAGCATTGCGCACTATTTTAAGTGCCGCATTGCGCACAATGCGCGGCGGGCGGAACGAAAATCGTTCCGCCCGCCGTTTTTCTGCAAAACAAACAGTCTTTCGGAAAATATACTTTTTTGCCCGCCGCATTTTTGAAAAGCGGCAGCAGCCGAACGCCTGCCTTCCGCCGCCGCGTTCGGTTTAAGGCAGCAGCCCGCCATTCGGTGTAAGGCTGCAACCCGCCGAACGGAACAAGGAGCAGCAGCCCGCCGTTCGGTGTAAGGCTGCAACCCGCCGAACGGAACAAAGAGCAACAGCCCGCCGAACGGCGGGCTGTTTCGCAGCTTTCTTGCTTTATTCTCCGCTCTCTGTCTCCGCGGAATCACCGGACGGGGTCTCCCCTTCCGCCTGCTGCGCGGCAGTTCCTTCCGCCCCTTCAGCAAGCTCCGCATCGGGCGCCGTCTCCTCTTCCTCCTCTTCGCGCGGCGCGACCGCGACGGTTGCGACGGCGGAATCTTTCAAACGCATGACGCGCACGCCCTGCGTGTTCCTGCCGATCTTGGAGATGTCCGATACGTGCATGCGGATGATCGTGCCGTTGTTCGAGATGATCATGATGTCCTCATTCTCGTTCACGATCTTCAGGTTGACGAGATAGCCCGTCTTTTCATTGAACACACCCGCCTTGATGCCCTTGCCTGCCCTGCCCTGCAGACGGTAGTCTTCGGGATCGGAGCGCTTCCCGTAGCCGTTGGAAGTGAGTGTGAGGATCTCGCAGTCCGGCTTTACGACGAGCATGTCGACGAGGTAGTCGTCCTCGCCGAGGCTCATGGCGCGCACGCCCTGCGTATCCCTGCCCATGGGGCGCACCGCGCTCTCGCTGAAACGGATGCACTTCCCCTCTTTGGATGCGATGATCAGCTCGTCGCTGCCTGTCGTGAACTGCACGGAGATGAGCTCGTCGCCCTCGTTGATCTTGATGGCGATCTTGCCGACTTTGCGGATGTTGGAAAACTCTTCCAGCGCGGTCTTTTTGATGAGACCCTTCCGCGTCGCCATGGCGATATACCCGCCGCCCTCTGCAGGCATGGGAATGACCGCCGTGATCTTTTCCTCCTGGTCGATCTGCAGAAGGTTGACGATCGCGCGCCCGCGCGCCTGCCGCTGTGCCTCGGGGATCTCGTATCCCTTGATGCAATACACCTTGCCGAAGCTGGAGAAGAACAGGATCTGCGCGTGCGTCGAGGAAATGAACAGCCGCTCGACAAAATCTTCCTCCTTCGGCTTGTGCGCGGTGACGCCCATGCCGCCGCGGCGCTGCGCGCGGTACTCGGCAACGGGCTGACGCTTGACGTAGCCCGAATGAGTCATCGAAATGACGACGTCCTCCTCTTCGATGAGGTCTTCATCCTCGATCTCGCCGTAGTCGTAGGAGATCTCCGTCTTGCGCTCGCTCGGGTAGTTCTCCTTGATGACGGTGAGGTCTGCCTTGATGATGTCGAGCACGCGCCGCTCGTTGGCGAGGATGTCCTTGAGGTCGGCGATCGTACGCTCGAGCGCGGCAAGCTCTTCCTGCAGCTTCTCCACTTCCAGCGAAGTGAGGCGCTGCAGACGCATTTCGAGGATCGCGTTCGCCTGTTTGTCGGAGAGCTCGAACGCCTGCATCAGTCGCTCGCACGCCACGTTCTTGTCTGCGGACTGCTTGATGATCGCGATCACTTCGTCGATGTTCGCGAGTGCGAGCACGAGCCCCGCCACGATGTGCGCGCGCTCCTCCGCCTTGTTGAGGTCGAAGCGCGTGCGGCGGACGATGACCTCTTTCTGATGCTCGATATAGTAATGAATGCAGTCCTTGAGCCCGAGCACCTTCGGCTCGCCGTCCACAAGCGCGAGGATGATGATGCCGTTGGACGTCTGCAACTGCGTATGCTTGTAGAGCGTGTTCAGAACGACCTGCGCGTTCGCGTCCTTGCGCAGTTCGATGACGATGCGCATGCCGTCGCGGTCGGATTCCTCGCGGATGTCCGAAATGCCTTCGATGCGTTTATCCTTGACGAGGTCGGCTATATTCTCGATGAGGCGCGCCTTGTTGACCTGGTACGGGATCTCGCTCGCGATGATGCGCGTGCGCGTCGTATTGCCGGACTGGTACTCCTCGATCTCGCAGCGCGCGCGCAGGATATAGTTGCCGCGCCCCGTGTAATAGGCGCGCTTGATGCCCGCCCTGCCCATGAGGATCGCGCCCGTCGGGAAATCGGGGGCGGGAATGTGCGTCATCAGCTCGTCCACCGTAATATCGGGATTGTCGATCTGCGCGATGACGCCCGAAATGACCTCGGAGAGGTTGTGCGGCGGGATATTCGTCGCCATGCCGACGGCGATGCCGTCGCTGCCGTTGACGAGCAGGTTGGGGAAGCGCGCGGGGAGCACGACGGGCTGCATGCCCGTGTCGTCGAAGGTGGGATAGTAGTCCACCGTCTCCTTGTCCAGATCGCGCAGCATCTCCGCCGCGAGCTTGGACATGCGCGCCTCGGTGTAGCGCATCGCCGCCGGCGGGTCGCCGTCCACCGAACCGAAATTCCCGTGCCCGTCCACGAGCGGGAAATTGATGGTGAAATCCTGCGCGAGGCGCACGAGCGCGTCGTACACCGCCAAATCGCCGTGCGGGTGATATTTACCGAGCACGTCGCCGACGATACGCGCGCACTTGCGGTACGCCTTGTCGTTGTACAGCCCCATTTCGTGCATGGAGTACAGGATGCGCCTGTGCACGGGCTTCAGCCCGTCGCGCACGTCGGGGATCGCGCGGCTCACGTTGACCGCCATGGCGTAGGCGATGAACGACTTTTTCAGTTCGTCATCCACCTCCACGTCGATCATGTTGGTCATCGCGAGCGTCTTTTTAAATTCTTCGGTAAGCTCGGGGCTTGTCTCTTTCTTTGCCATACTTCAAGCGCTCCCCTTAAATATCCAGCTCGGCAACGAGCTTTGCGTTCTCTTCGATGAACTGCCTGCGCAGCTCGGGCTTTTCCCCCATCAGGAGGGAGAACATTTCGCCCGCCTCGACCGCGTCCTTCATGTTGACGCGAAGGAGGGTGCGCGTGGCGGGGTTCATCGTCGTCTCCCACAGCTGCGTGCTGTTCATCTCGCCGAGACCCTTATAGCGCTGCAGGTCGAATTTGCCCGGGTTGGAATTGCGGTACTCCTCGAGCTCCGCGTCCGAATACATGTATTTCTCATCCTTCCCGCGCGTCGCCTTGTACAGCGGCGGCTGCGCGACGTAGACGTGCCCCTTTTCGATGAGCGGGCGCATGAAACGGAAGAAGAAGGTCAGCAGCAGGATGCGGATATGGCTGCCGTCCACGTCCGCATCCGTCATGCAGATGATGCGGTCGTAGCGCAGCTTGCTCTCGTCGAAATCGTCGTGGATGCCGCAGCCGAACGCGGTGATCATGCTCTTGATCTCCTCGTTTTCGAGCACGCGGTTGAGCCGCGCCTTTTCGACGTTCAGGATCTTGCCGCGCAGGGGCAGGATCGCCTGGAACCGCCTGTCGCGCCCCTGCTTTGCCGTGCCGCCCGCAGCATCGCCCTCGACGAGGTAGATCTCGCACAGCTCCGCGCGCTTTTCGCTGCAATCGGCGAGCTTGCCGGGGAGCGTTGTGCTCTCGAGGATGCCCTTTCTGCGCGTAAGCTCGCGCGCGTTGCGCGCCGCGTCGCGCGCTTTCTGCGCCGTGATACAGCGCAGGACGAGCTCGCGCGCCTGCGAAGGGTTCTCTTCGAGGTAGGTGCCGAGATGCTCGACCGTCGCTTTCTGCACATAGGCGCGCATAAAGCTGTTGCCCAGTTTCGTCTTTGTCTGCCCCTCGAACTGCGGGTCGGTCAGTTTGACGGAGACGACCGCCGTGATGCCCTCGCGCACGTCCTCGCCCGAGAGCTTGTCGTTCTCTTTGAGAATGTTCAGCTTGTGCCCCGCGTCGTTGATGACTTTGGTGAGCGCCGCCTTGAACCCGTCGAGGTGGGTGCCGCCCTCCTCGGTGTGGATGTTGTTCGCGTAGCTGTAGATCGTCTCGCTGTAGCCGTCGTTATATTGGATGGCGACTTCGACGGCGCTGTCCTCCTGCTCCTCCTCGAAATAGACGGGCGCGGAGAAGAGCACCTCTTTGTTGCGGTTCAGATCCTCCACATAGTGCAGGATGCCGCCTTCGTAGCAGTATTCGTCCGTGTGCGGCTTTTCCTCGCGCTCGTCGGTAATGGAGAGGGTCAGTCCCTTGTTCAGGTACGCCAGCTCGCGCAGGCGCACGCGCAGATTGTCGTAATTGAAGACGACCGTCTCGAAAATTTCATCGTCGGGATAGAAGGTGACCTTCGTGCCCGTTCTGTCCGTGTCTCCCACGATCGCGAGCGCGCGCTGCGGCACGCCGCGGTTGTAGACCTGCTTGTAGACGTGCCCGTTCTGGTACACCTCCACTTCCAGCCATTCGGAGAGCGCGTTGACGACGGAGAGCCCGACGCCGTGCAGCCCGCCCGAAATTTTGTAGCCGCCGCCGCCGAACTTGCCGCCCGCGTGCAGCTTGGTGAGTACGAGCTCCACCGAGGAGACGCCCTCCTTGTGGTGGATGCCCGTGGGGATCCCGCGCCCGTTATCCTCAACGGAGCAGGACCCGTCCTTGTTGATGACGACGCGGATATGCGTGCAGTAGCCTGCCAAAGCCTCGTCGATGGAGTTATCGACGATCTCCTGCACGAGGTGATGCAGCCCGCGCTCGTCCGTCGAACCGATATACATGCCGGGGCGTTTGCGGACGGGTTCCAACCCTTCGAGTACCTGTATCTGCTCCTCGCCGTAAACGCCTTCTACCTTTTCAGCCATTCCGAATCTCCTGTTGTTTTCCTGCCGTTCCGCAAAAAAATCCTATACGGAAATTATACCACATTTTGCCCTCAAAACAAAGCATTTTTGCGCCAATTTTTTAAATTAAATTTTACCCGACCGCGTTTAAGGCGCGTAATACGCCCTCTGCGGCGCGAAAAAAGAAAAATCAATAAAAACGTCTATTTTTCGGAACGCGCAAAAAGTTTCTTCGCAAAGAGAAGGTATAAAACGCGCGGCGATCGGGCAAACTGTAAGAAAAACCATCGAGGTGAAGCAATGGAAAGCCTGAAATGCGGGAACTGCGGAAGGGACTGCGACCCTGCGAAAATGAGCGTATGCAGCGAATGCGGCACCTTTCTCTGCCCCGCATGCAGAACGGAGGCGCGCGAGATCTGCCCGCACTGCTACGGGCATCTGGACAGGCTCTGCTGAAAAACATGCGGGGACGAACGACGGGAGCGGCAGGCTTTACAGCCTGCCGCTCCCGTTTTCGATCCGCCCGCCTTCAGCCGCGCGCGTGTTCCAACTCCTCTTTGATGCAGCCGAGCAGTTTGCGCTCGTAGCGCACTACCCCGGGGACCGGGCAGCCGTCTGCCAGTTCCTGCGCCGCGCTCAGATGCCGCAGACAGTCCGTGCGGTCGGCATTCACGAACAGCGCATATGCCGCCGCCGTCCGCTGCGCAGAGAGCTCGCGCGCGTTTTCCAGATATTTTTCCACGGCGGGATACAGCCGCCGCGCCTCGTCCGCGTCCTGCCGCAAGGCGCATTCGACGAACAGCACATCCGCAGCGATCTCCCCGCGGCAATAGGCGGGAACATATTCCGTAAGCCCCTTCAGTCTGTCGCTCAGGGCAAACGCCTTCTCCGCATCTCCCGCGTCGATCGCCCTCGCGAGGCGGTAGTCGGTGAGCAGGATAAAATTCGCGTCGTCCTCGGGAAGCTGCGGTGCTCCGTAGTACAGGGCCTCGTCAATCTGCGAAGGAGCCTCCCCTTGCATGAGATGGCTCTCGATCGTCAGCAGGTTCACCGCGGTCTGCGCGGAAGCATCGCCCCTCAAAAGCCCGACCAGCAGCGTGCCGTCCGTCGGAGGGTCGGAGAACGGAAGGACATTGCACGCGAAAAGATAGAACGCATACGGCAGCGATGCCGCCGTCAGTACATAGACAGCAAAGGGCGCCTCAGGCGCAAAGATGAGCGCGAGCAGGGCGCCGACCAGCCAGATCAGCGAAAAAACCGGGCCGCCCGCAGTGACGAGCGCAAAGCGCGCGTGTATCTTCTCTGCGGATACAGGCACCATTTCCGCCGCGCCCGCTTCGCCCTCCGGCATGCGTCCCAGCCATACGCGCAGCTTTTCCCCGCTCCTTACCATATGAAAAAACCAGACGTGCAGCGCATGGAAACGGAACCCGCACAGTTTTCCGAACACGATGTGCCCGAGTTCATGGAACAGGCAGCACAGCGCGCTTGAAAGAAGCGCGCCGAGCAGCATCGCCGCGATGAGCAGCGCCGCATGATATTCCCTGTAATACGTCGCATAACCGACATAGACGATCAGGGCCGCCTCTGCAAGCGTAAACGCCGCACAGACGGCGAAAACCGCCTTTTCCGTCCGCCTTCTCATTCTGCTCTCTCCCGCAGTTTCTCCTGCAAGTATCCTTCGAGATTATCCCGCTCGCTGACCGTGATCTGCGCCGCTCCCGCCCGCTGCATGACGCGGCCGAGAAGGAGCGCGCCGCCGCCCAGCACGTCCGCGCGGCGCGGGTCCATCCCTCTGAGCGCAAGGCGCTCTTCCTGCGGCATGGAGAGCAGGCGTTCCGCCCAGCCCAGCACAGATGCCGCGGACAGGCGAAGCCCGTCCGTGCGGGTCGGGTCATACGGTTCGAGCGCAAGCTCCAGCGCGGCAAGCGACGTCGCCGTCCCGCCGACGGCATACGCCTCGAAGGAAGGGATCGTTCCGTAGACGGCAATACGCTCTCCGATAAAGCGCTCCAGCTTTTCCCTGTCCTCGCCGCAGGCGTCGCGCAGGCGCACGGCGCCGACGTCCGCCGAGACCGCATAGACGATCTTCCCGCCGCGCGAGACGGTCACCTCCGTGCTCGCCCCGCCGACGTCGATGATGCCGCCGTCCCTGCCTTCCAGCGCGCCCGCAAGCCCGAGCCGCGCCTCGCGTTCGCCCGCGATCACGTCCACGTCCAGCCCGCACAGCGCCTTCACCGCCGCCGTAAACCTGGCGCCGTTTGCCGCACTGCGCACCGCCGCGGTCGCAAACGCCCAGACGCGCACGGCGCCCGCCTCCTCCGCCTCCGCTTTGAAAGCGCGCACCGCCTCCGCCGTGCGCGCGATCGCCTCGGGGGAGAGCCGCCCCGTCTGTTCGACGCCCGCCCCGAGGCGGGTCGTGTTTGTTTTCTTGTATATAGTTTGACCGTCCGCCCACAAAAGCAGGCGGACGGAATTGGACCCTATATCGATCACACCGTATTTCATAGATCGGCCTCGTACTCAGCGGCGCATGCCGAGCTCGCGCGCAGCTATCTCCAGCCACAGCATGTTGTTTTTATATTCCTCGCTCTCTTTGTCCAAAAGCTCGTTTTCCGCCTCGATCTGTTCGATCTGCGCGTTCAGTTCCTCGATGCGCGCGTTGCGCGAACCGATGGCGATCAACTGATAGATCCAGAAGATGAGCAGGAACGCCAACAAGATCACGGCAGCTACCGTTACGCCGACGACGATCCTCTTTTTTCTTTCTTCCATGCAAGAACTTCGGACGCAGGCGAAGTGTCAGAAACCGCCCTGCTCCGCTCCTGCATGTATTATACAGCTTTCGGGTGAAAAACGCAAGTATTCTGTGTAAACTTTCATGATACAGCCAAAAACCCGCAAACGCGGCAAGGCACATGTAGACGCGCAGATCGGGCACGAAAAAGAGGGCGCGCAGGACGGCAAACAGACAGGCAAAGGCAGAAAAGAAGAGGATATCCGCCGCAATGCCCGCCCACTTATACGGAACGAGCGCGCGCACGGCGCAGGCGGGCTCGTACAGCACCCCCGCCGCCGCGCCTGCGGTGAGGCAGACGAGCAGGACGGCGAGCTGCGGAACGTCGTTCATCTGAACAGGCGGCGCACGGGGTTTTCGCGCGCGTGCAGAAAGCGCAGCCCCTCTATTTTTCCCGTCGCCGCAAAGGAACCTGAAGTTTTGGAAAAGCTGACGATCTTCAGCCCGTCCCCGCTGATCTGCGCCCTGCACCCTTCGAGCGTGAGGGCGATCTGCTTTTCGGTAAACGCATCCACGCTCACAACGCCCGTCAGCGCGATCTTCTTCCTCTCCTCTATGATCGCCGTCTGCACCGTTTTTTCATCCATATAAAAATACCCCCTCGGGCCGCCCGCCCTCGGGAGTATCGTATGCGCCGCCGCGCGCAGATATGCGCGCGGCGGCGCCCTCTCATCAAACTTATTTACGCCTTCTTCTCTTTGGCACGCGCCTTTGCGCGCAGTTCTGCGTCCAGAATGCGCTTGCGCACCCGCAGGGACTGCGGCGTGACTTCGAGAAGTTCGTCGTCGTTGAGAAATTCGAGGCACTCCTCAAGGCTCATGATCTTGGGCGAATTGAGGCGCATCGCGTCGTCGCTGCCCGCAGCGCGGGTGTTGGTCATGTGCTTTTTCTTGCACACGTTGACGTTGATGTCGTCGCTCTTGGGGGACACGCCGACGACCATGCCCTCGTACACCTGCGTGCCGGGCCCGATGAACAGCGTGCCGCGGTCCTGCGCGTTGAACAGCCCGTAGGTCACCGCCTCACCCGATTCAAAGGCGACGAGCGAACCCGTGTCGCGGCGCTTGAGGTCGCCTTTGTAGGGCTGGTACTCGAAGAATACGGAGTTCATGACTCCCTCGCCCTTCGTCTGGGTGAGGAACTCGCTCTTGTACCCGAACAGCCCGCGCGCCGGGATGAGAAATTCCAGCCGCATGCGCGAGCCGACGGCGCTCATGTGCACGAGCTCGCCCTTGCGTTCGCCCATGCTCTGGAACACCGCGCCCGTGCCGTCCTCGGGCACGTCCACGATCAGGCGCTCCACGGGCTCGTACAGCTTACCGTCGATGGTCTTGTACAGCACTTTCGGCGTGCTCACCTGAAATTCGTACCCCTCGCGGCGCATCGTCTCGATGAGGATGGAGAGGTGCATCTCCCCCCTGCCGCTCACCTTGAACGCCTCTGCCGTGTCCGTGTCCTCCACTTTGAGGGAGACGTCGCGCAGAAGCTCGCGGTACAGCCGCTCGCGCAGGTGGCGGGAGGTGACGAACTTCCCCTCCTTGCCCGCGAAGGGGCTGTCGTTGACGGAAAAGGTCATCTCGACGGTCGGCTCGCTGATCTTGACGAAGGGGACCGCCTCCACGCAGTCCGTCGCGCAGACGGTGTCGCCGATATTGATCCCTTCCAAGCCCGAAAAGCAGACGATGTCCCCCGCCTTCGCGCTCTCGGCGGGGACGCGCGCCAAGCCCTCGATCTGATAGAGGTTGACGAGCTTGCCGCGCTTGTTCAGCCCGGGTATATTGTGGTTGCAGATCGCGACTTCGCGGTTTGCGACCGCCGTACCGCGCTCGATCCTGCCGATGCCGATCCTGCCGACATATTCGTTGTAATCGATGGAGGAGACCAGAAGCTGCAGCGGCGCCGTCTCGTCCGCTTCCATGGGCGGGATATGGTTCAGAATGGTATCGAACAGCGGCGTGAGGTCCTTCCCCTCCTTGTCCGCATAGCGCGAGGCGGTGCCCGCCCTGCCCGAACAGAACAGGATGGGGCTGTCGAGCTGGTCGTCGCTCGCGTTGAGGTCGATCAGAAGTTCTAAAATTTCGTCCTCGACTTCCGCAATGCGCGCGTCGGGGCGGTCGACCTTGTTGACGACGATGATCAGCCTGTGCCCCAGCTCCAGCGCCTTCTGCATGACAAAGCGCGTCTGCGGCATGGGTCCCTCCGCCGCATCGACGAGGATGAGCACGCCGTTCACCATCTTGAGGACGCGCTCGACTTCACCGCCGAAGTCCGCATGCCCCGGCGTATCGATGATATTGATCTTGACGCCGTGGTAATGGACGGAGGTATTCTTCGCGAGGATGGTGATCCCGCGCTCGCGCTCCAGCGCGCCCGAATCCATGACGCGCTCCTCCACCACCTGGTTTTCGCGGAAGGTGCCGCTCTGTTTCAGCATCTGATCGACAAGGGTCGTCTTGCCGTGGTCAACGTGCGCGATGATCGCCACGTTGCGCAGATCGTTCCGTATCACTGTGTGTATCTCTCCGTTATCGTAAAATCGGTAAAACAGTCCCTACGCCCATGCTTCGGGCATGTTCCTGTTCTCTTTGAACCAATCGGTGTCTTTCAGAAGGGTATTGTTGTTCGAACACTGCACCGTGACGCCCTCTCTGTCCGAAGTGACGACAATGTTGCCGTTCATGGAGGTGTAGCCGTCGTTTCTGTACTTGCCCGCCTCCTTGTCGAAATAGATGTGACCGAGCGTCGTGACATAGACCTGATCCGTCCACTTCGCTATGCGCTCAACGGACTCCTGCGCCGGGAAGGAATGCAGCAGATCCTCGTACGAGGTCGCTTTGGGCAGATACTCCACATTCCCCGCACAGCAGCAGACGCAGACGATCTCCGGCTGAATGACGTCGAGCAGGCAGTCGTTCGACGAACTGTACGAGCCGTGGTGCCCCGCCTTGAACAGCTCGACCTGCGGCAGATCATTGTACTGAACGAGGTATTCCTCGCCTTCCCTCTCCAGATCGCCCGTAAAGAGGAAATGCTTATCCCCCTGGCTGAACAGCACGCAGACGGAATAGTTATTTTCGTCGCTGCTCGAATGTTCATAATAGTAGTTGTACAGGACCTGCATTTCGATGCCGTCGGAGACCTCCCAGACGCGCTGTGCGCCGTTCTCATTGTTCCAGCATTCGAGCGCCGTGTAATGCGCCGCTCCTTCCGCGACCGCCTCGTCGCGCTGCGTGCAATAGTCGCTGTAAACGTTCGTCGTCTTGTCGGTGCGCGGAAAGTCGATGATCACTTCGCAGGTAAAGCGGTCGAACATGGACGCAGAGGTGCTGCTGCCCGCAAAACCTGCGATATGGTCTTCATCCGCATGCGTCACGATAACATATTCGAGGGTGCCGTCCGTGACGTACTGCTCCATGTAGGCAGCCGTCGTTGCGGCGCTGGTACGGGCAGAGCCCGCATCGATGAGGATGTCCGTATCGCCCGCCTTTATGTAGATGCTGTCCCCCGAATTGCCGTTGCCCAGCTCCATGAAGTGGAAGGAGATGTCGCCGCTGACGTAGACGTCGCCGCCCTCTTCGCGCGTGAGATACGCATAGAGGAAGAACCCCGCGACCAGCCCGACGATAAGCGCCAGGATACAGGCGAAGACCGTGAGTCCCTTGGAAAATTTTCTGCCCGCCATCAGACGCCCTCCTCTGCGGACGGAGCCGACGTTTCCGTCACCGTCACCGTGCGCACGAGCTGATAGTTCCCCCAGCGGAAGTCCTCCACCGTATAGACGACCTGGTAGACGCCCGCGACGCCCGTATCCACGGTATCGCCGCCGATCTGCACCGAATCGGAAATGTCCCGCCCGAAGGAGACGATCTCGGCGCCCTGCTCCTCATACGCCTGCCCGAGCGCAAGCGTGATCTGCTTGTCGCCGACGAGTACAAAACGATCGCCGCGCGTAAGCCCCCATGCGGCGGCGGCTCCCGCCGCAAGCCCGATCACAAGAAACAACACGGCTAAAAACAAAGTGAGTTTATGCGTCTTTTTTACCGCCTTTTCGGCGGTGCGGCGCGCCCGCGCGGAACCTTCCATCGTTTGCCTCCGTCTGCAATATCTTCCCTATTGTATCATATCGGCGGAAAAATGTAAACTTGCAGAGCCGCCCGCACAAAAAATAAGAGAGAACGCGTAACGTACTTACACCTTCCCTCTCATCATTCGCCCCGTCTTATCCTGCGGTTGCATTTACCCTTCCGCTCTTCTTTTCTTTCTTTTTCAGTCCGAAAATCTTCTTCGCGCCCGGGCAATTTCTGCCGCATTCAAAACGTGACTCTATCTGAAAGCGGCAATAAAATGGGTGCAGATCCTTTCTTAAAATCCAATTCTCTCAAACCGTTTTTTCTTCCGCGGACCTGCTCTATCACCGCTGACAGTAACAGTATCTGCGGGAGTACGGATTTTATGCGCAGCCCGAAAAAAAATTTTTGCGGGCCTTGCCGCGGCAGACGGCACCGCGCCTCCCGCTTGAACCAATTTTGACGCTGCCCCCTATGCTCAGCTGCGCACCTGCCCTTCCCCGCGCACGACGTACTTATAGGAGGTGAGCTCGCGCAGCCCCATCGGCCCGCGTGCGTGCAGCTTCTGCGTGGAGATCCCCATCTCCGCGCCCAGCCCGAACTCGAACCCGTCCGTAAAACGGGTGCTCGCGTTGTGATAGACGGCGGCGCTGTCCACTTCGTTCAGGAATTTTTCCGCGGCAGCGGCGTCATTCGTGACGATGCTGTCGCTGTGGTGGGTGCCGTATTTATTGACATGCGCGACCGCCTCGTCCACGCCGCTCACGATCTTCACGGAGATCTTCATGGCGAGGAACTCCGCCGCAAAGTCCTCCTCCGTCGCGGGCGCGAGGGAGGGAATGAGCGCGCGGCATTTTTCGCAGGCGACGATCTCTACTCCCGCGTTTTGCAGGGCGGCGACGATCTCGGCGAGGTGCTTCTGCGCAAACTCTTCGTCGACGAGCAGGCTTTCGCAGGCATTGCACACGGAGGTGCGCTGCGTCTTTGCATTGAGCAGAACGGGCAGCGCCATGGAAAGGTCTGCGCTCTTTTCAAAATAGACGTGGCAGTTGCCCGTGCCCGTCTCGATGACGGGTACCGTCGCGTTGCGGACTGCGTTCTGAATGAGCGCCGCGCCGCCGCGGGGGATGAGCACGTCGACAAGCCCGTTCATCTGCATGAGCGCAGTCGCGCCCTCGCGCGAGCCGTCCTCGATGAGCTGAATAAACTCGGGGTCGTACCCCGCCGCCGCGATCGCGCCTTTGACGACCGCACAGATCGCTTTGTTGGAGCGGAGCGCATCCTTGCTGCCGCGGAGAACGACCGCGTTCCCGCTCTTGACGCAAAGCCCGATCGCGTCCGCCGTCACGTTGGGGCGGGATTCGTAAATAATGCCGATGACGCCGAGGGGCACGCGCACGCGCGAAAGGCGCAGCCCGTTGTACAGCGTGCGCTCTTCCAGCACTTCGCCGACGGGGCATTTCAGCTCGACGAGCTTTTCAAGCCCTGCGGCGATGCCGTCGATGCGCTTTTCGTTGAGCATGAGCCTGTCCGCAAACTGTGCGCCGCGCGTACAGTTCTTCACGTCCTCCGCGTTTTCGGCGATGATATACGCCGCCCGCGCGCGCAGAGCGTCCGCCGCCGCTTTCAGCATGGCGTTCATGTCCGCCTCGGACGCAAACGCGACCGCAGAGGCATGCTCCTTCGCCTTGCGGCAGACTGCCGCAACACTTTCGTAAACGTCCATTTTCTTTCTCCTTTTGCCGCAATCGGACAAAGCGCCTGTTTCTCCCGCCCGCTGTTTCGGTTCGGAGACGCAAGCAGAGCGAGGAAGGCGCGGCTTTCCCGACGGGAGTTTGCCAGATGCAAATGACCGAGGGAAAACGCAAGCCTGACAAAGCTATGCGCCGCGTACACGAAACGAAACTATTCTTCGTCCTCGTCTTCGGGCAGCTCCACGTTGTGATACACGTCCTGCACGTCGTCGAGATCTTCGAGTTTGTCCAGCAATTTGATGAATTTCTCGGTGTTCTCTTCGCTGAGGGTGATCTTGCTCTGCGGGATCATGCGCACATCCGCCTCGAGGAAGGAGAGCCCCTTCTCTTCAAGGTATTTGCGCACGCCCGAAAACGCCGCGGGGCTGGTGTAGATCTCGTAGGCGTCGTCCTGTACGACGATGTCGTCCGCGCCCGCGTCGATGGCGTATTCGGTGACGGTGTCCTCGTCCAGACCGACGGTGCGCTCGACGACGAGCAGCCCCTTGTTGTCGAACATGTACGAGACGCAGCCCGTGCTGCCGAGCTCGCCGCCGCCCTTGGAGAGGGTGCTGCGCACGTCGCCCGCGGTGCGGTTCTTGTTGTCGGTGAGCGTGTTGATGATGAGCGCGGAGCCGCCCACGCCGTAACCCTCGTACACGAGCGTCTCATAGTTCGCGCTGCCCAGCTCGCCCGCCGCCTTCTTGATGCAGCGCTGAATGTTGTCGTTGGGCATGTTGTTCGCCTTCGCCTTCGCGATCGCGTCGGCGAGCTTGCTGTTCGTATCGGGATTGGGGTTGCCCTTGGCGGCGACGGAGATCTCGCGCCCGATCTTGGTGAAGATCTTGCCGCGCGCCGCGTCCGCCTTCCCCTTCCTTGCCTGTATGTTATGCCATTTGCTGTGCCCTGACATTGTTGATCCTCCGATGATTATTTCGATAACTGATACATGAGTATCCCCGCCGCGACCGCCGCATTGAGGCTCTCGCACGTTTCGCGCAGCGGAACGGAGACGGTTTGCGCGCACCGCGCGCGCACCTCTTCGCTCACGCCGTTCGCCTCGCTGCCGATGACGAGGCAGAACGGGCGGGGCGGCGAGAAGGAGAACATATCCTCCCCCGCCATGTCCGCGCACACGAACGGGACGCCGCCGAGCGCGCCGAACAACTCCCCGTCGCCGCCGATATGCAGGCGCACGAAGAAGATGCCGCTCATCGCCGCGCGCACGCACTTGGGCGCGAACGGGTCCGCGCAGTTACGCAGATAGACGTCCGCATACCCCGCGCCGTTCGCCGTGCGGACGATCGTCCCCAGATTCCCGGGATCCGCGATCCCGTCCAGAAAGAGCGCGTTCCCGCGCGGGGGCGCGGGCGTGCAGTCCGGCAGGGAGAGCACCGCGAGCACGCCCTGCGGCGCCGCCTCCTCGCTGAGCTTTTCAAAGACGGACGCCGAAACGCGCAGCAGCTTTTCGGGCGGGAGGGAAAACTCCTCCCCCGCATACCGCTCGGAGAGCACGACCCGCTCGACGGGCAGCCCGCCCGCGAGCGCCTCGCGCACCTGCTTGACGCCCTCGACGAGGTAGGCGCGCGCCTCGCGCCGCCCCTTCTTCTCTTTCAGGGCGGCGATGCGCTTTACGCTTTCGTTTGTTCTCGACGTGATGATCATGCGATTAGCAAAAAACCTTCTCGCGAAAGAAGGTTTTTACCGATTGATTTAAGCGATCGCCGCTTTCGCCTTCTCCGCGAGGGCGGCGAACGCAGCCGCGTCGCTGACGGCGATATCCGCAAGCACCTTCCTGTTCAGGTCGATGCCCGCAACTTTCAGCCCGTGCATGAATTTGCTGTAAGAGAGCCCGTTCACCCTTGCCGCGGCGTTGATACGCGCGATCCAGAGCTGGCGGAAATCGCGCTTGCGGCGTTTCCTGCCGACGTACGCATACATCAGCGACTTCATCACCGCTTCGCGCGCGATGCGGTAGGAACGGCTCTTGGAACCGAAATAGCCCTTGGAAAGTTTAAAGATCTTCCTGCGCTTTTTTACAGCGTTGACACCTCTTTTGATACGCATTGTTCCTTCCTCCTTGCTCTCTTACTTCTTATAGGGAATGAGGTTCTTGACGTTGGATTCCTGCGCGTCGCTGACGTAAGCCGTCTGGCGGAGGCTCCTCTTCCTCTTGCGGGGCTTGTCCCCCGTCTTGTGGTTCTTACCCGACTGTGCTCTCTTTACGCGGCCGCTCCCCGTGACGTCGAAGCGCTTTTTGGAACCGCTGTGCGATTTCTGTTTAGGCATGATAACTCCTCCGATTTTATTTTCTTTGCTGCTGCGCCCGCATAGGGGCGCCCGCGCGCGCGGCGCGGTTTATTGCTTGACGGGCGAAAGCACCATGGAGATGTTGCGCCCCTCGTTGGTCGGCTTTTTGTCCATGACTGCACGACCTTCGAGCGTTTCAAAGAACTTGTTCATCACTTCCACCCCGAGCCCGGGATGCGCGTTCTGCCTGCCGCGCATGCGGATGGAAACGAGCACTTTGTTCCCCGATTCGAGGAACTTCTGTGCCTGGCGGGACTTGACGTTCAGATCGTTGGTATCGATGGTCATGGAGAGGCGCACCTCTTTGAGCTCGACCATCTTCTGGTTGCGGCGGTTCTCCTTCTCCTTCTTGCCGAGGTCGAATTTGTACTTGCCGTAGTCCATGATCTTGCAGACGGGCGGGACCGCCGTCGGCGAGATCTTTACCAGATCCATGTCGCTCTCTTCCGCGAGGCGCATCGCCTCGTACGAACTCATGACGCCGAGCTGCTGCCCGTCTGCGCCGATCACTCTCACTTCACGATCGCGGATCTGCTCGTTGACCTGATGCTGACTTTTAAAGTTTGCCATGTACCGTCCTTTCCGTTTTATTTGCCTTGCGGCGAGAAAAAAGCGGGTCAGAAATGACCCGCTCCGCATAAACCGAACCAAGCCGCCGAACGCTGAAAGGCAAATCGGCGAACAAATCGTATTTATGGCGCTTGCAACGCGATTGCCGCAAGGCGAGAAGGTCTTTCTTCTGCTTTCCGCAAAAGTATATCCCATTCCCGCGCGTTTGTCAACGGTTTTTGCGGCACTTTTCCGCGCTTTTTAAAAAACCGTCCGTTCGTCGTTCTCTTTTTTGACCTTTTCCGCGAACTCCTCGACCGACATGGCGCCGACGTCGCCCTTTTCGCGCATGCGCACGGAGACGGTGCCCTCCTCGCGCTCCTTGTCGCCGACGATGAGCATGTACGGCACCTTTTCGAGCTGCGCCTCGCGGATCTTGTAGCCGATCTTCTCGTTGCGCTCGTCCGTCTCCGCGCGCAAGCCCTTCTCCCGCAGCGCCGCCCCGACGCTCTTTGCGTATTCGAGGGACTTATCCGAAACGGGCAGCACCTTGACCTGCACGGGAGCGAGCCAGACGGGGAACTTGCCCGCATAGTGCTCGATGAGGATGCCGATAAAGCGCTCGATGGAGCCGAACACGACGCGGTGGATCATGATCGGGCGGTGTTTCTGCCCGTCCTCGCCCGTGTACTCTGCCTCGAACCGCTGCGGGAGCTGGAAGTCGAGCTGAATGGTGCCGCACTGCCACGTCCTGCCGATAGAGTCGGTCAGGTGGAAGTCGATCTTCGGGCCGTAGAACGCGCCGTCGCCCTCGTTGACGACGTACGGGAGCTGCATCTCGTCCAGCGCGGCGCGCAGGGCGTTCGTCGCATTCTCCCAGTCCTCGTCGCTGCCGATGCTGTTTTCGGGGCGGGTGGAGAGTTCGACGTGATACTTAAAGCCGAACAGCGTATAGACCTCGTTGATGATGCGCACGACGCCCTTGATCTCGCCCGTGATCTGCTCGGGCAGCATGAAGATATGCGCGTCGTCCTGCGTAAAACAGCGCACGCGCATCAGCCCGTGGAGCTGCCCGCTCTTCTCGTGGCGGTGCACGATCCCCAGCTCGCCCATGCGGATGGGCAGATCTTTGTAGCTGTGCGGGCTGAGCTTGTAGATCAGCATCCCGCCGGGGCAGTTCATGGGCTTGATGGCGCAGTCCTCCCCGTCGATCTTGGTCGTGTACATATTCTCTTTATAATGATCCCAGTGCCCGGACGTCTCCCACAGGCTGCGGCTCAGGATGATCGGCGTCTGCACTTCGACGTACCCTTCGCGGGTATGGATCTGCCGCCAGTAGTCGATGAGGATATTTTTAAGCACCATGCCCTTGGGGAGGAAGAACGGGAACCCCCTGCCCTCGTTCATGAAGGCGAACAGCCCCAGCTCTTTGCCGAGCTTGGTGTGGTCGCGCTTTTTCGCCTCTTCGAGCATGGTGAAATAGGCGTCGAGCTCCTCCTTCTTCGCAAAGGCGGTGCCGTAGATGCGGGTGAGCATCTTGTTCTTCTCGTTGCCGCGCCAGTACGCGCCCGCGATGCTCATCAGCTTGAACGCCTTGATCTTCCCCGTCGAGGGCAGGTGCGGCCCGCGGCAGAGGTCGGTGAACCCGCCCTGCTTGTAGAAGGAGATCTCCTCCCCTTCGGGCAGGTCCTTGATGAGCTCGACCTTGTATTTCTCGGAATACTTGGTCATGAGCTTGATCGCATCCGCACGGGGCAGCGTAAAGCGCTCGATGGGCAGATTGCTCTTGATGATCTTCTTCATCTCCGCCTCAATCTTGGAGAGGTCCTCCGCCGAGATGGGGGTCTTGAAGTCGATGTCGTAATAGAACCCGTTCTCGATGGTGGGCCCTATCGCGAGCTTGCTGGTCGGGTAGATCGCCTTGACCGCCTGCGCGAGCACGTGTGCGGCGGTGTGACGGTAGACCTGCAGCCCCTCCTTGTCCTTGAGCGTGACGATCTCGACCTCGGCATCCTCCTCCACGGGGAAAGCGAGATCGACGAGCTTTCCGTTCACCTTTGCGGCGACGGCAGAACGCGCAAGCCCTTCGCTGATGTCCTGCGCGATCTGTTTGCAGGTCACGGGCGCGGCGTACTCCCTCTTGTCGCCGCCCTTGAGTGTGATCACCATTCCTTTTATACCTCCCTTTGTTCTTCTTTTCAAATCAAAAAAATATAAGCGCCCTCAAACGATCGTTTAAGGACGCATTTTCTCTGCGCGGTTCCACCTTAATTGCGGCACCAGCCGCCTCTCTTTTGCTCCGCCTTTTGAAAAGAGGCGGAAAACTCTGCCCGAAGGGAGCGGTTTCTTCCGCGGGGGATGACGGAACTTCCAGCGACCGTTCCGCTCTCTGTACAGTGCCCGCTGCGGCATACTTGTCTCCCCTCTTTCCGAGGGCATTTATTTTTGCCTTATTCTACCCCATTTGACGGCGTTTGTCAACGATTTTCCGCTGCCCCCGCGCAAGAATTTGCAGGCACGCCGCGCGGAAATTTCCGCGCGGCGGCATCAGGCGTAAAACCCGACCCTGCCCGCATAGTAGCGGCGCAGAAAAAGCTGCTCCCGCTCCCCCGGCGTGCCGAGGCAGTCCACCTTGCCCGCGCCGCTGAGCACGATCTCGCGGAGCGTATCCGTCTCCGGCGCGCCGTCGCCAAGCAAGGAGCTCCGTCTGAGCCTGCGGCAGCGCGCGTCGTACACCTCGCTGCCCTTGAGGAACACCCTGCCCCTGTTCCCGCCGAGCAGGTATTCCATAAATTCCGCTAGTTCGCCGCGCGTGAACACGCGCGGGACGCACGCGGCGATCCCCCGCCACTTCGCCGCAAGTTCGCGCAGGCGGAAGCGGAAAAAGCCGTCCAGCGTGTGCTCGCGCACCTCCGAAAGGCGGGAGAGCACGTACCGCTTGTCGGCAGCAAGATCCGCCGCGATGACCGCCGTGCGCAGAATGCCGCGCTCCTCCTCGCTCAGCCCCGCGGGGCAGATCAGCCCGCGAAGAAGTTCGTACTTGTAACCGATGCAGTAGACCTCCGCGATCCTGTCCGCCGCGAGCGCGCGCACCGACGCCTCGCGCTCCTCCGCCAGCACACGCAGCACGGCGCGGCCGCCGCTGAAAGAGACCTGCGTGCGCGCCTTCGCGCCGCGGCTGCCCGCCAGCGCGCCCGCGACGTAGGCAATGTAGCGGAAGGCGCCCTCCCGCTCCGAAACGACCAATTCACCCATATGATTCAGTGTATGCAGACGGGCGCGATTTATTTACCGCGCCCCGAATTGCACCCTTTGCAAAAATTTGCGCCGCGCATATCACTTGACTAAACGCATGGAAAATTATATAATACCAACTATTAGAGCCGTACAAAACGGACTTTTCACGGGAGCCGCATATGGAAGCCTGGCTGATCGCACTCATCGCCATACTGATCATGCACTACTTCTGCGCGATCTTTACGATCTGGCTGCTGCTCAAAGACAAACTGGTCGCGGGCAAACAGATCAAAAAAGCGCCGCTCGTGCTGTGGAACCTGCTCATCCTGTTCGTGCCGGTCGCAGGCCCCGCGGTCTACCTCATCTGCCACTTCGTGCAGAAGAAGAACGCGGGCGGGGCGGCAGAGCCGACCGCCGGTGCGGAACGTGAAACGAGCGGGGCGGCAGGGCAAAACGGGGATGCGGAGCCCGACGCGGCTGCGGACGGACAGAGACCTAAGGCTGCGGACGGGCAGAAGCCTGCGGATACAAACGAAGAGAAATAAAGCGCACACCCGTGCGCGGAGGTAAAAGCGATATGGATATGAAGAGCGTGGAAAGCAAATGGCAGCAGCGCTGGGAAAAGACGAAAGAAAACTGCTTCAACAAGAAGAACATTGACAAAAAGTTCTATATGCTGGAAATGTTCTCCTACCCCTCGGGCGCAAAGCTGCATATCGGGCACTGGTACAACTACGGCCCTGCGGACAGCTATGCGCGGTTCAAGAGGATGCAGGGATACGAAGTGTTCCAGCCGATGGGGTTCGACGCGTTCGGGCTGCCCGCGGAAAACTACGCCATCAAGACCAAGATCCACCCCAAAGACTCCACCGAAAAGAACATCGAGACCATGGAGCACCAGCTCCGCGCGATGGGCGCGATGTTCGACTGGTCCGCAGAGATCAAGACCTGCGAAGAGGACTACTACAAGTGGACGCAGTGGATGTTCCTCAAACTCTTTGAGAAGGGACTCGCCTACCGCAAGGAGGCGCCCGTCAACTGGTGCCCGAGCTGCAACACCGTGCTCGCGAACGAGCAGGTGCAGGAGGGCTGCTGCGAGCGCTGCGGCACGCCCGTCATCAAGAAAGACCTCACGCAGTGGTTCTTCAAGATCACCGACTATGCGGAGGAACTCCTGTCCGGGCTGGATAAACTCGACTGGCCCGAAAAGACCAAGCTCATGCAGCGCAACTGGATCGGCAAATCCGTCGGCTGCGAGATCGAATTCACCTGCGAGAGCGGCGACACCTTCAAAGTGTTCACCACCCGCCCCGACACCGTGTTCGGCGTCTCGTACGTCGTACTCGCACCCGAACACCCGCTCGTGCGCAAGCTCGCATCGGACGAACAGCGCGCCGCCGTCGAGGCGTATATCGAAAGCACGGCAAAGACGGACGAGATCGACCGTCTCTCCTCCGCGCGCGAAAAGACGGGCGTGTTCATCGGGCACTATGCGGTAAACCCCGTCAACGGCGAAAAAGTGCCCATCTGGGCGGCGGACTACGTCCTCTACTCCTACGGCACGGGCGCCGTTATGGGTGTGCCCGCGCACGACGAAAGGGACTTCGCCTTTGCGAACAAATACGGGCTGCCCGTCAAAAAGGTCATCGAGAACAGGAACGGCGAGACGGTGCTCCCCTTCTGCGAGGACGGCATCTGCGTGAACAGCCTGCAATTCGACGGCAAGTTCGGCGACGACGCGCGCACGGCGATCACCAACCACCTCACCAAGCTGGGCAAGGGTGCGCGCAAGGTCAACTACCGCCTGCGCGACTGGCTGGTCTCCCGCCAGCGCTATTGGGGCGCGCCCATCCCCATCGTGTACTGCCCGCACTGCGGCACGGTGCCCGTCCCCTACAAGGACCTGCCCGTAAAACTGCCCTACAACGTGCAGTTCGAACCGGACGGCAAATCGCCGCTCGCCAAATGCGAGGAGTTCATGCACACGAAGTGCCCAGTCTGCGGTGCGGACGCGGTGCGCGAGGCGGACACGCTGGACACCTTCGTCTGTTCGAGCTGGTACTTCCTGCGCTACCCCGACGCGCACAACGCAAAGGCGCCCTTCGACCCCGAGATCGTCAACAAGATGCTGCCCGTGGACAAATACGTCGGCGGGGCGGAACACGCCTGCATGCACCTTCTTTACGCGCGGTTCTTCACCAAGGCGCTGCGCGACATGGGATACCTGAACTTTGACGAGCCGTTCACCTCGCTCGTGCACCAGGGCGTCATCTTAGGCCCCGACGGGAACCGCATGAGCAAGAGCAAGGGCAACATCGTCTCCCCTGACGATTACGTATCCGAATACGGCTCGGACGTGTTCCGCCTGTACCTCATGTTCGGGTTCTCGTACACCGAGGGCGGACCGTGGAGCGACGACGGCATCAAATCGGCGGCAAAATTCCTCGACCGCACCGAGCGCATCCTGCTCAGAGCCAAAGAGGCGCAGGGAACCGCCGCGCACGGCGAGGAAGAGCGCAAGCTCAATTTCGTGCGCAACAATGCGATCAAGCTCATCACGCGCGACCTTGAAAACTTCTCCTTCAACACTGCCGTTGCGCGGCTGATGGAGTACGTGAACGCGATGTACAAATACGACGGCTGCGAGGAAAAGGACGCCGCCTTCTTCAAAGAGTGTGCCAACGACCTCGTCCTGCTGCTTGCCCCCTTCGCGCCCCACTTCGCGGAAGAAATGTGGGAGGTGCTCGGGAAAAAGTATTCGGTATTCGACCAGCCCTACCCCGTCTGCGACGAGAGCGCGCTCGTGCAGGAGAGCACGGAGTACGCCGTGCAGGTCAACAGCAAGATCAAGACCAAGCTCATGATCCCCAACGGCACGGCAGAGGAAGAGATGCGCGCGCTCGCGCTCTCGGACGACGCGATCCGCCCGCTCGTCGAGGGAAAGACGGTCAAAAAGTTCATCGTCGTGCCGAACAGGCTGATCAACATCATCGTCTGACCCCACGCCTTTGCATCATCTCAAAGACAAAACGGCAAGAAGCCCGCGCACAATGCGCGGGCTCTTTGCCTTGCAGGGTGAAGTATACTTTCTGATGCACTTAAATTGACAATTCATCTTGCAAACGAAACGCGCCGCCGATCGCGATCGGCGGCGCGTTTGCGTCCGTGATTTTAAAGCGCGCTCTGCGCTCAGGCTGTTTTACGCACGAAATCGTTTATATCGGCATAGCGGAAGTAGTCGAGGAAGAACATCTCCTCAAGCTGTTCCTGCTTTTCGTAATACGCCGAGAGATCGACGAGAAACTCGTAGACGTCCGCAGAGAGCAGCTCGCGGCGGTCGCCCTCCGTTCCGCTGAAGATCGCGCCGACTTCGTAGACGACGAAACCGTCCTGCACGTAGACGTACTGCGCAATATCCTCTGCCCGATACGTCGCTTCGCCGAACTCATTCCAGATCGTGACGCGCTGCACGCCCTCGCCGTCGGTGAAGAACAGGATCTTCCCTCCCTCCGCCTGCACGGAGCCGTTTTCATTCACCTCCGCGCGGATGAAGATCTGCTCGCCCGTCGTATAGACATGGTCGTTGTACATGCCCGATTCGCGGGAGACGAACACGGACTGCGGCGCATCGAATACGCTCACGCCCTGATAGAGGTTGAGATTGTATTCATAGCCGAGCAGGTCGAGGATAGTCGGCAGCAGATCGAACGAATTGCAGAATTTCCCGATGCGTTTCCCCGCAAGGAAGGAATATGAATCGTCCGTAGCGGAATGATCGATCGTGTAATAAAATTCTCCGTCATAGTAATCCGCCGCAGTCACGCCGCCCTTCTCCATCATCTCCTCCGTCAGGTCGTCCTTTGCGTATTCGACGCCATTATAGAGACTGGAACTGACGGTGAGATCCATGTATTTGCCCGACCAGAAGAAGAAGGGAATGTTGTACAGCCGCAGATCCCAGACAGTATCCACTTCTATATCTTTCAGCGCATACTGCTGGTCGGTGTAATAGCAGTTGTGGTCGGCATAGAACACGAACGTCGTGTTGTCAAGCTCGCCGCTCTCCTGCAGCTCGTGCAGCAGCCTGTTCACCCCCACGTCGAGGTCCATGAGCCCCGCCTGATAGCGCTTGTAGCGCAGATATACGTCCGTCGGGACTTCCTCTCCCGTAGCCTCGTCCGTCTCCGTCTTTTCGGCATCGAGCGCAAATTTTTCGTCGATGTAACTGCCCGCGGCGGGATAATCGTCGATGCGCTCGTAGTACACTTCAAGATCCTTGACGGTACACTGCTCCGAAAACGCGGCTTTCTCCTCTTCCGACCAATCTGCCGAATAGTCGCCGTACAGAACGAGGTCGTTGTACGAGCCGTGGCTGATGAGCGTCATCATCTGCGTATAGAACAGCCCGCTCTCCTCGTCCGTATAGGTGAACTCGTCCAGATACTGCGAGATCATCTCGCTGTCGCGGTCGAAATCGTAGAAACTGTTCTTCTCGTAATACCCGTTCAGAAGCGGGCTGGTATCCAGAAAATGCGCGTTTTCAAATCCGTACAGCCCCGTCCCGAACGTGAGATCGCGGTCGTAATAAGAGCCGACGTTCGCATGGAAGTAGTTCGTCGTATAGCCGTCCGACTGCACGATGCTCGGGAGCGTGAACGGGAAAGTGTTGTCCAGAAGACGGTCGACGGTGTTCCTGTCCTCGGAGGGATAGCTGCCGAAGATGGACATCGCCTCGGAATGGTTCGTCTTGTCGCGCGTCGTATAGTTGATCATCGAGACGCCCTGATCCGCCAGCGCGTAGAGCGTGGGCGTATAGGTCGCGTTGATGCCGTACCACTCGCCCGACTCGATGACGATGAGCACGACATTCTGCCCGTCGAGCATGCCCGTCATGATCTGATCGCTGCCGCCGTACGGGGTAAGGTCGAGGTTTTCCAGCGAAGAGCTCGTCTGCCCGCCCGAAAAATATTCGTCCAGCGCGGCAACGCGCTCGGCGGTGTCCTCCTCTGTCAGGTTGCTCTCCTCTACGTCCGCTATGAAATTCGCTATATTTTTATAGTAAAAGCTGAACGTGCCGAAGGTTTTGAGCGCCTTCGCCGAAATAAACTGCGTCGTGTAGAGATAGTTGTCGTCCTTGTAAATATACAGCGGGTCGCTGCTGTCCGCACGCGTGAAGGAACTCTTTGCCGAAAAATACAGGCATTCGGAGACCCCGCCGACGAGAAGCGCCAGGAAAAGCGCCAGAACGACCGTCTGCCCGCGGCGCGGGTGTTTCACCCTGACCCTGCGGCAGACGGCGACGCAATAGGCGATCTCCGCAGACAGGAGCAGCACGAACGCACCGATCAGATAGAAATTCAGATAGTCGATATTGAAAGCGCGCGTCGCCTCTCCCGCAAGATTGAACATGGAGAGGACAAGAACATACCCGCTCAGGTCGTACAACAGTTCGTTGACGACGGAGAGCAAGCACTGCAGCGCCAGCAAGGCGATGATGACCGCCGCCTGTGCAACAAACGACGGGATTATGTAGATGAGCGCCGCAACGATCAGCATGCACGCTATATCCAAAAGAACATACTCGGGAAAGGCGCCGAACCCCATGAGGAGGAAGGTCAGCATTTCCACGAGAAACGCCGCTATCAGATAGCTGCCTGCAAGCAGCAGCTTTTTCAGCAGTACTCCCGTCATTCCTCCGCCTCCGCGCCGCTGAAAAACTCATAATATACAGCGCGCACGCATTTTTCGTAATCTGCATTGTCGATGCCGACGATGATATTGATCTCGCTCGAGCCCTGGTCGATCATGCGCACGTTCACGCCCGCCTGCGAGAGCGCGGTGAACAGGCGCGCCGAAGTTCCGATGCTCGCCGTCATGCCGTGACCGACCGTCGCGACCAGCGCAATGTCTTCCAGCACGCGCACATAGTCGGGATGCACCGCCGCTTTGATCTGCTCGATCAGCGTATCGAGCACGCCGTCCGCAAGATACCTGCTCTCGATGACGAGGGAGAGCGTGTCGATGCCCGAGGGCATGTGCTCGAAATTGATGCCGTCCTTTTCAAGCACGGAGAGCACTTTACGCGCAAACCCGATCTCCGCGTTCATGAGCTGCTTTTCAAGGAAGATGACGGTAAAATCCTTCTTGCCCGCAATACCCGTCACGAGATTCCCGTGGCTGACATACTTTTTGGAGGGCAGGATGAGCGTTCCCTCGTCCTCGGGGCGGAAGGTATTTTTGATGCGGATGGGGATGTCCCCTTTGCGCACGGGGTAGATCGCATCGGCATGCAGAACGTTCGCGCCCATGTAGGAGAGCTCGCGCAGTTCTTTGAAGGAGATGATCTCGATTTTTCGCGGATCGTTGACGATGCGCGGATCGCAGGCGAGGAACCCGCTCACGTCCGTCCAGTTTTCGTACAGTTCCGCATTCAGCCCGCGCGCGACGATGGAGCCGCTGATGTCGCTCCCGCCGCGGGTAAACGTCTTGACGCAGCCCCATGCGTCCATCCCGTAAAACCCGGGGATCACGGCATGGGCGCAGTGTTTCAGCCGCTCCGCGATGAGGCGGTAGGAGCGCTTTTCGTCGAACTGCCCGCGCTCGTTGAAAAAGACGATCTCCTGCGCGTCCACAAATTCCCAGCCGAGGAACGCCGCGATGATGCGCGCGTTGAGGTATTCGCCGCGCGAGGCGGTGAAATCCGAGCTCTTGTTTTCGACGATCTGCCGCTCCACCTCGTCGAGGATGCCCGCAATGTCAAAACCTTCCAATCCGAGTTCTTCGACGATGGAGACAAAACGCCTGCGCACGGGCGCGAACGCCGCGTCGCAGTTCCCCTTTTCCGCCGCCTCGCGGTAGCATTCATAGAGCTGGTCGGTGATCTTCACGTCGCCCGAAAAACGCTTGCCGGGCGCCGAAACGACGGCAAACCGCCGCGCCTCGTCCGCGCGCAGGATCTCCGCCGCGCGGCGGATATTGTTGCCGTCCGCCAGGGACGAACCGCCGAATTTACAGACTTTCAGGTGCATCATCGTATCTCCTTTGCTTCGAGATAGTATCTTTTTTCAGCACTCTCCCCCATCGAAAAGGTCTTGCGCGGCAGACTGCCGTGCTCCAAGACCTGCGGAAACAGCTCCGATTTGTCCATTTTGGGCAGGAACACGCCCACATAATCCGCATGCTCTCCCGTGAGCGCGGCGAGCGCCTCCTCTTCGTGCACGTAGTCCACCGACCCACCGTGTTCGGCAAGGTATGCGGCTATGTACGCATCCGCATCGGCGACCGCCTGCGCGGCGCGCCCCGCCATGCGGACGGGAAGTTTCTTCCCGCCGAGGTACAGCGCGCCCGCGCCTTCGCCCGCGGCAGGGAAATTTTTTGCGAATTTCTCCGCGTCTACGCCCTTGACGAGGCGGTGGATCGCCTCGAAGTAAATTCCGTCGTCGTAGAGGTTGACCGCCTCGCACAGCGCAAAGCGGGCGGGATGCGTCTCCCGCTCCTCCGCGGAAAGCCCCTTCTTCAATCCGTCCCACGCAGCCTTTGCGGTCGCGAGCGAATGGTTCCCGTCCCCGACCATGAACTGCATGCCGCCGCGCACGAGCGCGGTAAACGCCGCAACGATCGGCTCCGTGTCCGGCGCAAACCTGCCGCGAAGATGCCCGCCTCCCATGTTCAGGTCAAAGTCGTACAGCGTCTCCCCCGCAGCTTTTTCCGCCGCCGCGCGGACGGTATGCTGCGGATCGTCGTACAGCAGCATGATGTGCGGGAATTCAAGGGGCGCGCCCTCGCGGATCTTCAGCCGCGGCGGGATGCGTTCGACGATCGTCGCCTCACTCGCGCGGATCGCCGCCCCGTCCTCGTGGCGGTAGGAGTACTGCTCGAGGTCGACGGCGAGCACGATCCCGAACCGCTCTTTCACATACGGCGTGCTGCGCCGGACGAGCACGAACCCCTTCGGCAATTTGCGGAATAAGCCGCGCGCAAGATAGGCGCGCATCGCCTCCTTCGCGGCGGCAATGCGCGCGGAATAATCTTTTTCCGTCTCCATGTACACCTCGGGCAGGATCATGCGCAGGGTGGAGGGTTTCTCCCCCACACAGGCGCCGAGCTCCTCCCAATAGGCGGGATCGGAAGTGTGCTGGTCACATGCAATGACCGCCCAGGCGGTCAGGTCGACCCCCTCGGCGGGCAGCAAAATTTCGGGCGCAACGATGCAGCTCTTTTTCATAGGTATGCTCCGCGGCAGTTCAGCCGCCGTAGTTGATCACGACGAACACGGCGACCGCAAGCACGATCGCAAGCAGTTTGATGGGTACGTTGTCGATGAAAATACCCGCGACCTTTCTCCAGAAACTCTTCTCCCTCATGCGCGTTTCCTCCCGTCCGAACTCAGATCTTTCCAATAATAATCGTTCAGCGTGCGTTTGAGCAGATCGTAATCCGCATAGCGCGAGATCTTGCCGCGCTGCGCGATCGTGATGATGCCCGTCTCCTCGGAGACGATGAGCGCGATGACGTTGCTCGTCTCGGTGATGCCGATGCCCGCGCGGTGGCGCGTGCCCAGCTCTTTCGGGATATTCACGTTCTGCGTCAGCGGCAGAAAGCACCCCGCCGCCTGGATCTTGTAGTTGTTGACGATCATCGCCCCGTCGTGCAGCGGCGCCTTCGGGAAGAAGATGCCTTCGATGAGCTGGGAGGAGATCTTCGCATCCAGCGCAACGCCGCTCTCCAGCACCTGCGCGGGAATGTTATCGCTCGAAAGGATGATGAGCGCGCCGATATTGTCCTTGGAGAGGTTCTGCAGCGCCCTGATGATCTCGGAGACGTAGCGCTCCACTTCCTCGCGCGAGGCGCCCGACTGATGCTCTTTGCGCTCGGCAGGCGCATACGAACCGAAGTTCAGCAGATCGCGCTTGACTTCCACGTTGAACACGACGAGCATGATGAGCATGAGCAGCAGCGGCACGAGCAGGAAAAGATGGTTCGGAAGTTCGTCGTTCCCGAGGAACACGACACCCGCCGCAACCAAAATGATCACGAACGCCGCGATCAGCCAGCGCGCGCCCGCCCCTTTGAGCACGCGGAAGGTATAATAGAGCACGACCGCAAAGAGCAGGATCTCAAGCGCGTCAAAAACGCTGAACCCCCTGAATACGTCCGCTATGTTGTTCAGAAATTCCTGCATGGCACCCTCCGGAAGCGCCGAAAGCAAAGACAAAGCTGCTTACAAAAATTATTTTATAAGTATTTTACAAAAAAAATCCGAAAAAGAAAAGCAAATCGAACCGCTTAACCCGCATTATTTTCCCCGTCACCGAAAAAAAGGCGGGCGTTCACCGCGGCAAGCGCGCCCTGCGGCGTGAATTTCCCGCTCTTGATGCCGTTCACGGCACCGAACACGCCGAAATATGCCTTCTCTATGCGCTCCTGCCCGAGCAGGCGCGCCTGCCTGCGGCTCATCTTCACGGCGTACTCCTTCATGCTGAGCGCTTTCGCCGTCTCCGCGTCGCTCTTGCCGAGCACGGAGATCTCGTACAGGGTTCGGAAATAGTTGCAAAGCGCGTTCAGCACACCCGCCTCCTCCATGCCCTTGCCCAGGAGTTCGTTCATGACCGAGAGATACGCCGCATGGTTCCCGCGCCCCAGCGCATCCGTCATCTCGTAGATCTTATAATCGGTGTCACGATAGACGACGGCATCCACGTCCGCGGCGGTGATCTCCCCGCCCTCGCCCGCATAGGCGATGAGTTTCTCCGTCTCCGCCGCAATGCGCGACATGCTGCCGAGACAGTAGCGCATGATGCGTTCGCAGCACTCCGTATTGCAGGAGACACCCGCCCGCCGCATGTGCGTATAGACCCAGCGCAGCACCGTCTCCTCGTCCGCGCGGGAGCAGTCCACGCGCGTCACGTTGGGCGCCTTTTTCAGGTCGAATCCCTTCCCCTTCCCCGCGCCGTTGACGATGAGAAGGATGGTGGACCCGCAGGGCGATTCGAAATAGGGACGCAGATACGTCTCGTACTCGCGCTCGGAGGGGTACAGCCCCGTCACCTTCACGATGCGCTTTTCGCTGAGAAAGGGAAAACTCTGCGCGGCGGAGACGAGCGAAGCGAGCTGCGCGCCTTTAAGATTCTCCCCCTCGAACGCGGTATAGTTGAGGGACGGCTCGGAGAGAAATTTTTCGCACAGCATCTCCTCGCCGCGGCGCTTGAAATACTCCTCTTCGCCGTCGAACAGATAGATGGGCGCCGCGCCCTTTTCCAGGCTCCCTTTGAACAGTACGAACTTCATGTGCTACCTCGCTTGCGTTACGGAGATTATACCACCATTCCACTGAATTTGCAAGCTGCCCGCGGCGTAAACGCTGTTCTTCCCCTCCGTTTTGCGGAAATAGATCTCCTCCGCGGGCGTACAGGCGAGGAAAAACAGCTCGTCAAAACAGTCGGAGACGAGCAGGTCGGCGTGCGGGAGCGGTTCGGAAAACTCCGCGCCTTCCGCCGCGATCACGGTCGTCGTCCCTTCCGCGCACAGAACGAGGATCTCCTCCCCGTAAAAGCATGCCGTGACATTCCCGAGCGGAAACTCATCCGAACAGACGACCTCGACCGTACGGAAGGAGCCGTCGAGCGCAGACCCTTCCGGCACATAGAGCGCGCGGACGGTGGCGTATTGCAACACGACGGGCAGCGCGGCATTCGTCTCGCTCTCGTCCGCAAGCACGACGACGCCGTCAAGAGAAGAGATCCCCTCCTGCAGGAACAGGCGTTCGAGATACGCCGCGTCGGGCGAGCCCGTCGCGATGAGAAAGGTCTGCTCTCCGCTGCGCAGGAGAAGGAGATTGTTGTCGCCGTAATAGGAATGCAGCGTGAGCGTGTCTCCCTGCGTGAACGCGCCGTTGCGGAAGAGCATGCCGGCGGTGAGAAGCAGGCACAAAAACCCCACCGCCGCCGCCCGCGGGGCGGCACGGAGGTTCACCTTGTCCGAGCACAGGTACAGCCCGCCGTAGAAGAGCGCCGCAAGCCCGGCGAACGAAAAGCCGCAGATGAGCAAGACCTTGAATTCGAGCATCAGAATGGGCGTTACAGCGACTTCGAGCAGATACCCGGGGACAAAGAGCAGTACGCCCGCCGCAAACGGAAGGACCGCCGAAGCCGCCGCCGTGACGAAGAGCGCCGAATAGACCATGCTGATGACGGGAATGAACACGAGATTGAGAAACAGCCCGAGCACGGAGGCATAGCCGAAACAGTCGAGCAGGATGGGAAAGGTGCAAACTTGCGCGGAAAAGCAGACGGCAAGGGCGGAGCCGAGCTTTTTGGGAAGAAATCGTACACGCGCCAGCAGCCGCGAAAGGTGCCCGCCCAACACGATGATGCCCGCCGCCGCAGCGAGGGAGAGCTGAAACCCGACCGAAAAGAGATAGACGGGGTTTACGAGCAGCACGGCGAGCGCCGCGAGCGAGACGGAATTGAGCTTATCGTACGCGCAGCCCGCGGCATCGGCAAGGGAGACGACGAGGCACATGACGAGCGCGCGCACCGAAGAGGGCGAAAACCCGCAGACGCCCGCATAAAAGACGAGCACCGCCGCCGCGGCGAACAGTCTGACCCAGCGGTTCACGTGCAGTTTTTTCAGCAGCGCGGAGAGCAGACCGTACACGATGCCGATGTGCAGCCCCGAAACGGCGAAGATGTGCGCAACGCCTCCGTAGCGGAAATTCTGCAGCACGTCCTCGTCCATATAACCGCTGTCACCGAGCAGCATCGCGTACGCGATCGGCGCGGTCTCCTCATCGAGGCTGTCAAACAGCACTTCGCGCACCCTGCCGCGGACGGCGTCGAATACACCTTCTCCGCTCTCGCCCGCTACGTAAACTTCATTGGACTCCGCGCGGTAGCGGATGCCGCCGAGCAGCGCGCTCGTGTTGATCCTGCCGTAGGACTGCACGTCGTAGGTCGTGACGTCCGCCTCCGCATAGACGGTCATGCCGATCTGCACGTCCGAAGAGGGCGCGTACAGCGTGAGTTTCATATCCGGTTCGATCTCGCTGCCGTCCTCCGTGACCAGAACGATGTCGCGCAAGGTCAGCACGTCGCCGTATCCCGCCGTGCCGATCTCCTCCACCACGCCGACGACGGTGCACTCGCCCTCGACGGCGGGCGCACTCTCAAACGCGCCGAGGTGCAGAAAGAGGGAGAGCGCGCCGAGCGTATAGACGGCGCACAGCACCGCGGAAAAGACGAGCAGACCGCGCGCCCTGCGCTTCTTCCGCGCTTTCAGAACGAGCGCCGCCGCGGCGGCGGGCACAAAACAGAGATTCCCGAAGAGCGCATACGCGCCCCAGAGCCAAAAAAAGAGGATGCCCAGCCCGAACGCTGCCGCGAGCAGCAGGATCGGACGGAAATTCACGATCCTGTCTCCCGCATACAGCAGGCGCACCCTCTTCTTCTCTTCCGTAACCATTCTCTTCCGTAACCATTCTCTTCCGTATCGCCGCACTCCGCGTCAGCTCAGGCTGACGCGGTCGCTGACCGAACGGACGAAATAAGAGTGCTGCACGCCGAGCGAAATGCACGCATGCACGAACTCCGTGAGTTTGTCCCCGGGGCGGGAGACCTTCAGTTCCTCGAAGATGAGAGGCAGAAGATCCGCCGCATACAGGCTGACCTTGTTTTCGAGCAGACCGCGCACGAGCGCGACGATCTCGTAGGGCGAGAAATCTTCCTCCGAGCGGCGGATCGGCTCCGCCTCGACGCGGTAAAAGTCATAGCCGATGCACTTGTCCGTCTTGCGCAGGTACGTCCTGCCGCAAAGCTGTTCCTCTTTGAACCCGCACAGCGCGATGAGCTTGTTCATGCGCTCCTCCACTTTCGAGCCGAATTTGAGGATGCCGAGCGAGGCTAGGCAGCGCTTCATCAGGAAACGGTCGGAGATCGGCTCTTCCGCCGCGACGATCGCGCGCAGGCGCGCCATGATCTCCGCGTCGTGCTCGCCGCCCGTGACGTACTGCGAGAGATTCTGCTGCTGTTCGAGTTTGGCATAGCGGTAGGCGCGCCTGTATTTGAGCAGGTGGTCGCGGCTGCCCTTTTCGATGCCGCACAGCCTGTCGAGCACGTCCTTGATCTTCTTGATCTCGCGCTTGGGGTTATTGATGAAGTTGATCGTGAACAGGCGGACGACGTTCCAGTTGTTGAGTTTGAGGGTCTGGATCTGCAACAGGTTCCGGTCCCGCGCGCAGGAGCGCGCGGCGGTCGCGCCGTCGCACATGACGGCGAGGAGGAACCGCTTTTTGTTGCGCGGGTCGATGACGGCGCAGTCGATCTTGAAATCGGAGACGCCGACGTCGTAACGGCACTCGTAGCCGTACGCCTTCAGCTCCTGCGCAATGTACTTGCCGATGCCGCTCGCGGCGGGCTTTAACTCCTCCGAGCTGATGGCGAGCGTCGTCTTGCCCTTTTCGGCAAATTCGAGGAACGCCTTCAGCCCCGCCACGCCCTTGCTGCCCGTCTTGGCGAGGTTGATCATCGCCGAAGTCATGGACGAAAACACGACCATCTCCTCGCGCGCACGCGAGACGGCGACGTTCAAGCGCCGCCAGCCGCCGACCTGGTTGAGCGGCCCGAAGTTGAGCGAGACCCTGCCCGCGCGGTCGGGCCCGTAGCAGACGGAGAACAGGATGACGTCGCGCTCGTCGCCCTGCACGTTTTCGAGGTTCTTGACGAACAGCGGCTCCTCGCGCTCGTAGGCGGCGTCCTCCAATTTGTTTTTGACGAGCGCGTCGGTGAGGCGGCGCTCCACATAGTCCTGCTGGGCGGTGCTGAACGTGACCACGCCGATGCTCGAACGGCTGAGCTTGGGATCTTTCAGCCTGCGCACGACCTCGGCGACGAGCGCCTCCGCCTCCGCCCTGTTGCGCTTGGTGAATCCCCTGTCGTACACGCCGTCCTCGACGAACGCGAGCCGCACCTTGCTCTCCAGCGCGTCGGGCGAAGGGAAGGTGCAGAGCTTGTTGCCGTAGTACATGACGTTCGAAAAGGCGATGAGGCTCTCGTGCTTGCTGCGGTAATGCCAGTTGAGGTGTTTTTCGGGCATGCCGAGCGCGAGGCAGTCGTCGAGGATGCTCTCGAGGTCCTCCGCGTCGAGGTTCTCCTCGTCCACATACCCCGAGCTGAAAAAGGAAGTCGGCGGGAGCTGTTTGGGGTCGCCGACGACGACCGCGCTCTTTGCGCGCGCGAGCGCGCCGATCGCCTCGCTCGTGGGGAGCTGCGACGCCTCGTCGAACACGACGAGATCGAAGAGGTCGGGTTCCGCCTGCAGATACTGCGCGACGGTGATCGGGCTCATCAGAACGCAGGGCGCGAGCCGCGCGAAAAGACCGGGGATCTCCTGCAGAAACTCCTTGATCGTCATGCCGCGCATGTTGCCCTTTGCAATGCGCTGGAAGGCGAGCACCTCTAAGCTGAGCGGGCCCTCCGTGGACGTGCTCGGGAGCTGCGCGAGCAGCGCGTTGCGGATGTGCGCACGGGAGAGCGCGGCGAATTGTTCATCCAGCGCGCGGAACTGTTCGATCTTCTCTTCGAGCACGCTCGCGGAGAACTTGGAGAGCACGGGGTCCGCGCCGATATTGGTCTCGACGAAGTTGCGGTACACGTTCTTGCGGAAACTCGAAAGGATGTTCTCCGCGTTCGTCGCGCCCGTCTCCAGCGAATCGGTGATGAAGGAAAGCCCCTCCGCATTGAGCTGTGCGGAGATCTTTTTGAACATGCACCAGGCGGCGAGCATGTCCACATTGTCCAAAAGCGCGCCCGCCTTGCCGCCGAAATAGTCTAAAAGGTCCTCGTCGCGGTACTTTTCGGGATCGGCGGCGATCACCTCGCAGAAGGCGCGCATGCTCTCCGAAAACCCGCTGACGGCGCGGCGCAGCCCCTCCAGCATGGGCAGCGCAAAGCCTCCTGCGGAGCGGATGCAGACGCTGTTGAAACTGTCCGCATTGTAGTCCATGAACACGCCCTCGGCGAGCGCGTGCAGTCTGCGGAGCGCGTCGAGATACTCCTCTCTGCGCCTGTAATTGATCTTCCCGCCGCGGTCGAGGAAGTTCCGCGAAAGCGGCGTGTTCCCCTTGACGAGCGCGATGTCCTCGTAGATCTGCGCGACGATGCCGACGTACTTGATCTCTTCGGCGGGCGTAAGATCTGCCTGCGCAGCACGGCGCAGACGCTTGATCACCGCCGTCAGCACTTTCGAACTGCGCCAGTTTTCGCCCCAGTTGTCCAGCTCCTGCTCCACGACGGCAGGATCCGCATCGAGGTCGATGAGCGTTTTAAAGGCCTTGAAATAGGTGCCGAGCAGCCTGTCCAGCCGCCTGTTCGCATTGAAAAAGACGTAAAATTCGTTCTCGTCGCAGGAAAAATACTTCTCCGTCTCGCCCGAGGAGAGCATCGCAACGAGCTGCACGAGCGTCTCCATCTTCTTCTGCGTGAAAGAGCTGATCCGCTGGCGGTAATGGTCGAGGAAGAGGGAGAGATAGTTTTTCAGGTGCTTGATCTCCGCGAGCAGCACCTCCGCCGCGACGCAGACGCGGCTGCGCACGCCCGCATCGTACTCGCTGAGGTTCACGTTGTCGAAGGGAGAGCGGTACACGCCGCCGCAGCTCTTCGCCGCCGCAGAGACCTCTAAGAGCAGGCGCTCGTAATTTTCAAGTTTTTCGCGCGTCAGGCTGTCGTAGAAGGTGTTCTCTATATCCAGCACGTCGGGCGCGTTCCTGTTTTTCAGCCAGATGAGGATCCCCTCGTACACCGAGACGCCCAGCCTGCGCTTGCGGTGCAGCGCGGAGACGGGCGCGTTGAGCGCCTTCCGCACCTCGGCGATCTGCGCGCTCTTTTCGGCAAAGGAGGGGCTGTCCGCCTCGGCGGCGAGCGAGAGCGTGTTTTCGAGGCTCTTCAAAAGCTGCGCCTTGTCCGCTTTGCCCGAGTGCAGTTCGAGGCAGAAGTCGCCAAGACCGATCGAATCCAGCCTCTTTTTGACGACGGAGAGCGCCGCCTGCTTTTCGGCGACGAACAGGACGCGCTTGCCCCGCCCGAGGCAATTGGCGATGATATTCGTGATCGTCTGGCTCTTGCCCGTGCCGGGCGGCCCGTGCAGGACGAAGGAAGTGCCGTTCGCAGCCTCCGCGATCGCCGCGAACTGCGACGCATCCGCCGTCAGCGGGGTCAGGACCTCGCTCGGGTCATAGTCATCCTCCGCCTTGTCCTCGAACACGCGGTTCTCGATCTCCAGGCGGTTGTCGAGCAGCGAGCGCACGATGGGATTTTTGCGGAATTTGTCGATGTTTTTGCGCACGTCGTTCCACATGGCGTAGCGTGCAAAGGAGAAGTTCGCAAGATACACGTCTTCCAGCACGTCCCAGCGGCGCATGTTGAGGATCTCCGCCTTGACCATGGCGAGGATCTCCGAGATGCGCAGCCCCCGCGCGCTGTCCAGCCCGCGGATGTCGATGCGGAATTCGCGCAGCAGAAATTCGAGCAGCGTGCTGTTGCACTGCAATTCTTCCGCCGCAAGAGTGACGGAATGCCCCTTCCCGCCCTTGCTGCGCACGATCTTCACGGGCGCAAGCACGAGCGGCGCGTACCGCGCCTCGCCGCCCTCACGCTCGTACCATTTGAGGAACCCAAACGCGAGGAAGAGCACGTTCGCGCCCGCCTCCTCCTCCGCCGTCTTTGCCTTGCGCATGAGATAGCGGATGACGTCGCCCGTCTCCTCCCGCTCCGAGCAGGTGTGCAGGCGCTTGTTTTTCAGCTCCACGCCGATGAGCTCGGCAAGCGCGGAAAAGCCCGCGGCGCCCGCAAAGCTGCCGATGCCCTGCATGGAGCCGCGCACGTCGTTCGTCTTTTCGAGCACGGCGAACGGCTCGCCCGCGGCGAGGCTCTCATAGGTGAGGTTGACGTCCGCAGACATGATATGCAGCGCGTTCTTTTCGGGGTTGAAATTGAGCAGCGAATTTTTGAGGGAGAGATCGAGCAGACGGCGCTCCCACTGCTTGTTCTTGGTCGCCTTCCCGTCCAGGCTGAGCTTGCGGGTGCCCGTGAGCGCGGCGGGCGCGGCGGAGGGATCGGTGTCCTGCTCTTCGAGCAGTTCGTAGCCCTTGATGCCGCGCACTTTGAGCGGCAGGGGCAAAAGACGCACGAGGCGGCAGCGCTTTACGTCCACCACCGTGTCGAACCAGCCGCTGCCGAGTTTCTGCGAAAAGTGCTTTTCCGCCGTGGCATAGTTGACGTTGCGCCCCGCGAACAGGTCCTCCGCGTCGAACATGCTCACGTTGTTGATGCCGTCCGCAATGTACTTCTGCAGGAGCACCACGTCGTCCCCCGCGCCCTCGGAAAAACAGTTGTCGTACAGCCATGCCCCGCAGGAGACGCCCCGCTCGCCCACGGCAAGCACGGGGTGCAGCCCCGCGCATTCGAGGCAGGACGCCGCGAACAGCGCCATTTCAAAGACGGTGCACACCTTGTTTTTTAAGATCGCGGTGACGTCGCCGACGGGCACGGGCGCGTTGTAGTCCTGCTCGGCGGCGGAGCGCTCTACGGACTGCCGCTTGATCGCCGCAAAGACGGCGGCGCAGATCTGGCGGATCTTGTTCTTGTCCCCCTCCTGGTAGCCGCGCCACTCGCAGGGCACGTTCCATTTTGCGAGCTGTTTGCCCGCCTCTTCGAGCACGCGCAGGCAGTCCGCCACCTTCGGGCGGACGAAACAGGCGAGCAGTTCCGCATTCCCGCTCCTGCCGCACCAGTAGTCGAATGGCAGAACGGTGAGCTGCAGCCCGCTTTCGGCAACGACGTCCTTGCCGTGCGAGACCTTTATGCGGACGGAGACCTGCCTCGGTTCGGACAGCTCGGTCAGGTACAGCGGGGAAACGAGGTTCTGCGCCGCGATCTCCACCGTGCTTTCGAAGGGGACTTCTTCGAGCTGTTTGGCAAAGGGCAGCAAAAAGCCGTCCGACCCTTCGATCGTGACTTCCAGCCCCTCCGCCGCCTCCGCGCCCGCGTTCGTGAGCTGGAGCACGGGGAAGAGGGGCACGCGGTTGTAATAGTCCGCATACCCGTAGAACTGCTGCGCCGAAACGTTCAGCGAAATGCTCTCTTTCAGCGTGTTTTTCGTCGATTTTTTACCTGCCATGCTTTACAAGACCCCGTCTGTTATTCCGTTTTATTATACTACAAAATCACCCCGTATGCAAGCGCTTGCCCCGACCCCGCCCCGCATTTTCGGTAGCCGCCTGCGGCGGGGCTTCCCCCCCCACGCGGTAAAAGTTTTTACAGCCCGCCCGGACGCACAGAATACCTGTTTATCGCCCCGCCGCCCGCTTTTTATACGGAAAAAGGGCGGTCAGAGCCGCCCTTCGTCTATGATTTTCAGGATCTCATCATACGTCCGCGCGGCCGCGTCCGGCATTGCGCCGACGGGTTCCCTGCCCGCGGGATCGTACCAGATGCAGGGAATGCCCGCCCCGTTCGCGCCCGCGATGTCCGAGGTGAGCGAATCGCCGATGACGAGGCACTCCCCCGCCGTAAGCCCCGCCGCGGCGAGCACGTGCGCGAAAAAGCGGGGATCGGGCTTGGCGAACCCGATCTCGTCCGAGATAAAGACGCCGTCGAACAGCCCGCGGATACCGAGCGAATCCAGCCTGCCGTACTGCGCGGCGGGCGTGCCGTTCGTGATGAGGAATACCCTGCCCCGCGCGCGCAGTTCCCGCAAAAAGGCGTCCGCGCCGGGGAGAAGAAAGCCCGTTCGGCAGAGTTTTTCAAAATAGACCGTGTTCGCCCGCTCCGCGTCCGCCGTGACGCCGAGCCGCTCAAAAAAGCGCGAAAAGCGCAGGATATGCAGCCGCGCCTTGGTGATCTCCCCGCGCTCGTACTCCGCCCACACGCCGTCGTTGATCTGCTTGTACAGGCGGTAGATCTCCCTGTCGTACGGCAGGGAGAGCGCGCCCATCGTATGGCGCAGGCTCTCCTGCGAGGAGCGGACGAAATCGAGCACGGTCTCGTCCGCGTCCAGAAGAAAGTTGTTCCGCTTTGCCGCGCTCATTCCTCTCTCTCCTCCACGACCGCCAGCTCTTTGAGCGCGCGGGTATAGGCAATGTACCGCTCGTGCGCGGTCATGTGCGCGTCCGCCACCGCGACGCAGGTGAACTCCAGCCCCTTCGACTCGTAGACCGTCATCAGATTGACCCGCTTTTTGGAGAGCCTGCCCGTATCCGCGAGCACGTTATAGCTCTTGCGGCGGTATTTCCCCAGCTCTTTCTCGGGCACGATGACCGCCTTCAGCCCCTTTTTGTCGCGGAAAAAGGCGGCGATGCCGCGCGGCGCGATTTTAGCCACGGGCGGCCCGTCGAACCCCACGGACTGCATGGGGATGCCCAGCCTTTCCGCAACGAACTCCACGATCTGATTGGTGTTGCGGTAATTGCGGTCGAGCGTATAGAGCTGCCCGCCGCCCGGAACGTTCTCCCAGCCCGTGACGCCGCGGAAGGGCGTCACGTTCTGCGCAAGATCGCCGTAAATGTTGAACGCCGCGTCGGGGTTGATGCCCTTCAGGAGCGCGTACTCGCCCGCGGAAATATCCTGCCCCTCGTCCACGAACACCAGACCGTAGCGGGGCAGAAGCTTGCAGCCGAGCAGATACAGAACGAGGCAGAGCGCGTACGCGTCGCAGCGGACCATGCCCTTCCCCATGCCGAGCGCGTTTTTCGCGCGGCGCACCGTCTCCTTATAAAACAGGCGCGCAAGCTCGGTGTGCGTGCCGCACTTGCCGATGCGCACGAAATATTTGTCGCCGCGCAGCGCCTCGAACAGTTCGCAAAAGCCCGTAAAGCGCGCCTCGATCTCCTCCACGAAGCGCGAAACGGCGGCGATCTCCTCCAGGAGCTGCCCTCTCCGCGCAATGCGCTCCGCGTACGTCTCCACTTCGGTATCTCCGCGCACGATCTTATAGCGGCGAAGGTCGGCGATCTCCTTCTCCACAACGGCGGAGAGGTTCGCAAGGTCGGCGGCGGCGTTCGCCGCGATCGCCCTGTGCGTGCGTGCGATGAAGCTGCCTGCCCTGTAAAAGGAGAGCACGCCGCGGTAAAAAATACTGTAATTTTCGGTATGCCTGCCCGCGAGGCAGTCCGAGAAGAACTCCTCCGCGGCGGAGACTTCGTTCATCAGCTCGCGGAAGGGTTTCGTATAGTACAGCCCGCCCTCCGCGCGCTCCTTGATCTCGCCGAGAACGGCGCGGCGGACGCGCGTGCTCGCGTTGCGGATCTTCGCGAACAGCTCGCCCTGCCTGCGGAAATCCTCCGCCGCCGCGGCGATCGCCGCTGTGCACTCGGCGCTCAAAAACATTCCCGAAACGCCGTCGTAAATTTTGCGCAGCCTGCTCTCCGCGTCCGTTCGGAACGCGTCCGAATAGATATACCGCGCATACGCCTCGGGCGGGCGGGCGGAGAGGTCGAGCTTTCCCTCCAGCTCCACGCCTTCTCCGCGCAGTACCTGCAAAAAGTACTCGTCTATCGTCGTCGTCCTGATCTTTTCAAGCTCCAGCACCTGCGAGAGCTCGTCGATGAAGGCGTTGAACGAGTCGCTCGGCGTGAGGACGAGCACGTCGCGCGGCCGCAGGTTCTCGTTGTTATACAGCAGAAAACTGAGGCGGTGCAGCATGATCATCGTCTTTCCGCTCCCCGCGCAGCCCTGCAGGACAAAACTCTCCCGCTCGGGCTTGGTGATGATCTCGTACTGCAGTTCCTGAATGGTCTCGATGATGTCCGAGATCTCGGACTGCTCTTTGCGGGCCTTCAGGATCTCTTTGAGATAGGGGTCGAAGATGATCTCCTCGTCCCTGCCCGCGATCTCCTCTTTCGTAAGGTAGTCGCGCACGCTCAGATACTCGTTTTTAAAGTCGAGGAACTTCCCGTTCGCCGTGCGCAGGGCGCGGCGCAGGATGAGCTTATAGTCGTACTCGTTGATGGAAAAGGCGATCTGGCTCTTCTGATAATATTTCCGCGCGAGCGGCGCACGCCAGTCGACGATCTCGAGGTTCACGTCCCCGCGCTTGCCGATATAGTAGCTGTTGTAGCCCTCTCGCGCGTCGGAAAGATCCATGCGCGCAAAGTACGGCTCGGCAAAAAAGCTCTTATATCCCTCGATCTCGGCGCGCCACTCCCTGATCTGCGCGTTCCGCTCAATGATCTCCCGATAATTTTCGGCGGAAAACTCCCCTTTGCGCAGCTCTTCTATCTCTTCCTGCGCCGCCTTTATTTTCAGCTTGCGCTTGTTGATATAACACGCCTTCAAAAGCAGCATGACGGCGCGCACGCGCATTTCCTCATACGCGCGCTGCTTCTGCTCGTCAAGAAGGTCGAGAAAAAAGGCTTTATCCGGCTGCTTGTGCGGCTTGATCAGTTCATGCAGTTGTTCGAAAGTCGGCTCCCCCATATCTCCCCGCGCGCCGGTCTTCGCAGCGCAAAAAAAGTACTATGCCTTAGTATAACATATCCCGCGCAAAAAAGAAATACCTTTGCGAAAATTTTCGCAAAGGTATTTTCACGCGCGCCCGCGCATCGCCCGCAGGCAGGTGCGGGCGCCGCCCGCCCCGCCGCGCAAAGCGCCGACGGTCACGGCCGCGGAAGCACTTTCCGCGCCGCCGGCATGCGGACGGCGTTCTTCCCTTTTATTCCCACTCGATGGTGCCGCAGGGCTTGGGCGTGAGGTCGTACAGCACGCGGTTTACGCCCGCGACCTCCTTCGTGATGCGGTCGGTGATATGCTGCAGCAGCGCAAACGGAATATCCTCGACCGTCGCCGTCATCGCGTCCACCGTGTTGACGGCGCGGATGATGACGGGGTATTCAAAGGTGCGCTTCCCCTCTTTCACGCCGACGGACTTGAAATCGGGCACGACGGTAAAGTACTGCCAGACCTTGCCCGCAAGCCCGTTCTTCGCAAACTCTTCGCGCAGAATTGCGTCCGACTCGCGCACGCATTCCAGCCTCCCGCGCGTGATCGCGCCGAGGCAGCGCACGCCCAGCCCCGGCCCGGGGAAGGGCTGGCGGTACACCATTTCGTCGGGCAGACCCAGCGCCTTGCCGACGACGCGCACCTCGTCTTTGAACAGAAATTTCAGCGGCTCGACCAACGCAAATTTAAGGTCTTCGGGCAGCCCGCCGACGTTGTGGTGCGCCTTGACGGGCCCGCTCTCCAGAATGTCGGGATAGATCGTGCCCTGCGCCAGAAATTCGATGCCGTCCTGCTTGCGCGCCTCCTCCTCGAACACGCGGATAAACTCCGCGCCGATGATCTTGCGCTTTTTCTCGGGCTCGGCAACGCCCGCGAGCTTATCCAGAAAGCGGTCGACGGCGTCCACATAGATGAGATTGGCGTTCATGCGGTTGCGGAACACCTCGACGACCTGCTCGGGCTCCCCTTTGCGCAGCAGACCGTGGTTGACGTGCACGCACACGAGGTTCTTGCCGATCGCTTTGATGAGGAGCGCCGCCACGACGGACGAATCCACCCCGCCCGACAGCGCGAGCAGCACTTTCCTGTCCCCCACCTGCTCTCTGACCGCCGCGACCTGTTCTTCGAAGAACGCCGCCGCAAGCTCCGCATTGTTGATCCGCGCCATGCTTTCGGGGCGCTTGTTGCTCTCCATAGTTTTTCCTCCTGTTTCATAGACTGCGGGGCAGCCCCGCCGCTGACCATTGTACCATATCCGCGCGCAAAAGAAAACCCCTTTGCGGAACTTTCCGCAAAGAGGCCCGTTTTTTGCCGTGATATGCTTACTCCCATTCGATGGTAGCGGGCGGTTTCGAGGTGATGTCGTACACGATGCGGTTGGCGTGCGGCACCTCGTTGGTGATGCGGTTGGAGACCGTTTCGAGCACGTCATAGGGAATGCGCGCCCAATCCGCCGTCATGGCGTCCACGCTCGTGACCGCACGCAGGGCTATGACGTTCTCATAGGTGCGGAAGTCCCCCTGCACGCCCACCGTCCTGCTGTCGGTGATGACGGCAAAGTACTGCCAGATCTCCTTATCCAGCCCCGCCTTTGCGATCTCCTCGCGGAAGATGAAATCCGCGTCGCGCAGCGTCTCCAGCTTTTCGCGGGTGACTTCGCCCATGATGCGGATGGCGAGCGCGGGCCCCGGGCAGGGCTGCCGCCAGACGACCGAATCGGGCAGCCCCAGCTCGGTGCCCAGCCTGCGCACCTCGTCCTTGAACAGGTCGCGCAGCGGCTCGATGATCTCTTTGAAATCGACGACGGAGGGGAGCCCGCCCACGTTGTGGTGGCTCTTGATGACGGCGCTCTTCCCCTTGCCGCTCTCGATGACGTCGGGGTAGATCGTGCCCTGCACGAGGAAGTCGACCGCGCCGATCTTCTTCGCCTCCTTTTCAAAGACGGAGATGAACTCTGCGCCGATGATCTTGCGCTTCTGTTCGGGTTCGGTGACGCCCGCGAGCCTGTTTAAAAACAGCTCCTGCGCGTCCGCCTTGATGAGATTCATGCCCAGCCCGTCACGGAACACGGACATGACTTCTTCGGGCTCGTTCTTGCGGTGCAGCCCGTGGTCGACAAAGACGCAGGTGAGCTGCTCGCCGACGGCGCGGTGGATGAGCGTCGCCGCGACGGCGGAGTCCACCCCGCCCGACATGGCGCACAGCACCTTCTTGTCCCCCACCTTTTCGCGGATCTTCGCGACCTGCTCGGCGACGTAGTTTTTCATCGTCCAGTCGCCCTTCGCGCCGCAGACGCGGTACAAAAAGTTTTCGAGCAGTTTGTTGCCGTACTCGGAGTGCACGACTTCGGGGTGGAACTGGATGCCGTAGATCTTCCGCTCCTCGCTCCCGAACACCGTCACGGGGCAGCTCTCCGTCTCGGCGAGCACGTCGAACCCCGCGGGCACCTGCGTCACGTGGTCCGTGTGGCTCATCCAGCACACGCTCGTTTCGGGGACGCCCGCCGAGAGCAGGCTTGCCTTGCGGAAGGTGAACGTACGCCTGCCGTATTCGCTCGCGGCGGCGTGTTCGACCTTCCCTCCCAGCGTATAGGCAATGAGCTGGCAGCCGTAGCAGATGCCGAGAACGGGGATGCCGAGCGTAAAGACGGCGGGGTCGACGTGCGGGGACGCGGGGTCGTACACGCTGTTCGGCCCGCCCGTAAAGATGATGCCGATGGGCGCGTATTCCCTGATCTCCTCCACAGTCATGTCGCAGGGCTTGAGATCGCAGTACACTTTGAGGTCGCGCACCCTGCGCGCGATGAGCTGGTTGTACTGCCCGCCGAAATCGAGGACTAAAACTTTTTCATGCTGCATAGTTTCTCTGCTCCGAAGGAAATTTTCCCTTCATTTCCCCTTCCTTATGAAAGAATGTACCGCGCGGGGCGGTACATTCCGTGCCCTTTACAGCCCGCGGGGACTGTAATTGGGGGATTCTTTCGTGATGGAAATGTCGTGCGGGTGGCTCTCGATGAGGGAGGCATTCGTGATGCGGACGAACCGCGCATTTGCGCGCATCTCGTCGATGTTGCGCATGCCGCAGTACCCCATGCCCGCACGGATGCCGCCGACCATCTGGTAGACGATGTCCGCCAGCCTGCCCCTGTACGGGACGCGCCCTTCGACGCCCTCCGGCACAAATTTTTTGTTGTTTTCCTGGAAATAGCGGTCGTTCCCGCCCGCCGCCATCGCGCCGAGCGAGCCCATGCCGCGGTAGACTTTGAAGTTCCTGCCCTGGTAAATTTCGATCTCGCCGGGGCTTTCGAGGGTGCCCGCGAACAGGCTGCCGATCATGACGACGGACGCGCCCGCGCCGAGCGCCTTGACGATGTCGCCGCTGTACTTGATGCCGCCGTCCGCAATGACGCGCTTGCCCATCTTGTCCGCCTGCTCCGCGCACTGCATGACCGCCGTGAGCTGGGGCATGCCGATGCCCGCGACGACGCGCGTCGTGCAGATCGAACCGGGACCGATGCCGATTTTGACGACGTCCGCGCCCGCGTCGATGAGCGCCTCCGTCGCCTCGGCCGTCGCGACGTTGCCCGCGATGACCGCAAGGTTCGGGTACTTCGCCTTGATCTGCGAAACCTCTTCGATGACCCCCTTGCTGTGCCCGTGCGCCGTGTCCACGACGATCACGTCCACCTTCGCGGCGACGAGTGCCGCGATGCGCTCCATCGTGTTCGCCGCCCTGCCGACGGCGGCGCCTGCAAGCAGCCTGCCGTTTTTGTCGCGCGCGGAGTTCGGGTACTGGATGCTCTTTTCGATGTCTTTGATCGTGATCAGCCCTTTGAGGTAGCCGTCCTTGTCGACGATGGGCAGCTTTTCGATGCGGTGTTTGCCGAGGATCTTCTGCGCCTCTTCGAGCGAGGTGCCGACGGGCGCCGTGACGAGGTTCTTTTTCGTCATCACGTTGTCAATGGGCTGATCGTAGTTGGATTCAAAGCGGAGGTCGCGGTTGGTGAGGATGCCGACGAGCTTGCCGTTTTTGGTGATGGGCACGCCGCTGATTTTGTAGCGCTCCATGAGCGCGACCGCCTCGCGCACGCTGTTGTCGGGCGCGAGGAAGAAGGGGTCGGTGATGACGCCGTGCTCGCTGCGCTTGACCTTGTCGACCTGGCTCGCCTGTTCCTCGATGGTCATGTTCTTATGAACGATGCCGATGCCGCCTTCGCGGGCGATCGCGATGGCGAGTTTGCTCTCCGTGACGGTATCCATCGCCGAACTCATCAGCGGGATATTCAGGCGGATGTCGTCCGTCAGCTTTGTTGTGAGGTCCACCTCGGACGGCAGCACGTCCGATGCGCCGGGGATCAGCAATACATCGTCAAACGTCAGCCCTTCCTGCACGATCTTGTTCATAAGCGACTCTCCTTTCCGTAAAAATTTTATAGGATAAAAATAAAAACCGTAAAATACAAAACGCCCGCGGAACGCTCATTCGCCCGCGGCGTTCTCTCCCAATGCGCGGGCGCTCTCCACAAGCGCGGTCATGAACGCATCGTAATCGTCATAATATTCGCTTGAAAAGGTTTCGTCCTGCGCGGCGCAGAACGCGGGATACTCCTCCGAGAGCAGCAGCGTTTCGCCGAGCCGCGCCGTCTCCGCATAGTCTGCCGCGCTCTCCGCGGTCGAATACTTGCGCTCGACGGCGTCGGCAAGGTCGCCGACCTCCCCCGTCTGCTCGTACAGGTTCACGCTGTACGCCGCGGCGGCGCGTTCCAGCCCCAGCCCGTCCGAAAGCGCTACCATCACGGAGGGGAAACAGAGGCTGCACAGCCCGATAAAGAGGAGCAGTGCCGCTATGATGAGCGCGAGCGTCGCCCCCGCTGTTTTTGCGATCAGTTTGCCCAACCCGAAATCCGCAGCGGGCGAACGCCCGCACGCCTCCGCTTTTGTATTTTACATATTCTATCACAAGCGCGGAAAAAATGCAAGTTAATTGCAAAAATAATTTGCTCCTGCGCGGTATTTTCACGGGAACGGCACAATACATATAAATTAAAAAACCTCGGAGGATCCTCCATGAAAAAAAAGATTGCCGCGGCATGCGCGGCACTGGGGCTCGCCGCGGCGCTGTTTGCGTTTGCGGGCTGCTCTTCCCCCGCCCCGCTCACCGACTACATCTCCGAATACAGGAGCAACCTCTGGTCGGGCACGCAGGGCGATTACAGCGTTTTTGCGACGTACAGCACCCGCGAATACCCCTACCTTTCGGACGGCAACGTCGGGGACATGACCACTCTGTTTGAAGTGACGCTCGCCGCAGCGGACAATACAAAGACGTATGAAGTCTCCTTCACCTGCGGCGGCACGGACTACACTGCGCAGCTCTCCTACGACAGCGTGCGTATGGTACACCGCTGGTCGCAGTCCATGGAGGAGCCGACGGAGGGCGAGATCGTATTCACCGTGCGCGACGCAGACGACGCGGAGAGCGAGAGCGTGACCGTGACGGCGACCACCCTTCGCGGCGAGAACGTGCTCTCGCCCGCAGACCTTCTCGATTCGGTCAGCGCGAGGACGGAGCGGTTCGACGCGCTGCGCACGGACAGCGGCGGCTTTGCGGGCGAGATCTATATCCGCCTGCTCGCAAGCGAGGAGGGCTGCCTGTACTACATCGGGATCATCGACCGCAGCGGGAACACCTACGCCATCCTCGCAGACGCGGAGACGGGAGAAATTTTAGCGGCGCACGAAGGATAGAACGCGTCTGCGGAAGAGCGCCCCACGGACGAGGAGCAGCCCCGCGCGGGAAGGATAGCACCTGCGCAGGAAGAATTGCTCCCGTGCAGAAGGGCTTGCTCCCCAAGCATGAAGGATCGCCCCGCCGCGCACGGGGAAATAATGCGCGCACGAGGAATGAGTTCCCCGCACACGAGGGAACTGAATCCCCGCCCGCACGGCAACCCGCCGCACACTCTGTTGCAGACTGCTTGCGTATAAACTTTATGAATCGCCGCCGAAAGGCAAGGGCGGCTCCCGATGGGAGCCGCCCGCATTTTTTAAGGAAATACCGCCGTTTATGCCGCGCAGAGTACTCTCTCTACTGCAAAAAATCGACAAGTATCCGGTTTTGGACGAACAGATATTCCTCCTTGATGCGGAGAGTGCCCTCGTCCGTCTTTTCGAGATACCGCGCATTTTTTTTGAAGGGCGCGGCGAAGTCCTCTTCAAATTCCGTGCCGAATTCGCTGCGGTAGGCGGCAAGGTCCAGACCCTCCGCCGTGCGCAGCGCCAGCATGACGCGCTCGAACTTCGCATCCTGCTCCCCGATCTTCTCGTCGTCCACGACGGGATAGTGATCGCTCAGAATACACTTGATATAGTCGTCCAGATCGCGCGTGTTCGTGAACCGCCTGCCCGCCATGAAGGAACTCGCCGCAACGCCGAACCCTATATATTCACCCCTCCTCCAATAATTGCGGTTGTGGCGGGACTCGAACCCGGGCTGCGCGAAATTGGAGACTTCATAGCGCCGATACCCGTGTGCGGCGAGCAGCTTTCTCCCGTGTTCGTACTGTTCGGCGACCTCGTCACCGTCGGGAAGGTCGCCGTTTAGGTAATCGCTGTACATGGGCGTCCCGTCCTCGGGCGTGAGCGCATACATGGAGACGTGCTTTGCGCCGCTCTCCGCCGCAAGCTCCACTGCCGCCTTTATGTCCGCAAGCGTCTGCCCCTTCAGACCGATCATAATGTCGGCATTAAATTTTTCGCCCCGCAAAAGCGCCGCAGCCTTTCGGAACCCCGCCACGGTATGGATGCGCCCCAGCTCTTCGAGGAGCGCGTCGGACGCCGCCTGCATCCCCATCGAAAAGCGGTTGACGCCCACGCTCTTGTAGACGGCGAGCTTTTCCGCCGTCACGCTCTCGGGATTGAGTTCGACGGTGATCTCCGCGTCCGGCGCCAGATCGTACAGTTTCCGTATCTGCCGCACCGCGCCCGCGATCAGCTTTGCGTCGATCGCGGAGGGCGTTCCCCCGCCGAAATAGACGGAGCCGAACCGCCTGCCCGCAAGCTCGCCCGCGCGCAGTTTCATCTCCTTGTAGACGCACGCCATGTACGCCTCGGCATACCCGATCTTCCCGGGGTACGAGGTAAAATCGCAGTAGCGGCACTTCGCCTTGCAGAAGGGAATATGTACGTAGATACCGCACAAATTTTCTGATTTTTTACGATTTATGTCACACATAGTACTATAAAACAGCCGATTTTATATGGTTTCAGGGCGCCAACCATAGGCGGAAAGGTCAACGTAATACAACCCCTCGCGCAGTTCGCAGGGCACGCCCTCGCGCTCCAGAAGTTCCTTCTGCACGCCCTGCCCGCCGAACGCGAACGCGGGCGCGAGCCTCCCCTCGCGGTTGACGACGCGGTGGCAGGGCACGACGCCCGGGAGCGGGTTCAGGTGCAGCGCATACCCGACCGCGCGGGCAGAGCGCGGACTGCCGCACAGCCGCGCGACCTGCCCGTAAGTCGCGACCTTGCCGCAGGGGATCTTCTGTACCGCGGCATACACTTTTTCAAAAAAATTGTCGGGCATTTCAGTCCTCACGCAGGCGCTTTGCCATCTTCTTCCAGACGAGCCGCTCTCCGTAGACGACCGCCCCGCCCTCCCCTTCGGGCGCATATCCCTGCCGCAGATAAAACTGCTCTGCGGGCAGAGAGCTGTCCAGCCGGGCGACGGGATAATTTGCCGCGATCACCTTTTCCGCAAAGCGCAGAAGCAGCGCGCCGAACCCGCGCCGCTCGTATCCGGGCAGCACGAACAGTCCGTGCACCGTATCCTCTTTGATGCACACCGTGCCGAAGATGCGCACGCCCTTCAGGGCATAGATCTGCCCTGCCGCGATCTCCTCCGCCGTGCGCGCAAAACCGTGCAGTTCGTTTGCGAACCACGACGTCACGGCGGGCGGATAGTAACCGGGATAGACGGTCAGGACCGTCTCTTTGATGACGCCGAAGACTTCCTCCGCGTCCTTTTTCGTTGCCTTTGCGATCTTCATCTTACGGACTTCATCTCATTTGTTCGTCTTTAAAATGGACATGAACACTTCGGAGGGCACCTCGACGGAGCCTATGCTGCGCATGCGTTTTTTGCCCTCCTTCTGCTTTTCGAGCAGCTTTTTCTTGCGCGTGATGTCGCCGCCGTAGCACTTGGCGAGCACGTCCTTACGCACGGCTTTGACCGTTTCGCGGGCGATGATCTTGCCGCCGACCGCCGCCTGGATGGGGATCTCGAAGAGCTGGCGCGGGATCGCCTCTTTCAGGTTTTCGGCAAGTTCCCTGCCGCGCGGATAGGCTCTGTCCTTGTGTACGATCATCGAGAGCGCGTCGCACACATCGCCGTTCAGAAGAATATCCAGCTTGACGAGGTCGGACTTCTCGTACCCCGCCAGCTCGTAGTCGAAACTCGCATACCCGCGCGTGCGCGACTTCAGCCCGTCGAAAAAGTCATAGATGATCTCGTTGAGGGGCAGGCGGTACAGCAGGCGCACCCGCTTTTCGTCGATATACGTCATGTCCTTGAACACGCCGCGCTTGTCCCGGCACAGCTCCATGATCGTGCCGATGTATTCGGGCGGGGTGTACACCTCCGCCTTGACGATCGGCTCCTCCATATACTCGATGTCCGCGGGATCGGTAAGATGCGAAGGGTTGTCGACGTAGAACTCCTCCCCGTCCGTCTTGTGCACGAGGTAGGAGACGGAGGGCGCCGTCGTGATGATGTCCAGCCCGAACTCGCGCTCGATGCGCTCCTGAATGATCTCCATGTGCAAAAGCCCCAGAAACCCGCAGCGAAACCCGAACCCGAGCGCGACGGATGTATCCGGCTCGAAGATGAGCGCCGCGTCGTTGAGCTGCAGCTTCAAAAGCGCGTCTTTGAGGTCGTTGAACTTGCTCCCGTCGAGCGGATAGATGCCGCAGAACACGACGGGCTGCACCTTCTTGTAGCCGGGGAGCGGCTCGGCGGCGGGATCGCGCGCGTCGGTGAGCGTGTCGCCGACGGCGACGTCCTGAATGCTCTTGATGCTCGCTGCAACGTAGCCGACCTCGCCCGCGTTCAGGCTGTCCTTGGGCAGAAGTTTGGGGTTGAAGGCACCCACTTCGGTGACTTCATACTGCTTGTCCGAGCGGAACGTCCTGATGAGGTCGCCCACTTTCACGCTGCCGTCCTTGATGCGCACGAACAGGATGACGCCCTTGTAGTTGTCGTAATAGCTGTCGAAGATGAGCGCTTTGAGGGGCGCGTCGGTATCGCCCTGCGGGGCGGGGATCTTTTTGACGATCTGCTCCAGGATCTCCCCGATATTCGTCCCCTCTTTTGCCGAGACGCAGGGCGCATCGGCGGCGTCCAGCCCGATGACCTCCTCGATCTCCTTCCGCGTCCCCTCGGGGTCGGCGGAGGGCAGGTCGATCTTGTTGATGACGGGCAGGATCTCCAGATCGTTTTCAAGGGCGAGATAGACGTTCGCGAGCGTCTGCGCCTCGATGCCCTGCGTCGCGTCCACGACGAGGATCGCACCCTCGCACGCGGCGAGCGAGCGCGACACCTCATAGGTGAAGTCCACATGCCCCGGCGTGTCGATGAGGTTGAACTCGTATTCGCGCCCGTCCCCTGCTGTATAGTACATGCGCACGGGCGTGAGCTTGATGGTGATGCCGCGCTCGCGCTCGAGATCCATGGAGTCCAGAAGCTGGTTCTCCATGTCGCGCGCGGAGACCTGCCCCGTCAGCTCCATCAGCCTGTCGGCGATCGTGCTCTTGCCGTGGTCAATGTGCGCTATGATGCAAAAATTGCGGATGGATTGGTTCGCTTTCGCCATGAGATGCTCCGATGAAATAGTCCCCTCTATTATAGTAAAAAGCATATTTTTTTGCAAGCGAATTGCAAAGCGTTCAAAGGTGTGCTATACTGGAAACACGGACGGCGCGGCGACGGGTAATTCCGCCGCCGCAGCCGCGACGCTTTTATAAAATCACGACGCTTTTACAAAAGGAGAGAAGCTTATGCGCGTTCCCGCAGACAGTTTTTTACGCACGACACCCGTTGCGCACCGCGGCTTTCACGGCGGCGGCGTTCCCGAAAATTCGTATGCCGCCTTTGAAAAGGCGATCGCCCTGCACTACGCCATCGAGACGGACGTCCGCGAGACGGCGGACGGGCAGCTCGTCCTCTTCCACGACGACACCCTCGCGCGCATGACGAGCGACGCGCGCGAAGTGCGGGAGGTCACGCAGGAAGAGCTCGCCGCGCTGCGACTCGGCGGCACGGAAGAACGCATCCCGCTCTTTTCCGAATTTCTGGAGCGGGTCGCGGGACGGGTTCCCCTGCTCATCGAGCTGAAAGGAGAGCCTGACCGCGCGGCGTTCGTCGCGAACGTGCTCGCCGCGCTGAAAAATTACCGCGGCGAATTTGCGTTGCAGACCTTCGACCCGCGCATCCTGCGGCAGATCAAAAAACAGGCGCCGCACGTTCTGCGCGGGCAGCTCGCCTGCAGGGACAGCGGCGAGCGCTCCGCCTTCCGCCGCTGGGTCGTGCGCGCGATGCCGCTGAATTTTCTGAACAAGCCCGACTTCATCAGTTACTGCGCCGCCGACCTGCCCTGCCGCAGGGCAAAGCGCGGCAAGCCGCTGCTGTGCTGGACGGTGCGCGACGCGGACGAATACCTGCGCGTAAAACCGCTCGTCGACAACGTCATCTTTGAAAACATCCGCCCCGAACAACTGTACGTCACCTGCGGGCTGCACAAATAGATTCAGCTTGCGCATGAGACCGCAGCAAAGACGGCAAGCCGCCGCGGCGCCCGCTCGGGCGCCGCGGCGGCTTGCAAAACCGCACTTGCCTGGCG
>JAGHJD010000025.1 GCA_017886895.1 Clostridia bacterium | reverse complement strand
TCCATCTTGATGTCGCCGCAGCCGGAGACGCAGCAGGTGCCCATGCCGCGCGCGACGACCGCCGCGTGCGAGGTCATGCCGCCGCGCACGGTCAGGATGCCCTGCGCATAGTGCATGCCTTCGATGTCTTCGGGAGAGGTCTCGAGACGGACGAGGACGACCTTTTCGCCCTTCTTGCCCTGCTCGACCGCATCTTCCGCGGTGAACACGATCTTACCCGTGGCAGCGCCCGGGGATGCGGGCAGCGCGCTCGCGACGGGCTTCGCCTTTTTGAGGGCGGCGGCGTCGAACTGCGGGTGCAGCAGCGCATCGAGCGTCTTCGGGTCGATCTGCATGAGCGCTTCCTGCTCGGTGATCATGCCTTCGTCGATGAGGTCACACGCGATCTTGATCGCCGCGGCAGCCGTACGCTTGCCGTTACGGGTCTGGAGCATGTAGAGGTGCTTGTCCTCGATGGTGAACTCCATATCCTGCATGTCGCGGTAATGCGTTTCGAGGGTATGGCAGATGCCCTGGAACTGCTCGTACACTTCGGGCATGATCTCTTTCATCTTGTCGATGGGCATCGGGGTGCGCACGCCGGCAACGACGTCTTCGCCCTGCGCGTTCATGAGGAACTCGCCCATCAGCTTCTTTTCGCCCGTTGCAGGGTTACGCGTAAACGCAACGCCCGTACCGGAGGTGTCGCCCATGTTGCCGAACGCCATCATCTGCACGTTGACAGCCGTGCCCCAGCTGTACGGGATGTCGTTCTGCATGCGGTAGTAGTTCGCGCGGGGGTTGTCCCAGGAGCGGAACACCGCTTTGATCGCGCCGAAGAGCTGTTCCTTCGGGTCGGTCGGGAAGTCCGCGCCGATCTTCTCTTTATATTCGGCTTTGAACTGGTTCGCAAGCTCTTTCAGGTCGTCCGCGGTGAGCTCGACGTCCTGCGTGACGCCCTTCTCTTCCTTCATCTTGTCGATGAGCTGCTCGAAGTACTTCTTGCCGACTTCCATGACGACGTCGGAGTACATCTGGATGAAGCGGCGGTAGCAGTCCCACGCCCAGCGGGGGTTGCCCGACTTCTTGGCGATGACTTCGACCACTTCCTCGTTCAGACCGAGGTTGAGGATGGTGTCCATCATGCCCGGCATGGACGCACGCGCGCCCGAACGGACGGAGACGAGCAGAGGGTTCTCCTTGTCGCCGAACTTCTTGCCGCAGATCTTCTCCATCTTGGAGATATACTCCATGATCTCAGCCTGGATCTCGGGGTTGATCTGCCTGCCGTCCTCATAATACTGCGTGCACGCCTCGGTGGAGATGGTAAAGCCCTGCGGAACGGGCAGTCCCATACCCGTCATTTCCGCGAGGTTCGCTCCCTTGCCGCCGAGGAGCTCGCGCATCTTTGCATTGCCTTCCGAAAACAGGTAGCAATACTTCTTTGCCATAAAGTGTTTCCTCCTGATAGAAATTGGAATTTTTAGCATTTTGCACTAACAAATCTATTTTAAACTATTTGCGCCCGAATTTCAAGCGATACGGCGATTTTTTTCAAATTTTTTGCACGAATTTTGCAACTGACGGAAAAGCCGCCGATTTTTCGGTTTGTCCGCACGCCCGCGCTTTCCACGCCCTCACGGAAGGCGGAGCAGTTCTTCGATCGCCGCCACGCGCGCGTCCGTCTTCGTACGGAAATAAGCGTACAGAAGTTTGAGCGCGCGCCGCTTTCCGTCCGCGGTCAGCTCTTCTTCCCGACAGGCGGCGCCCTCTTCCTCCCCGCATGCGCGCAGCACCGCCAGCGTGCCCGCGCTCACGCCCGCGCCGCGCGCGCAATCGGCGCAGGTGAAACAGCCTTCGGAAAGCTCGAAATAAGCGCGCCCCGCAAGCTCCTGCCCGCAGTCCGCGCAGACAAGCGGCGCGAGCGCATAGCCCGAAAGGGACAGCGCCCGCAGAAAAAAGCGGAGCAGGGCGAGCAGCTCGTCCCCATCGCACATCTCTTTCAGCGCCGCGACGGCGCGCAGGAACAGCTCTTCGTTGACGATGTTTTCAAACAGCAGCACGTCGCACAGCCCGCACAGCGCCGCTGCGGCATAGAACTTGTTCACGTCCTCGCGCAGGGCATAGAATCCGTCCGTATTCGACGCGGAGATGACCGTTCTCCGCTCTCCGCGCACCGCGAGGACGTACTCCGCGAAACAGAAGGGCTGGGCGGCAAAGCGCAGTTTCGCCCCCGCCCTGCGCACCCCCTTTGCCGCCGCCGAGATCTTTCCCTTTTGCAGCGTGAAGAGGGTGAGCATCCTGTCGTATTCTCCGTAGTCCGCCGTGCGCAGCACGAGCGCGTCAAATTTTTCGTCCATACATCCTCGTTCACGCAAATCTCGCGCAAAGGCGCTGCGATTTGCCGTGATTTTGAGGGGCAACCACTGCCCTCCCGTCGGTCGGGACAGCGTTTTCCTCTCTGTGCGCGATATTTAAGGGCTACGTATTATAGAAATCGCGCACATTCACCCCTTTTCCTAAGAGCCGAAAGATTTCGGCAAATTGGGTGCGCTTAGGCAAAAACGCGGTTTTGCCACGCGCAGTTAAATTATTAAATGGGTCTCGTAAAAATCTCGGCAGGCTGCTGCCTGTGGCTAACGAAGCCGATTTTGCGAAGCGGCTGCTTGCAGACATTTATGCAAAATCGGCGAAGTTGACGGCGGCGCAGCCGCCGCTTTTTACGATTTGAGGGCGACACCATTACCCTCCCTATGGTCGGGACAACAGTTTCTCCCTCTTTCGGGCACCTTATGGGGCACACCGTTATAGAAGTGCCCGAAATTCACCCTCTTCCGCCACACCGCCCATGCGGTGCAATGTGCAAAAGCAAAAAGCGTGGTTTTTGCTTTTGCGAGAAATTATTTGATCGCGCATTCACCTCTTTTCCTGAAAGCCGCAGGGTTGCGGCAACAGGGCTCCCGAAAATCGCAACGAAGTGAGATTTTTGGGAAGAGGAGGAGCGGAGCGCGCATGCGAGCTTTGCCCCTCGGGGCAAAGTGAGAGCGCAGCCGACAGCGACGACGAGGGTGCGCTTAGGCAAAAGTGTCATTTTGCCACGCGCAGTTGATTATTACACACCTTGTGTCACCCTGAGCGAGCCGCCAAACGGCGGCGAGCCGAACGGGTCTGAGCTCGCTCGCGTGTTAGTCATATACAGTCTGTGTTGCCTGACTGACTGCATACGGCTTTCAACGCATTCGGCTCAGATCCCTCGGCTGCGCTCGGGATGACACGGAGACGATATTCTAACAGAGATCCCTCGACAGGCTCGGGATGACAGGGGCATGTTCCTTGGCAAACTGCTCGGGATGACAGGTGAAGTATTCCGCCGCTCTGCGCGAACCGCCGAGCAGTGCCCAGGGCAGAGCGCCGCAACAGGCATGAATGCGCGCGATCCTGCGCATACTGCGGGCATGAGCAGATTTATCCGCAACGACGACGCGGCAGACATTGCCTGGAAACTCTTTGAAGAAACGGGCAGCCTGCACTATTACATGCTGTATAAGCAACTGAAAAAATAACGGCGCGCCCCTTTTAACACAGTCCCGCAGGACGTACGCGCCCGCCGCGGCAACGCGCCGCACGCGGGAAGAACGCCGCCGCACGACGCAGAAACGCGCAATGCGCCGCCGAAAAACAGGGAATTTTTCTCGCCGACCGATACACAACGCGCAGCGCAGCGCCGCACGCGGGAAGAGCGCCGCCGACCAATACGAAACGCATAGGACGGCGCCGCCGCAATGCGGCGGCGCGCAAAAAGCAAAGGAGGGAGAGCGGCTCAGTCCTTCTCGCACAGTTCGTTGTAAAAATTCTCGTAGTCGGTGCGCCCTTCGCGCAGAAAGGCGATCGCGGACGACGGGTGGCTGTTCATCCTGCCCGTGAGAAGGTAGGGCACGTCGTACCCCCACAGCACGCCCTGTTCCCGCAGAGGCAGCATGTAGTCCGTGACAAAGCGCAGGACGGGCGCGAGGCGGTACTTCGGGTTTTTGAGAAAGCCGAGGAGCAGTTCGGACGCGCAGTTGCCCGCTCCCCTGCCCATGCCGTTCACCGTCATGTCGAGCAGCGACGCGCCCCAGCTCGCCGCCTCGATGGTGTTGCCGAAGGCGAGCTGCTGGTTGTTGTGCGCGTGCATGCCGATGGACTTGCCCCACTTTTCGCCCGCGGCGAGGTAGCGCTTGGTGAGCTCCGCCGTCTGTTCGGGGTAGAGCGAGCCGTAGCTGTCCACCATATAGATGACGTCGACGGGGCTCTGCCCGAGCATGCCGAGCGCGTCGTCGATGTCCTCGTCCTTCGCCTTGGAGACCGCCATGACGTTGACGCAGGTCTCGTACCCCATTTTGTGGCAGTACTCGATCATCTCGATCGCGGCGGGGATCTCGTAGATATAGCAGGCGACGCGCACCATATCGATGACGCTGTCCGCCTTTTTGCCGATGTCGCGCTTAAAATCCGTCCTGCCGACGTCCGCCATGACGGAGAGTTTCATCTCCGTTTTGTTTTCGCCGACGATGTTTTGCAGATCTTCCTCGTTGCAGAACTTGTACTTGCCGAATTTTGCGGGATCGAACAGGTCGCGCGACGCCTTGTAGCCCATCTCCATATAGTCCACGCCCGCTGCGAGATTCATTTTATAGAGCGCGCGGGCAAAGTCGTCCGAAAAGCGGAAATCGTTGCACAGCCCGCCGTCGCGCAGGGTCGCGTCCAGCACCTTGATGTCGGGGCGGAAGGATAAGAGCGAACCTTTTCTTTTTTCCATCGTACTACCTCCGTTCGCACGTCCCCTCCGCGGCATGCCGCGGCATTTTTACGCCCTTCGGGGGACATGGCTTTTCTGTTTATTCTTTGAACTCGAACTCCACGCCGCCGAGGACGATGACGTCGTTTTCGGCGACGCCGCGCTTTTTGAGCGCCTTGATGACGCCCTTGTCGCGCAGCACCTTCTGGAAATATGCCATCGAATCGGGGTCGCTGAGCACCACGTTGCGCTCGAGCATGTCCGCAAGCCCGCCCGTGATATACCAGACGTTCTCCTCCTCATCCTTATCGATGAAGAACTCGTCCACGGACGGCTTTTCGTACTCGAACTCGTCCGCGGGGATCGGCTCTGCGGGCGGGAGGGTATCCAGGACCCGCAGGCAGGCGTCCAGCAGTTCGCCCGTCCCCTGCCCCGTCACCGCCGTGATCTCACAGGCGGGCGCCGCGCACTTTTCGCGGAAGGCGCGCACGTTCTCCTCCGCGCCGTACACGTCGCACTTGTTCAGCGCGACGATCTGCGGGAGCGCGGCGAGCTTTTCGCTGTACTCCGCAAGCTCGGCGTTGATCTTGCAGTAGTCCTCGTACGGGTCGCGCCCCTCGCTGCCCGATACGTCCACGACGTGCACGAGCATGCGCGTGCGCTCGATATGCCGCAAAAAGGCATGTCCCAGCCCCGCGCCCGCCGCCGCGCCCTCGATGAGCCCGGGAATGTCCGCGGCGACGAACGTCCTGTCATAGCGGGAGACGACGCCGAGATTGGGGGAGAGCGTCGTGAAATGATAATTCGCGATCTTGGGGCGGGCGGCGCTGATCTTGGAGAGGAGCGTGCTCTTGCCCGCGTTGGGGAAGCCGACCAGCCCGACGTCCGCAATGACTTTGAGCTCTAAGATGAGCGTGTGCGGCTTTGTCTTTTCGCCCTTCTGCGCGAAGTGCGGCGCATGGCGGCGCGCCGTGGTGAACCGCACATTCCCCTTGCCGCCGTTCCCGCCGCGCGCGAGCAGTTTTTTCTCGCCGTCGGCATACACGTCGCACAAAATTTTCCCCGTCTCCTCGTCGCGCACGATGGTACCGAGGGGGACGGCGAACACCTTGTCCTCCCCGCCCTTGCCGAAACGGTTGTTCGTGCCGCCGCGCTCGCCGTCGCCCGCGAAAATTTTCGCGCCGAACCGATAGGAAAAGAGGTCGTTCCTGTCCTTGTCTCCGACGACGTACACGTCGCCGCCCTTGCCGCCGTCGCCGCCGTCGGGACCGCCGTTGGCGAACCCTTTAAAACTCTTGAAGGAGTTCATCCCGTCGCCGCCGTCGCCCGATTTTATGGTAATTTTTACTTTATCGGTAAACACAGATCACCTCAGATTTTGCCTTTGCCCGCCTTTTCCGCGAACGCGTCGCACACTTCGGAAAGCGCGCAGTGCGCGCAGTCGGGCTTTTGCGAATGGCAGACCTTTCTGCCGTGCCAGATCAGCCAGTGGTGCGCGTCCGACCAGTCCTTCTGCGGGATCGCCCGCATGAGGTCGCGCTCCGTCTTTTCGGGGGTGCTTGCGTGCGCCAGCCCGAGGCGGTTGGAGACGCGGAACACGTGCGTATCCACCGCGATCGCGTCCCTTCGGAACCACACCGACGAGACGACGTTCGCCGTCTTCCTGCCCACGCCCGCGAGCGAGCACAGATCTTCAAAGTTTTCGGGCACTTCGCCGCCGAATTTTTCGAGAATGTCGCGCGAGGCGGAGAGGATATGCGCCGCCTTGTTGCGGTAAAAGCCGCAGGAGAAGATCTTTTTCTCCAGCTCCTCCTGCGGGAGCGTCACCATCGCGGCGGGCGTGTTGTACGCTTTGAACAGCTCCGCCGTGACTTTATTGACGCGCTCGTCCGTGCACTGCGCGGAGAGGATGACCGCGACGAGCAGTTCGTACGCGGTCTTATAGTGCAGCGCGGGGCGCGCGCCCGCGTATTCGCGCGCCAGGATCCCCAGCGCGCGCTTTTGCTTTTGTTCGTCCATGCCGCTATTTTACCACACTTTCCCGCCGTTTACAACGGTTTTTGCGGGCGGCGGCGCAAAATTACGGTCAAAACCCGCCGCGCAGATACCCCGTGCCCGCGCGGCAGAACCCCGCGAATGCGGAATACCCCGCCTGCGCCACGACCCGCCGCGCGCGGGGCAGATCGCCCTCGGCAAAGCGGGCGGACAGCCCGCACCCCGCGTTCGCCTCGCGGGGCGAGGAGACAGCCTGCGCCGCGATCCCTGCCCGCCGCAGCCGCGCCGCACAGTCCAGCGCCTGCGTGCGGGAGCGGAACACCGCATACACCTGACCCATTCTTTTTTCCTCCGTGCATGCCCGTCAACCTTTCGGCAGCCGCGGCATATAGTAATATCGTATTCCAGTATATGAAAACGCGGGGAGGCGCTGTGCCCTCCCCGAAAGGGGCGATCTCTTGCTTTACTTTGACAACGCCGCGACGGGAATTACTTTTAATGACAGCGCGCGGCAAAATCAAAATTTCGGCTAAGCGTTTCCCAATAATCCAACTGCGCGTTTCAAAATCACATTTTGAATAAGCGTTTGTTTATAATTCTATTGCGCGTGGCAAAACCGCGTTTTTGCCTAAGCGCACCCTCGTCGTCGCTGTCGGCTGCGCTCTCGCTTTGCCCCAAGGGGCAATGCTCGCATGCGCGCTCCGCTCCTCCTCTTCCCAAAAATCTCGCTTCGCTGCGATTTTCGGGAACCCTGTTGCCGCCCTGCGGCTTTTAGGAAAAGGGGTGAATGTGCTTTTAATAATCCCTCGCGCAAGCAAAACCACGCTTTTGCGTTAGCGCACCCCTGTTTGCGCATAAGCGCTCTTGCAGGAAAGGTGAATGCGCGGCATTTATAAATATGTGTTCCAAAACAGATGCCGCGCAGAGGAAAACCTCCCTTGCCCCGAGCATAGCGAGGGCAATGGGGTTGTCCTCAAACTCGCGCAAACCGCAGCCGTCAGCTCGGCGAGGTTTGCGCGAAACATGCGTGAATAAAAGGAGGCGGTTTTGCTTTACTTTGACAACGCCGCGACGGGCGGCATCAAACCTGACTGCGTACAGCGCGCCGTACGCGCCTGCGTCGAGGGCATCTGCGCAAACCCGGGCCGCAGCGGGCACGCCGCGGCGCTCGCGCAGGCGGAAAACGTGCTGCGGGCGCGGACGCTGCTCGCCCGCTTTTTCGGGTGCGCGGAGGCGGAGCGCGTCATCTTCACGAAAAACTGCACGGAGGCGCTGAACATGGCGCTCTTCGGCGCCGTGCGCGCAACTGCGCAGGTGCGCAGCCGCGCACTTGCGCACATCGTGACGACGGACGCGGAACACAATTCGGTGCTGCGCCCCCTCTTCGCCATGCAGCGCGCGGGAATGATCTCGCTCACGATTGTCCCGCCGCGCGGCGGGCGCGTGCACCCCGAGGACATTGCCGCCGCCGTCAACCGCGACACGCTGCTGTGCGCCTTCACCCTCGCCTCCAACGTGACGGGAACCGCGATCGACCCCGCCGCAGTGCGCAGACTGCTGCCCGAACGGGTGCTGACCGTCTGCGACGGCGCACAGGCGTGCGGGCACATCCCCGTCGATATGGGCGCCGCGGGCATCGACGCGCTGTGCGTCGCGGGGCACAAGGGCATGTGCGGCATTCAGGGGGTAGGCGCGCTGCTGCTCTCCTCCCGCTTTGACCCCGCTCCCTTCGCCTACGGCGGCACGGGCAGCATGAGTTTTGACGAGACCATGCCCGCGTTCTTCCCCGACAGGCTGGAGGCGGGCACCCTCTCCTGCCCCGCGATCGCCTCGCTCGCGGAGGGCGTACTCTTTCTGCAGCCCCGCCTCGCCGAAAACGCGGCGCATCTCACAGAGCTGACAGGGCACCTTGCAAACGAGCTGCGGCAGGTGAAGGGGGTGCGCGTTTACGGCGGACCGAACCCCTTCGGCATCCTCTCCTTTGCGAGCGAAACCATGCAGTCCGAACTGTTTGCGCAGGCGCTCTCGGACGAATACGGCATCGCCGTGCGCGGCGGGCTGCACTGCGCGCCGCGCATGCACAGGGCGCTCGGCACCGCCGCGGAAGGGCTGGTGCGCGTGAGCCTCTCGCCCTTCAACACGCGCGCCGAGACGGACACCTTCCTCGCCGCCGTGCGCGCGCTCGCCGCACGGAAACTCTGAACAAAAAAGGGCGGGCGGCGCGTTGCCGCGCCGCCCGCCCCGCCCGCATCACGCAGCAATCCTCTTCCGCGTCACATCATCTTGAGTTTTTTGATGACCTGTTCCAGCTTTTTGCGCCTTGCGGCGTCGAGCATGGGCGAGAGCGCCGCGGCGAACCTGTCGAGCTCTTCATCCGTCAGCGTCCCCGCCTTCCTGCCCCGCTCCGCCTCCTTGTAGATGGCGCGCAGAATATCCGCCTCGCCCTTGCCCGCAAGCGCCGCGGCGAGCTGTTTCGCAAGCTGATCGCTCTCCGCCGCCTTCTGTTCAGACTTCTTCTGTTCCTGCCGTTCCTGTTCGGAATAGGAGTTGAAATCCTGCATGGCATACCTCCGAAAAGATCGTTCAATCATGTATATGCGGCGAAGGCGCGGATTGCCAGCGCCCTGCCCGCCGCGGGAGGTGAAAATGGAATTTTTACTGCTCATGCTCGTGCTGTTCGCGGCGAAGGGCGGCGAACGGGCGCCCCTCGGCGAAATAGCGGGGCTGTTGAAGAGCGAACCGCTGCGAGGCCTTCGCGTCGGCAGTATGACGGCGGGCGAACTCGCCGACGCCGCCGAGCGTTTTTCCGCCCTCGCGGGCGAGGGCGGGCTGCTGCGCCGCTTTGCGGAGGGAAAGGCGGACTTTGCAGGGCTGGGCGCGCTCGCGCAACTCTTTGCGCAGGGCATGCCCGCGCCCCTGCCCGCACCCGCCTGCAACGGCGGGGAGAGTCCCCCGCCCGCACCGCACGCTGCGTGCAATCCGTTTGCGCCCATCGCGCCCTTTGCGCCCGCAGAATTCGTCTGCGCGATCAACCGCTGTTTCGCCTGAACAGCGCGTACCCGCCAAGACAGCCGCCCTTTTACGCAAAAGGGCAAAGAGCGCGCCGCGCGGAGAATCCCCGCGCGGCGTTTCTCTCATGTATTTCAAAAAATTTTTGTCTTTTGTTTTTCTTCTGTTTTTCTTTCGCGGAACCTCTTTACGCCACCCGCACGGTGCACTCTGTGCCGCCGATAAAGACGACTTTCAGCAAGCAGCCTTCCCGCACGACCTTTGCCACGAGCTCGTCCCGCAAACACACGGCGAGCAGCTCTGCCAGTTCTTCCGCAGTCATGCCATACCCTCCTTTGTTTATTTGTATTTATATTCTATCATGTCCCAAATTGGAAATCAAGAAAAATACTGTCCCATTATGGAAAAATATAGACAGGGGAAGAAAAATACCATGCAAATTTTGTCGAATTTTTACGATACGCTGAGAGAGTTTTTGACCGAAAAGGAAATGACCCCGCGCATGTTTGCAAAACAGGCAGGATTCCCCGAATCGGCAGTCTACTATTGGCTCGACCGCACCTATGTGCCGTCTACGGCAAACCTGCTCCGTTTTGCCGATTTCTGCGACGTTTCGCTCGACTATCTGTTAGGACTTTCGGAAACGCGTTCCTTCCGCAGGGCGGCGCAGCCCGTTCCCTTTGCAGAACGGTTCCGCACGCTTTTGCAGCAGACGGGCAAATCGCAATACGCCGCCGCAAAACACTGCGGGATCGGGTGTTCCGCCGTCTCCAAATGGCTGCACAGGGGCAAACTGCCGAGAGCGGACACGCTCGTGAAACTTGCCGACTTTTTCAACTGCTCCATGGACTACTTGCTCGGCAGGACGGATATTCCATGACCAACTCGGCACAATGTGCCCGCATATAGACGAAACCGATATGGACCTTCTTGCAAATTTCAAAGAGCGCTTTGCGGAGCGTTTCGCCGAAAGCGCATTGACGCCGGCAGAACTTGCCGCGCACATCGGCGTCACGCCTACGAGCGTCTACCGCTATCTGGAGGGAAAGCACATTCCGCCCTTCGCGGAATTTGTGAAGTTGGCAGATCTTTTCCGGTGTAGCGGAGACTATCTGCTCGGGCTGACCGACGAATACGCCGCGATCCCTTTCAAAGCGCCGCCGCCCTTCAGCGAACAGATCCGCTTTCTGCTGCAACATTTCGGCATAAGCGAATACGCCCTGCATAAAAATGCGGAAATTTCGCGCTCACTGCTGCATACATGGAAAAAAGGCGCGACCTGCCCGAGCGTTCCCAACCTCGTAAAACTCGCCGCGCTGTTCGGCTGCAGCGTGGACTTTGTCATCGGGCGGGAAAGCTGAAAATCGCCTGCGTATTGAGTTTTACAGTATAAATTCTGCGCGCCGCGGATTTTCCGCGGCGCGCAATTTTTTTATTCTGCCAATTCCAGCAGGAATGCGCCCGCGCGCATCTCTGCCCCGCCAAGCACGAGCGCGCCCGCCTCTTCGCGGCAGGACAGCGAACCGTACGACGCTTTCAGCGCAAACCCCGCCGTTTCGCACCGCACGGGCTCTTCCTGCCCGCGGAAAAAGTGTGCGATGACGAGCATGCGCCGCCCGTCCCGCGAGCGCTTTTTATACACCTGATACCCCTGCGGGTCACGGTAATAGCGCACGGTGCAAAGGATCTGCGCAATGTCGCCCTCGGCGACGATCTCCTTCACGTCCTCATAGAACGCCAGCCCCGCCGAGAGCGCCGCGCGCTGTTCCTTCGTGAGGTGCAGGATGTCCCCCGAAATGCAGATGCGCCCGATCATCGCGGCGGCGAGCGACCACTCGATGCGCGCGGGGGTGTCCTGTTCGCGCAGCACCGCCCAGATCTGATTCTGCCGCGCGGGAATGACGCGCGACACGTTCGCCGCGACCAGCGGGATCTCGCCGCATTCGTGCGCGTCCGAAAAACTGCACATGGAGACCTTCTGCATGCGCAGCGGCTCGATGCGGCTGCCGCCCGAGGAGCAGTTCTCGATGACGAGATCGGGGATCTGCTCTCTGAGCCGCCCCAGCCAGCCGAGGCTCTCTTCGGCGACCTGCCGCCCCGCCTCGCCGAGGCTCTCCGCGCCGTCACAGCCCATGCCGTAGTTGTCGTTGTAGTCTATTTTCAGATACCCGAACCCGTTTTCGCGCAGAAAACCGCACATTTTCTCCTGGATATATGCCTGCACTTCGGGTTTGCGCAGATCGAAAAAGCGGCGGTTCTTGGAGGTGAGCGTCACGCCGTCGCGCGAAAGCAGCAGCTCCTCTTTTTGAAAGGCGCGGCTGTCCCTGCCCGCGACTTCGAACTCGAACCAGACGCCGGGCGTCATGCCCTGCGCGCGGATCATGTCTGCGACCGCCTTCACGCCGTGCGGGAAGAGCGTTCTGCTCGGCTGCCAGTCCCCCGTGGCGTTGCACCAGCCGCAGTCGTCCGGCTTATACCAGCCCGCGTCGATGACAAAATAGCGGAAGTGCAGCCCCTTTGCCGCCTGCAAGATGGCGCGGATATTCTCCTCGCTCGGCACGCCCCACGTCGTGCAGTATTCGTTGAAGAGGACGGGAAGGCACTCCTCGCTTTCGGGTGCGGAAAGGCGGCTGTTTTGAAAGCGCACAAAGTCATTGCAGGCGTCCTGCACCGTTCCCCTGCGCACGCGCAGATACGCGTTGTGCGTTTTGAACCCGCCGCCCGCGGGGATCGCCTTGCACCAGTGCCCGAACTCGCGGTCGGCAAGCCCGCCCGAGAGCGCGCAGGTCTCCTTCTCCTTGTACAGCTCGATCTGCCAGCTGTACGGCGTCTCCAAAAGCGCCGCGAGCGTAAAGCCGCCCGCGCCGTCCGTGAGCGCGGCAAAGGGGAAATATCCCCTGTTCGGCATGCTGCCGACCTGCCCGAACCGCTCGCACTTCACGCCGTAGCGCGCCCAGCTCATGTCCATGCCGAGGTCGCACAGCTCGTCCTCTTTCAGCCTGCACTCGCGGCTCCACGCGCTCGTCATGCGCACGAGGCGCAGCCCCTCGTCCGTCACCCGTTCAAGGGCGGGGTTGCGGATGCCGCTCACCGAAAAGCTCTGCAGGCTCTCCAGCACCTGCTCCTTTCCCGTGTTGTTGGCGTATTCGACGCAGACGGAGCAAACGTTCGTCTCCGCGTCGAAGAGGAGGGTGTGCACATAGTCGTTGCCCTGCCCGTCCGAAAGGCGGGTGACGACGCCCGCCCCGTCCGCTTTCTGCGAGACGATCTTCAAAAGCACGGACGAGGTATTGCGCATGGTCACGCCCTGCGTATAGTCGATGAGATTGTGCGAACCGCGAAGGGCAACCTGCACCATGGAATCGGGCGAGAGCGCGGAAACGTCGCCGATGTCGCACCCCGCAGGGTACAGCAGAAGCCCCGCGCCGAAGTCGTCGGACTGCGTGTAATAGAGATCGGTATCGCCGAAGGTGTATTTTTTATAGAGCATAGTCCCCTCTCGGAAAACGGGCGGCATTGCCGAAACAATGCCGCCCCTTCTTCCCGTTTTTTGTCAGCGTTTGTTCTTCCAGACGACGTCCGCCCACATGAGGTCTTTTTTGAACTGCTCGATCTTCGTGTTCTCGTCGATGAGCACGACTTCGATGCCCCACATGTTGCCGAGGTCGACCATCT
>JAGHJD010000024.1 GCA_017886895.1 Clostridia bacterium | reverse complement strand
CAGACCCTAAAAGGGTAAACTACCAGCCAACCCGTTAACGGGTATCGCTATTGCTATAGCGTCCTATCGCACGGCACACCTGTAAAACAGGTTCCTCGTACTATAAAGGGGCAAAATCGCATTAGCTATATGGTAAACTTTTATAATTATAAAATTTGCTAAAGCAATTTTTTATCTTCCCCCCAGTAGAACTGGGGTTTTTTCATGCTAAAGCGCCAACAGAGATCGGGCGCGGGGAATCTCCCCGCGCCCGCGCTCTGTATTTTTATACTATTCCATTCCGTTCCCGCAAAGAAACGCGCCGTACCCGTCTGCGGTCACAAATCAAGGAAATCCTCGCGGCACTTCACGCCGAACAGATCGGCAAGGCTCTTCATCTCTCCGTCGCGGATGGTATTCTTCCGCGGCAGGTGCGCGGTGAGCATGTAGATCTGCGCCGCCTTCTCCACCGTTTCGATCAGCCCGAAGGTCTCGTCCATCGTCCTGCCCGCACCGTAAATGCCGTGCATGCCCCACACGACGAGGCGGAACTCTTTCATCTTCTCCGCCGTCGCTTCGCCGATGGCGTTCGTGCCGCACAGCATCCACGGGAGCACGCCGATCCCGTCGGGGAACACCACGATGCACTCCGTGCACATCTCCCAGAGGGTGTGCGTGAACTTCTTCTCGTCCAGCTCGTGCACGTAGTTCATGGCGAGGGTATGGGTCGGGTGGGTGTGCATGACGACGCGGTTTTCGGGGTCGACGGACAGCCGCGCCATATGGCTCATCAGATGCGCGGGCAGCTCGGATGTGAACCTGCCCCCGTCCCTGTACCCCCACAAAAGCTGCGCCGTCGTACCGTCCTCCTTGATGCGGATGACGCCGAGGTTCGTTTCGGGGTCCTTCTCCACGTTTTTGAAGTATTTGCCCGTGCCCGTGACGATAAAGTACTTCCCCGCGAGCGGCTTTGCGTCGAACCCCGTCGGGATCTCGCGCAGGACCTTTCTGACGTCGAGGTATGCCGCGACCTCTCCTTCGTCCAGCAGATACGAGATATTCCCGCCGTTGCGCTCGTCCCAGCCCAAACGGTACATGTTCGCCGTCGTTTCGCACATCTCCCGCACAAAGGGCGCATTTAAAATATTTTTCATTTTATCTTCTCTCCTTCAGGACTTTTTCCTCGTATTCGCGCACGGAGCGGAACCAGTCGCTCCCCGCATACCCGTACCGCTTCAGATACTCTTCCCACACGTCGCCGTAGGGCAGCGTCTTCATCTCCTCCTGCAAGACCATCTGCGCGGTGAACTCCGCCCCGTCCTGCATGGCGCGCAGCGCGTCGTGCGGCTGCAGCAGCGCGAACAGCAGCGCCTTCTGCACGTTCCGCTCCCCCACGACCCACGCGGCAATGCGGTTGATGCTCGCGTCGAAATAGTCCAGCCCGATCATCACCTTGTCCTCCGCGCCGCCCCGCACGATCTCCTTGCAGATCTCCTTCAGCTCGTCCTCGAGCAGAACGACATGGTCGCTGTCCCAGCGGACGCCGCGGGTGACGTGCAGCGCCACATTGTCGTAGAACGCGAGCAGCGACGGGATCTTGTCCGAAACCGTCTCCGTCGGGTGATAGTGCCCGTTGTCGAGAAGGCATCAGATGCCGCGCGTCGCCGCGTAGTTCTGGTAAAACTCGTTGCTGCCGACGGTATAGCTCTCCACCCCGATGCCGAACACCTTGCTCTCCACCGCGACGCGCACCTTCTTCCTGTCATACGGCAGGGCGAGGATCTCGTCGAGCGACTCCTTCAGCCGCAGGCGGGGCGTCAGCCTGTCCGCAGGGACGTCCTTCAGCCCGTCGGGGATCCAGATATTGACGAGACAGTAACTGCCGAATTCGTCCGCAAAGTACTCCGCGATCTTCAGACAGGCGCGGCAGTGGCGGATCCAGAATTTCCGCGTCTCTTCGTCGGGGCTGGAGAGGGTCAGCCCGTTCCTGACCATCGGATGCGAAAAACAGGTCGGATTGAAATCGATCCCCGCAAGCCCGATCTCCTTTGCAAAGCGCACCCACGGCGCAAAATGTTCGGGGCGGTAGGCGTCGCGGTCGGTCTTCCCCTGCTCTTCGCCGAGGATCGCATAGCTCGCGTGCAGGTTCAGCCGCTTTTTGCCCGCCATGAGCGAAAAGGCAAAGCGGATATCCTGCATCAGCTCTTCCGGCGTGCGCGCGCGCCCGGGGTAATTGCCCGTCGTCTGAATGCCGCCGCTCGCGATCCCGCCGCCGTCAAAGCCCAAAACGTCGTCGCCCTGCCAGCAGTGCACCGAGACGGGGATCTCCGCCAGCCTCTTTATCGCCGCGTCCGTATCCGCGCCGCGCTCCGCAAACAGTTTTTTTGCCTGTTCATACCGTTCCATCGCTATGTCCCTCCGAAAATATTTTACCGATACACCGTAAGGGGAAAAGATTTTTTTATGATCTCCCGCCCTTCGGCGATGTTCCCGATCTCCCCGCCCGCGATCATCTGCGCAAGCAGATTGCCGAGCGCCGTCGCCTCTGCGGGGCCCGCAATGACCTGCACGCCCGCCGCACGCGCCGTCAGCTCGTTGAGCAGCGCATCGCGGCTGCCGCCGCCGATGACGTTGAGCGTTCCGCACCTTCTGCCGAGCTTTGCGCCGACCGTGCCGAGCGCATCCTTATAACAGTGTGCAAGGCTGTTGTAGATGCAGTACAAGAGCTGCCCGTCCGAAAGGTCGCCCGCCTTCGCGCGCACAGCGGCGCACATGCCCGCGGGCGCAAGGAACGCCGCGTCGTTGCAGTTTACAAGCGTATCGCACGGGTTTGCGCGCGCGAGCCGCTCCGCTTCCGCAAAGGTCAGCCCCAGCTCCTTCCGCGCAGACTGCAGCATCCACAGCCCCATGATGTTCTTCTGCCAGCGGAAAGCGCCGTCTATGCTCCCCTCGTTGGAAAAATTCGCCGCCATGCTCTCCGCATCGGTGTGCGCGGCAGACTGTTCAACGCCCAGAAGGGACCACGTACCGCTGGAAAGGTACGGCGCTTCCCCGCGCACGGGTGCAGCCAGCACCGCGCTCGCCGTATCGTGCGTGGCGCACAGCACCGCGCGCATCTGCCCGCCCACCTCCGCCGCGACAGAGGGCAGCAGTTCCCCGACGGCGGTACAGGGCTGTACGATCTTCTTTTCAAACAGGCGCGCGGGTAGCCCGAGCGCCGAGACGATCTCCCCGTCGAAGGCGTGCGTCCGCGCATTCACCAGCCCCGTCGACGTGGCGTTCGTATATTCGCACGTCTTTACGCCCGTGAGTTTATACAAGAGGTACTCGGGCAGCATCAGAAAATCCGTCGCCCGCTCCGTCCTGCCCGCGCACTTGTCCGCATAGAGCTGATAGATGGTGTTGAAGGGCTGGAACTGGATGCCCGTCCGCCTGTACAGCTCTGCAAAAGGGATGCGCGCGTGCACCTGCTGCGCCGCCTCTTCCGTCCGTGCGTCGCGGTAGGCGTAGCAGGGAGAGATCTCCGCATCCCCGTCAAGAAGGACGTAGTCGACCGCCCACGTATCGACGGAAAAGCTCTCGATCTCCCCGCATTTTTCGATCGCCGCAGCCATGCCGCGCTTTACTTCCCGCAAGAGCCCGCGGATGTCCCATACGAGGTGCCCTTCCCGCTCCTTTGCCCCGTTCGGGAAGCGGTACACCTCCTCCGTGACGAGTTTTCCGTTCTCCGACCGCCCCACGATGTGGCGGCCGCTGCTTGCGCCTATGTCGATGGCGAGATACTGTTTCATGCCTCCATTATAGAAGCTTCTATAAAATAAAGCAATGACACTATTTGCCTAAAAATCTATCGGCTGTTGACATTCCGGTTTCTTTGCCGTATAATAGAAACATGGAGAACGGCATTTTAAAAGAACTTTCCGCCCTGTCCGACGAGGAACGGGCGATCCTGAAGGGACAGAGCAAGATCGTAAAGGGAGATTACTCTTCATCGGACAGCTTTATCGTGAACAGCAAAAAGCTGCTCGGCGGAGACAGGCAGATCGATCTGCGGCTGCACACGCGGTTCATCGACTTCCCCGAACACGGGCACGACTATATGGAATTCATGTACGTCTGCAAAGGCAGCATCACGCACGTCGTCGGCGCGGAAAAGCTCGTTTTGCAGAGCGGGGACATCCTCTTTCTGAACAGGCATATCCGCCACAGCGTCCTGCGGGCGGAGCGGGAGGACCTCGGCATCAATTTCATCGTCTCCGACGCCTTTTTGCAGTATGTCTTTCACAACGTGGAAAACAATCCCGTCATGAGCGAATTTCTCACGCGGAACTTCGACCCGAACGGCGAAGGAGAATACCTGCTCTTCCGCACGAAGGAGATCTTCCCTGTCCGCAACCTGTTGGACAACCTCATCTATGCGCTCGTGCGCGGCGTTCCGGGCGGGCACGGCGTACTGCCGCAGTTGCTCTCCCTGCTCTTTTCCTACCTTGCCTGCTATAAAGAGACGCTCGTCAACGGGCTGCGCATCGCCTCGCCCGAAAAGATGCTGCGCAGGTCCGTCGCCGCCTATATCAGGCAGAACTATCCGAAGGCGTCCCTGACCGAGCTTGCGCAGACGGTCGGCTATTCGCCCGCCTATCTCTCGCGCAGGATCCGCGAGACCTTCGGCAAGAACTTTCAAACGCTCCTGCAGGAGGAGCGCCTGCGCGTTGCGGAGCGGCTGCTGCGCACGACGGAGCTGAGCGTGGACGAGATCATCCGCACGGTCGGCTACGAGAACCAGACGCACTTCCACACCCTGTTCCGCGGCATGTACGGCGCATCGCCGCACCGATACAGGAAGAGCCTGCCGCCGCAGAGCGAATAAAAAAAGTGCAAAACAAGCTGCGGTACAGACGCCGCAGTTAGCGGAAAACGGGCGCGGGGATATTCCCCGCGCCCGAACTTTTTTGAGCCTTTCGTTTGCAACTTTTTTTGAGCCTTTCGTTTGCTCGTCTGCCTCTCCGCGTTACCCGCCGAAGGCGAGGACTTCCTCCTCCGTCGGGATAGAGCACTGCGCGCCGCGGCGGGTCACCGCAAGCGACGCCGCCCGCAGCGCGAACCCGATCGCGCCCGTCAGCGCATCGCCCCTCGCAAGCCGCACCGCCAGCGCACCGCAGAAGGTATCCCCCGCGGCGGTCGTATCCACCGTTTGCACCTTCGGGCAGGAAAAGGGCGTCACCCTGCCGCTCTCCGCGAGCAGACAGCCGTGCTCCCCCGCCGTCACGATGACGTGCGGGCAGCGCAGCGAAAGTTTTTCCGCCGCCGCGGCGACGCCGCTCTCCTCCGCCAGCAGCATTGCCTCCGTCTCGTTCGGGATGAGCACGTCGCAGGCGCGGATGAGTTCGTCCGTCACGTTCGCGGCGGGCGCGGGGAAATCCCCCGCGCCCGCGGCACAGCGTAAATACTTGTATGCAAAGGCCAAAAACGGCGCGCGCCACCGAAAAATCGGAGGCGCGCGCCGCGCCGCGCCCCTTAGCGGGGAGAATTTTTTATTGT
>JAGHJD010000023.1 GCA_017886895.1 Clostridia bacterium | reverse complement strand
GAACCTGTTTTACAGGTGCGCCGTGCGATAGGACGCTATAGCAAAAGCGATACCCGTTAACGGGTTGGCTGGTAGTTTACCCTTTTAGGGTCTGTGCAAACCACCAGTTCACTGGTGGTTTTGACTTCTGCGGGCGTTTTTTCCGCGCCGCTTGTTTTTTCGTGGCGCTTGTTTTTTTCGCACTGTTTGTTTTTCCGTGCCGCAGAAAGAGGAGGAGATTGCATGCCCGAGATCACCGACATCACCCCGCAGAAGAAGGACAGGGAGCGCTGCAACATCTACGTCGACGGCGCGTTCTGCTGCGGCATGCGCCTTGAAACGGTGCTTTCCAACCGCCTGAAAGTCGGCATGCACATAGAGGCGGAAGAGCTGGGCGCGATCCAGCTCGAGAGCGAGAAGGCGCAGGCGCTCGACCGCGCTTTAAAACATCTCTCCGCGACGATGAAGACGGAAAAGCAGATGCGCGACTTCCTCAGAAAGAAGGGGTACCTGCCCTCCGTCTGTGACTATGTGCTCGAAAAGCTGCGCGGGTACGGATTCGTGGACGACGCGGAGTACAGTGCGCAGTACGTGCAGTCCGCGGGCAAAAAGAAGGGCGCGCGGCTGATCGCGCTCGAACTGAAGAGCCGCGGCGTGGCGGAAGAGGAGATCGAGGGCGCGCTGGAGGGGCTGACGGGCGAGGAGGACGCGGCGAAGGAGCTTGCGCGCAAGTACATGAAGAACCGCGAGCCGACGCGCGAAAACTTCTCCAAGGCGTACAGGCACCTGCTTTCAAAGGGGTTTTCCTACGATATTGCAAAGGACGCGCTTGCCTCGCTCGGCGCGGAGGACGGGGAATAGAAAGAGCGCCTGTGCGGGCGGCGGACGGCGCGCAGGCATCGCGCGGGAAGGAGAGCAATGCGGCGCACGGAGCGCAGGCATCGCGCGGAACGGAGAACAATGCGGCGCACGGGCGCGCGCAAAGGAGGGAAACATGCGGCAGGTTCTGAGCTGCGCGGAGATGCGCGCCGCGGACAGGTACACGATAGAGGAGCGCGGCGTGCCGTCGCAGACGCTCATGGAGCGCGCGGGGGCGGCGATCGCGGAGGAGGCGGAGGCGCTGCTGCGCGAAGACGGCGGTGCGTCCGTGCTCGCCGTGTGCGGCGGCGGGAACAACGGCGGCGACGGCTGGTGCGCCGCGCGCCTTCTGGCGGCGCGCGGGTACCGCACGGCGGTTTTGCCCGTCGGGGAGACGCGCTCGGCGGACTGCGCCGCACAGCGCGCCAAGTACGCGGGCGAAGTGCTCGCTGCGTTCCCCGCGGAAAAGCCAGACCTCATCATCGACGCGCTGTTCGGCACGGGGTTCCGCGGCACGCCCGAAGGGGAATTTGCCGCGGCGATCGGCGCCGTCAACCAAAGCGGCGCGAAGGTCGTCGCCGCCGACATCCCGAGCGGGCTGAACGGCGATAACGGCTCCTTTGCCCTGTGCGTGCGCGCGGACGTCACCGTTGCGGTCGGCGAGCTGAAAACGGGGCTCGTCACGGGAAGGGCGGCGGACGTGTGCGGGCGGGTCGTCCGCCGCAGCATCGGCATCGAACTCCCTGCGCCGCCGCGGGCGGCGCTGTGCGAGGGGAGCGACTTTTCCCCGTATTTTGCAAAGCGCGCCTGCGACTCCCACAAGGGCAGCTATGGCAGGGCGGCGATCCTCGGCGGCAGCCTCGCCTATTCGGGCGCGCCCCTCCTCTCCGCCGCGGCGGCGCTCCGCGGCGGGTGCGGGTACACAGAGCTGTGCGTGCCCGCAGAGCTGTTCCCGCACTGCATCGGGAAACTGCCCGAGACGATCCTGACCGCGGCGCCGACGGAGGGCGGGCCGCTCGCCTGCGACGAGAAATTTCTCGCCGCGCTGTGCGCCCGTTCGGACGCGATCGCCGTCGGCATGGGCGCGGGCAAAAGCCGCCCGCTGCACGCGGTCGTGCGCTTTCTTCTGGAGAATTTTGCGGGTACGCTCATTCTCGACGCGGACGCGCTCAACGCGCTCGCCGCGTACGGCGTTTCTGTACTGAAAAAGCCGCGCGCCTGTTCGCTCGTCCTCACGCCGCACCCCGGCGAATTTGCGCGCCTGTGCGGGGAGAGCGTCGCCCGCGTGCGCGCGGAGGGCGCGGCGCTCGCACAGGCGTTCGCGGCGGCATACGGCTGCTGCGTGCTTTTAAAGGATAACGTGACGCTGCTTGCGGATGGGGAGCGGGTGCGCTATATCGCGTCGGGCACGCCCGCGCTCGCCAAAGGGGGCAGCGGCGACGTGCTCGCGGGGCTGCTCGTCTCCCTCGCCGCGCGAAAAGTCCCCGCGGCGGAGGCGGCGTGCTGCGCGTCTTACCTTCTGGGCAGGGCGGGCGCGCTGGCGGCGGAGGCGCTCGGAAACGAATACAGCGTCTGCGCGCGCGACGTCATCGCGCAGATCCCCCGCGCGATCGCCGAGATCGCGGAAAAATAAATTTGCGGAAAATAAATTGGAGAGAAGAGAGAAACTCCCGCGCCCGCCGCAGTCTGCGGCGGGCGCGGGTTTCGCTTGACAAAAATGACCGTATCCTTTACAATAATTGCAAGCAACAGGGGTATTTCCTTACAGAGCGGTTAGCCTCCCGAGGGGAAAATGATGAGTACGTTTTCCCGAAGGAGGTGATTATATGGATGGGATTCTGTGCTTGCTCAACGCTTTGCTTGAACAGGACGTCATCACTTCTTTCAGAGTGACGAAGGATAAGATCTACATAATCATAAAAAAATAACCGCCCGTAGTTGGCAGCTGACGGCGGTTATTTTACCGAACAGAGGCTGACCGTCGAGAGGTCTTGCCCTTGTTGTGATTTCATTATACGGCATTCGCGTCTGTTTGTCAAGGAATGATGCAGAAGTTTCTTTTTGCGCCTCTGAAAAGCGGCGTATTTTTTTGCGCTTTTGCGGCAATACTGTAGGGCGGAAAACCCCTTGCGCGAACGGGCGGCAGGTTCCGCTACATATACTGGAACGGGAGGGGTCTTTCCGAAAGAAAAAGCAAAGCGAGGTCGCAGAGAAAGATGGAGATCAGGAGGGGCGAACTGTACTACGCGGATCTCAGCCCCGTGGTGGGCAGCGAGCAGGGCGGCGTGCGCCCCGTGCTCGTGGTGCAGAACGATATAGGCAACAAATATTCCCCGACCGTCATCGCGGCGGCGATCACCTCCAAGATGACCAAGGCGCGCCTTCCCACGCATATCGAGATCGCGGGCAACAGTTACGGGCTGGCGCGCGACTCGGTGATTTTGCTCGAACAGATCCGCACGCTGGATAAGCGGCGGCTCAAAGAGCGCATCGGCGCCCTGCCCGAGCAGACCATGCGGCGGGTGAACGGCGCGCTGCTCGTCTCCCTCGGGGTCGGGAATCCGCATTCCTATGTCTGAGCGCCTTTTTTAAGGCGCGCGGCGGGTGAGAAAACAGCCCCGCGGCAGGGCGCAGGCGCGCCCCGCCGCGGGGCTGTTGCTTGCCTGTACGGCTCTGCCGCAGGGCTTTTGCTGCCCTGCGGCGCGTTTCCGGCAGACGCGCGGACTTTTGGGCGACGGGTTTTCCGCCGCGCTCTGCTGCGGGGACATGGGGATTTTCGCCGCGCCCCGCCGCAGGGACATAGGTTTTTTCGCCGCGCCCCGCCGCGGCATTCTCCTTTTGTGCAGTCTCCCCAAATTTGCGCAAGAGCGCGCAATTTGCTTTTCCTTTGCGCGCGGATATGGTATAATATCCTTGATTTACCCTTTTCGTCCGCGCATGCGGGCGCGGAGATATTGCATGAACGAGCCGAATTATTTCATACCGGAGAGGTCTTTCGAGATCTTCGGGATAGACATTTACTACTACGCCGTGATGATCATCATCGGGGTGCTCCTCGCGGTCGTCGCCGTTTCGCTCCTGTTCAAGCGGCGAAACATCCCCGTGAGCTGGGTGCTCGACCTTCTCCTGTGCGTGCTGCCGCTCGGCATCGTCGGCGCGCGCACCTTCTCGGTGCTGACAGACCCCGGTTCTTCCATAACGGAGTGGTTTACGGGGTTCCGCAGCGGCGGGCTGTCCATCACGGGCGGCATCATCGGCGGCGCGCTCGGCGTGGTGCTGTTTTGCATCATCCACAAGATCAACTTCCTGCGCGTGGCGGACTGCCTGCTGCCCGGCGTCATTTTAGCGCAGGCGATGGGCAGGTGGGGGAATTTCTTCAACCAGGAAGTGTACGGCGGGCTGGTCACCGACCCCTCCATGCAGTGGTTCCCCTTCGCGGTGTATATCGAAAACGGGGGCGAGTGGCACTATGCGTTTTTCTTCTATGAGATGCTCGCCAACCTCGTCATCTTCGCGCTGCTGTTCACCCTCATGTGGAAGTTCAACAAGCGCCCGCACGGGCTCTCCATGTGCGGCTACTTCTTCGGGTACGGGCTGGTGCGCTCCATCATGGAGCCGCTGCGCGACCCGCAGTTCCAGCTCGGGCACACCGTGATGATCTCGGAGGTGTTCGCGATCATCATGTGCGCGGGCGGGTTCCTGCTCGCGGTCATCCTCATCGGCTGGAACAAGTACAAGCACGGCAGTTTCTTCGGCTCGAAGAACAGCGAGCCGCTGGCGGTCATGCCCGTGTACTACACGAAAGACCGGCTCAAAAAGATGGCGGAGGAGAACAAGCTCACCGAGGCGCGAATCCTGCAGGCGGGCGGCGCTCCCGCTTTGCCGAAAGAGGAGAAACCGCTTGCGCTCGGCACGTGGAAGGACAGCGCCGTGCTCACGGAGATCGAAGAGGATCCCCCGCGCGAACAGGCTGCGGAGCCCGTGTCGGTTTCGCCCGCAGAAGATGCTCCGAAGGAGAAGAAGAGCTTTTCCGAGCGCGTGCAGGGCTGGCGGACGGAGCTGAAGGCGTGGGCGAAGGAGTTCTTCCGTCCCTATTCCCCCGAGGACGGGGCGGGCAGCGAACCGCCCGCAGGGAGTACGGAGCCCGCAGAGGGCGCGGAGAGCGCCGCACCGTCCGCGCAGGAACAGGACGGGAACGGCCCCGACGGCGGGGAGGAGGCGTAACATGGCGCGGGACACGGAGAGCGGCGCGCAGGCGGCGCAGGACCTGACGCGCAACCTCACCTTACTGACGGACCTGTACCAGCTCACGATGATGAGCGGGTACCTCAAAAACGGCAAACAGAACGATCTTGCGGTGTTCGACCTCTTTTTCCGCCGCAACAGCGTCATCACCTATTCGGTGGCGGCGGGGCTGGAACAGGCGCTCGCGTATATCCGCGGCATCCGCTTTACGGAGGAAGATCTCGCCTATCTGCGCTCGCTCGGGCTCTTCGACGAGGAGTTCCTCGCCTATCTGAAAGGGTTCCGCTTTACGGGCGACGTGTACGCCGTGCCCGAGGGGACGGTCGTGTTCCCCGAGGAGCCCATCCTCACCGTCTGCGCGCCCCTTCCCGAGGCGCAGTTCGTCGAGACGGCGCTTTTGAATATCGTCAACCATCAGACGCTCATCGCGACCAAGGCGGCGAAGATCGCCTACGCCGCGGAGGGAGAGGAGGTGATGGAGTTCGGGCTGCGCCGCGCGCAGGGACCCGACGCGGGCGTGTACGGCGCGCGCGCGGCGGTCATCGGCGGGTGCTCGTCCACCTCGAACGTGCTCGCGGGCAGGCTGTTCGGCATCCCCGTTGCGGGCACGCACGCGCATAGCTGGGTGATGAACTTTCCCTCCGAATACGAGGCGTTCCGCGCGTACGCGCACCTCTTCCCCGACGCCTGCCTGCTGCTCGTCGACACCTACGACACGCTCAGAAGCGGCGTGCCCAACGCCGTCCGTGTGTTTAAGGAGCTGCGCGCGGCGGGGCACGAGCCGAAGGGCATCCGTCTCGACAGCGGCGACCTTGCCTACCTTTCCAAGCGCGCGCGGCAGATGCTGGACGAGGCGGGGTTTGAAAAGGCGGTCATCTGCGCGTCGGGCGACCTCGACGAGCGCGTCATCGCCTCGCTCAAAGCGCAGGGCGCGAAGATCGACCTGTGGGGGGTGGGGACGAAACTCATCACGAGCTCCGACCTGCCCGCGCTCGGCGGCGTGTATAAACTCGCGGCGGTGCAGGCGGCGGGGGGCGGGCTGATCCCGAAGATCAAACTTTCGGACAATTCTGATAAGATCACCAACCCCGGGTTCAAACAGGTGTACCGCATCTACGACAAAAAGACGGGCAAGGCGCAGGCGGACCTCATCGCGCTGCGCGAGGAAGTCTTTGACGAGCGCGTGCCGCTGACCATCTTCCACCCCGTGGAGACGTGGAAGCGCACCACCTTTACGGACTACACGCTGCGCCCGCTCTCGGTGCAGGTGATGAAGGGCGGAGAGCTGACGGGCGCGCTGCCCGCGCTTGCCGACGTCTGCGCCTATGCGGCGCGGGAGAAGGAGACTTTCTGGAGCGAATACAGGCGGCAGGATAACCCGCATGTGTACAAGGTAGACCTCTCCGAGGCGCTGTATTCCGTGAAAAATAAGATGATTGCGGAGATCAGGACGGAAAATGGCTAAGAAATTCACGCAGAAGGAGACGGAGGCGCTCATCGCGGGCATCCGCGAGGCGTACGAGACCAAGCTGCGCCAGCTTACATACAGGCTGGAGGGGCTGGAGGGCGAGAACAGGAGCCTGCGCGCCAGCCTTGCGGAATTGAAGGAGCGCGAGGGGCGCGTCGGGCGCGCCATCGTGCAGGCAGAGGGCAAGGGCGAGGAGATCCGCGCCTTCTACCGCCTCTCCGCGGAGACGGAGTGGCGCACGCTCAGGCTGTTCTGCGACAAGTGGCGCGCGCTCGCCGCGCGCATGGCGGGCTGTATCCCCGCGGCGGAGGCAAAGCAGTATACCGATTTTGCCGACGACCTCGCCTCCCTCCTCGGCAAGCGGCAGGCGGCGTTCGGTACGCCCGCCGAAGAGGAGAAGTTCGACCCGAAGGCGGTCATCGAAAAGTACGTCGAGGGCGAAGAGGAGACGGGGTTCAACCTCGACGACGTGCTCAACCCGAAGGGCAAGCTCGATCTCGAAAAGCTGTGCCGCAATCTCGGGCTGATGGACGAGTAAGGAGTTTTTTCATGGTATTGGGCATCGTATTTCTTGCCGTTTTATTGCTCGATCAGGTCAGCAAAGCTCTCGCGTACGCGATGATCGGCGCGGGGCAGAGCGTTTCCGTCATCCCCGGGTTCCTGCAGTTTGACCCCTTGGAGGGGCTGAACACGGGCGCGTCGTACGGTCTGCTTGCGGGCTGGGATTTCGCGCCGACCTTCCTTGCCATCGTCACGGCGGTGGCGCTCGTCGTCATGCTCATCGTGTTGGTGAAATTGCAGCGCGGCAAGCGTTTTCTGCGCTCCGCGCTTGTCATCATCATGGCGGGAGCGGCGGGCAACCTCGTTGACCGCATCGTGGACGGCGGCGTGCGCGACTTCATCGACCTCTCCGTCGGGAACATCTCTTTCCTGAACTTCAACTGTAACGTCGCGGACATCGCGGTGACGGTCGGGGCGGTCATGCTCGTTCTGGCGCTGCTGTTCATAGACAGGGATTCGCTCGTGCGCTCCATCCGGCAGAGCCGCAGGGAAAAGCAGGAAGTGCTCGCCGCCGCGGCGGAGCTTGAAAGCGCCGGCGACGAGACGGACAACGACTTGGGCGCCGCGCCCGCGCAGGGGGCGGCTGCCGTTCCCGAAGAGGAGACCGTCCCCGAAAAAGAGACCGCCGCGGAAGGCGGGGCGGGAAAAGAGCGGGATGAGCGAGGAGAATAGGCGCACGGCCACGGCAGAGCACGCATACCCGCGTGCGGACGTGTTCGTCGCGGAGGCGCTCGGCATCTCCCGTTCGGCGGCGAAAAAGCTGCTGGACGAGGGGCGCGTCACGGCGGGCGGCGCTCCCGTAAAGGCGGCGCGCGCGGTTGCGGCGGGCGAGCGGTTCGAGGCGGAGATCCCCGCCCCGCGCGAGGCGGACCTCACGCCGCAGGATATTCCCTTTACGGTCGTCTATGAGGACGGCGACATCGCCGTCGTGAACAAGCCGCAGGGGCTGACGGTGCACGCGGGCAGCGGGAACCTGACGGGCACGCTCGTCAACGGGCTTTTGTACCGCCTGCACAGTTTAAGTTCGATCAACGGCGTCGTGCGCCCCGGGATCGTGCACCGCATCGACAAGGACACTTCGGGGCTCTTGGTCGTCGCCGAGAACGACGCTGCGCACCGCTCGCTCGCGGAGCAGATCGCGAAAAAGGAGTGCGCGCGCGAGTACCTCGCGCTGTGCGAGGGGAACTTCCCCGAAGAGCGCGGGCGGGTGGAGACGTATATCGGAAGGTCGCCTTCCGACCGCAAAAAAATGGCGGTCGTGCCCAAAGAAAAGGGCAGGTTTGCCGCCACGAACTGGCAGGTGGAAAGGCGGTACAGGGAGGGGTACACCCTCGTGCGCTTTTTTCTGGAGACGGGCAGGACGCACCAGATCCGCGTGCATTGCAAGTATTTGGGGCACCCCATCGTCGGCGATCCGGTTTACGGCGCGAAAAAGCAGCGGTTTCACCTCAGCGGGCAGTTGCTGCACGCGTGCAGGCTGACCCTCACGCACCCGCGCACGGGCGAGCGCATGACCTTCGAGGCACCGTTGCCCGATTATTTTGTGAAAGTTCTGAGCGGTCTGACGGAGATCTGACCCGTCGGCCGCCTTCCGCGTACTGCGGGGGAGGAATTCTATGAAGATCGTATATGCCGGTTCGGACAGCCGCTCTCCCGTCCCGTTCCGCGCCCTGCGCGAGGCGGGCTTTTGCATTGCCGCCGTCGTCACTCAGCCCGACAAGCCGACGGGCAGAAAGCACGTCCTCACGCCCAACCCCATGAAGGTCGCGGCGCGGGAAGTTGGCGTGCCCGTCTATGATTTTGCAAAGATCCGCGAGCACGCGGCGGAGCTCGCCGCGCTCGGCGCGGACTGCATGGTCACCTGCGCATACGGGCAGCTTTTGACGGCGGACGTGCTCGCCGCCTTCCCGCGCGGCGTGTTCAATATCCATACCTCCCTTCTTCCGCGCTGGCGGGGCGCGTCCCCCATTCAGAGCGCGATCCTCGCGGGCGATGAAGAGACGGGCGTGACCGTCATGCGCACAGAGCTGGGGCTGGACACGGGCGACGTGCTCCTGCGCGCGCGCATCCCCGTCTCTGCGGAGGACACGGCGGGCACCCTTGCGGACAAGCTGTTCGCGCTCGGCGCGGACTGTATCGTGGCGGCGCTTGCGGACGTCGCGGCGGGCTGCGAGCGGTACGAAAAGCAGAACGAGGCGGACGCCACTTTCTGCAAAAAGATCAGAAAAGAGGACTGCCGCATCGATTTTTCGCAGCCCGCGGAGGCGGTCTGCCGCCTCGTGCGGGCGATGAACCCCGAGCCGCTCGCCTATACCTCTTTCGGGGGCAAGCTCGTCAACGTGACCTTCGCCCTGCCCGCAGAGGGCGCGGCGGGCGCGTGCGGGCAGGTCGTGCGCGCGGATAAGACGGGCATCTATGTCCGCGCGGGGGAGGGGTGCGTGCGCATCCTCGAACTGCAGTTCGAGGGCGGCAAGCGGCTGAAGGCAGCCGACGCCGTGAACGGCAGAAAGGTCGCCGTCGGCGACGTGTTCGGCGCAGACGGCACAGACGGCGCGGGCGGTGCGGAGAAAGCCGGGAAAGCCGCCGCGGAGAAAACCGCCGAGGAGAAAACCGTCTCTGACGGGGGCGCGCAATGACCAATCCCTTTTACGACCCCTACGCCGTGCTGCAGAAGGTCTACGGGCGGGGGAGCTGGCTCAAACAGGCGCTCGCGGAGACGCCCGTCGAGGAGCTGCACCGCGCGCGCACCGTGCGCGTGTGCTACGGCGTGCTCGAAAACGACCTGTACTTTGACGCCTGCATCCGCGCGTTCGCGCCCAAAACCCCGAAACTTCCCGTCCGCATTCTCTTAAAAATCGCGCTGTACTTCCTGCTCGTCCTCAAAAAGCCGCGCTACATGGTCACGGACAGCGCCGTGTCGCTCGCCAAAAAGCTGGGCAAAGGGGGCGCGGCGGGCTTTCTGAACGCCTTTCTGCGCGCGTTCGACGAGGCGAAAGTGCCGCAGCCCGCGGGGGAGGCGGAGCGGCTGTCGCTCACGTATTCGGTGCCCCTCTTTGCCGTGAACAGGCTGCTCGCGCAGTACGGGCGGGAGGCGGAGGAGATCGTGCGCCGCCGCCCGCCGCGCACTTTCGTGCGGTTCGTCTCCGACGAGGCGGCGCGGCCCTATCTTGAACGCTGCACATATGAACAGACGCCCTTTGCAAACCTGTACGCCTTTCCCGCGTTCCGCAGGGACGGGGCGTTCGATGAGGGGAAGTACACTTTCCAGTCCGTCGGTTCCGTCGCGATCTGCGAAGGCATCGAGCCGTGCGGGCATCTTCTGGACGCCTGCGCCGCGCCAGGCGGCAAGAGCGTGCTGCTCGCGGGCAGGTGCGGCCGCGTCACCGCCTTCGAACTGCACCCGCACCGCGCGGAGCTCATCCGCGCGTACGCCGCACGCATGGGAGTGAAGAACATTGAAATCGTCTGCCGCGATTCCTCCGTGCACGAGGAAAAGTACGACGGCGCGTTCGGCGCCGTTCTGGTCGACGCGCCCTGTTCTGGCTACGGCGTCACCGGCGAGAATCCCGATATTAAGCTGTTTCGCAAAGAGGAGGACCTCGCCGCGCTGTGCAAGGTGCAGCGCGCGATCCTGAACGCCTGCGCGCCGTACGTGCGGGCGGGCGGCTGCCTGTACTACTCCACCTGTTCGGTGTTCGAGGAGGAGAACGACGGCGCCGTCGCCGCCTTCCTCGCCGCGAACGGGGAGTTTTCCGTTGAACGGGCGGAGAGCCCGCTCGGGCATAAAAAGACGGCGTTCGGGCTGCAATTTCTGCCCCATCTCTCGATGGGCGCGGGGTTCTATTTCTGCAAACTGCGGAGGCGTGCATGAAGGCGGTGTTACAGGATCTGAATGCGGAAGAGCTGGCGGCGCTTGCGGCAGAGCTGGGCGAGCCGCGCTACCGTGCGGGGCAGATCGCGCGGGCAATCGCCCGCGGCGCACGCATTGCGGAGTTTTCCGAACTGCCAGCGGCGCTGCGCCGAAACCTTTCGGAGCGGTTCGAGGACGAGCCCGTGCGCATCGCGGAGATGCTGACCGCCGCCGACGGCACCGAAAAATACCTCTTCTCGCTTGCGGACGGCGCGCTCATCGAGGGCGTTCTGATGCGCTACAAGTACGGCAACACGCAGTGCATCTCCACGCAGGTCGGCTGCCGCATGAACTGTGCGTTCTGCGCGTCGGGGCTGGGCGGGCTGGTGCGCGACCTCTCCGCGGGCGAAATTTTGGCGCAGGTGCTCGCGGTCAACGCGCGCGCGGGCGGCACGCCCGCAAAGCGCGCCGTGACCAACCTCGTGCTCATGGGCAGCGGCGAACCGCTCGACAATTACGAAAACGTCGTGAAATTTCTGCGCCTCGTCACGGCGGAGAGCGGGCTGCACATCAGCCCGCGCAATATCAGCCTCTCCACCTGCGGCATCGTGCCGAAGATGTTCGCGCTCGCGGACGAGGGGATCCCCGTCAACCTCACCGTCTCCCTGCATGCGGTGACGGACGAGGAGCGCGCCCGCACCATGCCCGTCGCGAAGGCGTACTCCATCGCGGAGATCCTGAAGGCGTGTTCCTATTACTTTGAAAAGACGGGGCGGCGCTATATCTTCGAGTACGCGCTCATCGAGGGCGAGAATGCGGACAGGGAGCACGCCGAACGGCTTGCCGCGCTCTTAAAGGGCAGACCCTGCCACGTCAACCTCATCCGCCTCAACGAGGTGAAGGAGCGCGCGCTCGCCGGCACGGACGAAAAGACGGCGTACCGCTTTTTGGGCGAGCTGGAAAAGCGGGGCATCTCGGCGACGCTGCGGCGGCGCACAGGCGCGGAGATCGGCGGCGCGTGCGGGCAGCTCCGCGCGGCGCGCCTCGCGGCGGGCGGGCAGGGGAATGCCCCCGCGGCAGAAAATCGCGTGCAGCCTGCGGAAAAAGCGGAGAAGGATTGACAAATCTGCGCGACTTTGCTATGATAGACGGGTAGCGGAAAAGGGGGAGCGGTTATGCGGAAGATTCGGGTGGCGCCGTCCATACTGTCGGCGGATTTTGCGGCGATGGGCGAGGCGGTGGAGCGGCTGGAGCGCGCGGGCGCGGACCTCATCCACTGCGACGTGATGGACGGGTCGTTCGTGCCGATGATCACTTTCGGTTCGTACATGGTCGAAGCGCTCCGCCCGCATACGCGCCTGCCCCTCGACGTGCATCTGATGACGGTGACGCCGTGGGAGAAGGCGGAGGCGTTCGCCCGCGCCGGCGCGGACATCGTGACCGTGCACGCGGAGGCGTGCGGGGAGAGGCTGAAAGAGACGCTGCGGCTCGTCCGTTCGCTGGGCGTAAGGTGTGGGGTCTCGGTCAGCCCGCACACGCCCGTGGAGAGCGTGCTGCCCTTCGCGGAGGAGTTCGATATGCTGCTCGTGATGAGCGTCGTGCCCGGCAAGGGCGGGCAGAAACTCATCGAAAGCACCCTCGGCAAAGCGGAGCTTGCGCGTGAATTTTTTGAAAAGCACGGGCTGTCGCCCGATATCGAGATGGACGGCGGCGTCACCGAAGAGAATGCGGCGCGCGTGCGCGGCGCGGGCGTGAACGTCATCGTTGCGGGCAGTACGGTGTTCGGCGCGGCGGATATGGCGGGCACGATCGCGCGGCTGCGCGGCGAAAACTAAGGAACTTTCTGCGGGCGGCGTTGCCGCCCGCATTTTGCGAGGTCGGCATGAAGGGCATCATTTTTCTGAACGGCGAACCGCCGAAGGGGGAGATCGACTGTACGGGCGCGCTCACCGTCTGCTGCGACGGCGCGCTGCGCTGGGCGGAGAAGAAGGCGCGCGTGGACGTGAAGGCGGGCGACTTCGATTCGCTCGGGTACGTTCCCGCAGACGCGCTCGTCTACCCCAGCCGCAAAAACTTCACCGACGGCGAGATCGCGCTGGACTATCTCCTTTCGCACGGCTGTACGGAGATCGAGATCTACGGCGGCGGCGGGGGAAGGGACGACCATTTCTACGGCAATCTCTGCCTGCTGTACGCCGCCTTTTTGCGCGGCGTGCCTGCACGCATGTTCACGAACTTTACGGAGATCTATTGCGCGGCAGGGGAGGTACGCTGGAAAAACAGGCGGGGGATCACCCTCTCGCTCGCACCCGTGGGGGAGAGCGCGCATATAATAGAGAGTGAAGGGCTGCGGTATCCGCTCGAGGATCTCACGCTCACGGCGCACGCGTGCCGCGGGCTGAGCAACGTCGTCGAGGCGGATACGGCGCGCGTGCTGTGCGACGCGGGCACGCTCTTCGTGTTTGAAGTGCGGGAGGATGCGAAGTGGTAAAGATCATCTGCGTAAAGCCGCCGAAGGCGGTGCGGGCGGCGCTCCGCCTGCTGCTGCGCGCAAAGGCGAAGTAGCGCCCGCAAGGGCCGCCCGCCGCGCGTGCCGCCCTTTTGCGAAAGAGAAAGCCGCCGCCCCGTTCGGGGCGGCGGTTTTGTTTGTATGGCGTGTAAAAATGCAGAGCCGCCGCAGGGGAATGATATGCACCCCAAAAGTTGGACAGACTTTTGGAGGTGCATATTTTAATGTCAAGAGAAAAGAAGTTTAACACAAAGTACTCGCCAGAATTCAAGATAGCTGTTATAATGGATATGCGTGAAAAT
>JAGHJD010000022.1 GCA_017886895.1 Clostridia bacterium | reverse complement strand
GTCAACCAGAAGGGCTACACCCTCGTGCCGCTCAAAGTATATTTTTCGGGTTCGCTCGTCAAAGTCGAAGTGGCGCTCTGCCGCGGCAAACACACCTACGACAAGCGGCAGAGCCTGAAAGAAAAGGACCTCAAACGCGACACGGACAGAAGGATAAAAGAGTTTCTGTAATTATTTGCGCAAGCAAAACCGCGCTTTTGCGTTAGCGCACCCCTGTTTGCGCGTAAGCGCTGATGCAGGAAAGGTGAATGCGCGCGATTTTTATAATGGTGAGCCGTACTGGCATCGCGCGCAGAGGGAAACCTCCGCTGTTCCGACCGATAAACAGGGTTCCCGAAAATCGCAACGAAGTGAGATTTTTGGGAAGAGGAGGAGCGGAGCGCACAAGAGAGCATTGCCCTTATAGGGCGATGCGAGAGGGTAGCCGACCGCGACGACGAGGTGGGGGTGTCCCTTACATCACGGAAAATCGCAGGCGGCAGCCCGCCGAGATTTTCGTGAAAAGAATAAAAGAGTTTCTGTAATTTGCGTTTGCAGATAATTATATTTTTGCGGGCGCGCCCCAAAAATCGTTTCAAACTTTTTTTGTAAGGAGATAAAGATCATGGCTTACAAACCCGATACCATCTGCGTGCAGGGCGGCTACCGCCCGAAGAACGGCGAGAGCCGCATTCCGCCCATCGCGCAGAGCACGACCTTCTATTACGAGAGCACGCAGGGCATGGCGGATCTGTTCGACCTCAAGGCGGACGGCTATTTCTACACCCGCCTCGCCAACCCGACCGTCACGGCGTTCGAGGGGAAAGTGACCGAGCTCGAGGGCGGCGTTGCGGGCATCGGCTGCTCGTCGGGTATGGCGGCGACGACGCTCGCCGCGTTCACCGTCTGCGGGGCGGGGGACAATATCGTCTCTTCCTCCGCGATCTACGGCGGCACCTTCAACCTCTTTGCGGTCACGTTGCCCAAACTCGGCATCGAAACGCGCTTTTTCGACCCCGACGCGCCCGCCGAGGAGATCGAAAAGCTCATCGATGACAAGACGCGCATGATCTTTACGGAGACGGTCGCAAACCCCGCCATCAAAATTCTGGATTTCGACAAGATCGCCGCGATCGCGAAAAAGCACGGCGTGCTCTTTGCGGTGGACAACACTCTCGCAACGCCCGTCCTGTGCCGTCCCTTCGAGTGGGGCGCGAACCTCATCATCCATTCGACGACTAAGTACCTCGACGGGCACGCGGCGGCGCTCGGCGGGATGATCGTGGACGGCGGCAACTTCGATTTCAAGGGGAACCCGCGGTATCCCTCCTTCAACGTGCCCGACGAAAGCTACCACGGGCTGGTGTATGCCGACCTGCCCGTCGCGCAGTTCGCGACCAAGTGCCGCGCACAGATGATGCGCGACATCGGCGCGATGATGGCGCCGCAGAACGCCTTTCTCGCGTGGCTGGGCTGCGATACGCTCGCCCTGCGCATGGAACGGCATTCTTCGAACGCGGCGAAGGTCGCGGCGTACCTTGCGCAGCATCCGAAGATCGACTGGGTCTGGCATGCGTCCCTGCCCGACAACAAGTACCATGCGATCGCACAGAAGTATCTGCCGAAGGGAACGGGCGGCATGCTCAGTTTCGGCATCAGGGGCGACGTGAAGCAGGCGGCGAAGTTCATGGAGGCGCTCAAGCTCATCACGCAGGAAACGCACGTCGCGGACGTGCGAAGCTGCGTGCTGCACCCCGCGTCCACGACGCACCGCCAGCTCTCCAAAGAGGAGCTGGAAGAGGCGGGCGTGCCCGAAAACCTCGTGCGTCTCTCCGTCGGCATCGAGGCGCCCGAGGACATCCTCGCCGACCTCGAACAGGCGCTCGAAAAGGTGTAAACGAAGGGCAGCGCGGCGTGCGACCCCGCCATTCCGAAACCTTCGGGCGGCAAGCCCCTTGTCGTGCAGCGTGTTTTCTGCCATCCCGAGCCTGTCGAGGAGTGTATTCCTGTCATCCCGAGCCTGTCGAGGGATCTGAGCCGAATGCGCTGAAAGTCATATGCAGTCAGTTGTAAAACACAGACTGCATACGGCTATCGTGAGAAATTGCTCAGACCCGTTCGACTTCGCGGCGGCTACGCCGCCGCTCCGCTCAGGGTGACACAGTAGCTGCTCCATGTCATCCCGAGCTTGTCGAGGGATCTCTATTGGAATATCGTCTCCGTGTCATCCCGAGCGTAGCCGAGGGATCTCTATGGAAATATTGACGAAATCAGAATAGAGATCCTTCGACTTCACTTCGTTTCGCTCAGGATGACAATGAGAGAAAAAGCCGCTTTTCCATAATCAAACTGCGCGCGCAAAAATTACACTTTTTGCAAGCGCACCCAATTTGCCGAAAGCATTCGGCTCAATTCGGAAAGAGTGAATTTGCTCTTGTTTTCAATACTATTTCGCGCAAGCAAAACCACGCTTTTTCGTCGGAGCGGTCGGCTGCGCTCTCGCATCGCCCCAAGGGGCAAAGCTCGCATGCGCGCTCCGCTCCTCCTCTTCCCAAAAATCTCACTTCGTTGCGATTTTCGGGAGCCCTGTTAAAATAATCAACTGCGCGTGGCAAAATGATACTTTTGCCTAAGCGCCCCCAATTTGCCGCAAACCTGCGGCTCAATTCGGAAAGAGTGAATGCGGCGCGCTAATAATGGAGAGCATTTGGCGCGCGCCGCAGAGAGAAAAACGGCGGTTAGCCCGCAAAGCGGGCGTGCCCGCCGGTTGTCTCTCAAATCACGGAAATTTCTTTCATCTCTTT
>JAGHJD010000005.1 GCA_017886895.1 Clostridia bacterium | reverse complement strand
TCGAACTTCGACCCGAAGGGCAAGAGCGACAACGAGATCATGCGCTTCTGCCAGAGCTTTATGACCGAGCTCTACCGCCATATCGGCGCGGACACGGATGTCCCCGCGGGCGACATCGGCGTCGGCGGCAGGGAGATCGGCTTCCTGTTCGGGCAGTACAAGCGCATCCGCGACGAACACGTCGGCGTGCTCACGGGCAGGGGGCTGACCTACGGCGGCTCGCTCGTCCGCACCGAGGCGACGGGCTACGGGCTGGTGTACATCACCGAAGAGGCGCTCAAGAGCCGCGGCGACGATCTGAAGGGCAAGACGGTCGTCATCAGCGGTTCGGGCAACGTCGCCATCTACGCCTGCGAAAAGGCGCAGCAGCTCGGCGCGAAGGTCGTCACGATGAGCGACTCCAACGGCTATGTGTACGATAAGAACGGCATCGACCTCGCCGTCGTCAAACAGATCAAAGAGGTCGAGAGGGGCCGCATCAAGGAGTATGCCGCGCGCGTCAAGGGTGCGGAGTACCACGAGGGCTGCAAGGGCGTTTGGAACGTCAAGTGCGACGTGGCGCTCCCTTGCGCTACGCAGAACGAGCTGGACGAAGAAGGGGCAAAGACGCTCGTCAAAAACGGCGTGAAACTCGTCGGCGAGGGCGCGAACATGCCCACCACGCTCGCGGGCACCGAGGTATTCCTCGCGAACAAAGTCGTGTTCCTGCCCGGCAAGGCGGCGAATGCGGGCGGCGTTGCGACGTCCGCGCTCGAAATGGCGCAGTCCAGCGGCAGGCTGTTCTGGTCCTTTGAAGAGGTCGACGCAAAGCTCAAGGGCATCATGGTCAACATTTACAAGAACATCGACGCCGCCGCGAAGAAGTACGGCTTCGAGGGCAACTACGTCGTCGGCGCGAACATCGCGGGCTTTGAAAAGGTCGCGAACGCGATGATGGCGCAGGGCGTGGTGTAAAAGACCGGACTGCAAAATAAATGCGAAAAAAGCGCACCCGGCGGGTGCGCTTTTTTTCGCTTTCCGGCGGCGGCGCGCGGGAGAGCGCGCGTCTGACCCGTGCGGAACGGTGAAAAACCCGTGAGGTTTCGGCGCCGCGGCGAAATAAACGGAAATCGGCTTGTAAACGGCGGCGGAATGTGTTATACTATCTATCGTAGCGGAGAGCGCTCTTTTTGTTCTCTTCCGCTGCGGAGGGACAGCTATGCCGAAACAGAACAAAGTCATGAATTATCCGCTGGTCGCGCTCCGCGGGAAGGTCATCTTCCCCGATGCGGCGTCTTCATTCGACGTGGGCAGGCTCATCTCGCTCACGGCGGTCTCGCACGCCTCCGAGAAGGAGCTCGACCTCTTTGTCAGCATGCAGAAGGACGCGGAGAAGGAGGAGATCGAACCTTCCGACGTGTTCTCCGTCGGCACGGTCGTCAAGATCAGGCAGATCGCGAAACTGCCGTCCAACAACCTGCGCGTCACCGTGCGGGGGCTGTTCCGCGCCCGCGCCAAGGAGATCTACGAGGAGGACGGCTGCCTGTTCGCGAACGTGACGGAGCTGCCCGCCGTGCACGGCGACCCCGTGCTCGAAGAGGCGTATTTCCGCATCGCGCAGGACGAGATGCGCGAGATCGTCGCGAACGACCCGCGATTTTCCAAAGAGGCGGCAGCGTCGCTCGATAAGACGGGGGATCCCGATGCGTACGTTTCCGCCGCGCTCACGCACCTGCATATCAAAGAGGAGATCAAGCAGACCCTGCTCGAGACGGTGAATGTCGTCGAGCGGCTGAAACTTTTCGAACGGTGCCTGAACGACGAGCTCGAGATCGCGCGGCTCGAAAAGAAGATCAGCGCGACCGTGCGCAGGAACATCGACAAGAACCAGAAAGAGTACTTTCTGCGCGAACAGCTCAAGGCGATCCACACGGAGCTGGGCGACGACGAAGAGGAGCGCGACACGCTCACCGAGCAGATCAAAAACAAGCACATGCCCGCCGAGGTGGAGGAGAAGGCGCTCAAAGAGCTCGCCCGCATGGACAAGATGCCCCCGTCCTCGCCCGAAAATACGGTCATCCGCAACTACCTCGACTGGCTCATCGACCTGCCGTGGACGGAGCAGACCAAGGACACGGAGGATCTCGCCGATGCGCAGAAGGTGCTCGACGAGGACCATTACGGGCTGGAGAAGGTAAAGACGCGCATCACCGAGTATCTCGCCGTCCTGCAGCTCACGGGCAGCATGAACGCGCCCATCCTCTGTTTTGTCGGCCCGCCCGGCGTGGGGAAAACGTCCATCGCCAAGTCCGTCGCCCGCGCGCTGGGGCGCAAGTTCGTGCGCATGAGCCTGGGCGGCGTCAAGGACGAGGCGGAGATCCGCGGGCACAGGCGCACCTATGTCGGCGCGATGCCCGGGCGCATCATCTACGCGATGAAACAGGTCGGCAGCATCAACCCCGTGTTCCTCCTCGACGAGATCGACAAGGTCTCTTCGGATATGCGCGGCGACCCCGCCAGCGCCCTTCTGGAGGTGCTCGACCCCGAACAGAACACGACCTTCCGCGACAGGTTCCTCGAAGTGCCGTACGACCTTTCAAAGGTGCTGTTCATCACGACGGCGAACACGGTGGAGACCATCCCCGCGCCTCTGCTCGACCGCATGGAGCTGATCGAGCTGAACGGCTACACGCTGGACGAAAAGCGCGAGATCGCCAAGCGCTATCTCGTGCCCAAGCGCGCCGCGGCGAACGGGCTGCAGGAGGGGTTCGTGACCCTCACCGACGAGGCGATCGCCGCCGTCATCGAGGGCTACACGATGGAGGCGGGCGTGCGCAACCTCGAGCGGCAGATCGACGCCGTCTGCCGCAAGATCGCCGTGCGCTACGCGCAGGACAAGAGCCTCGGTGCGCAGGTCATAGACGAGAAGCAGGTCGAAGAGCTGCTCGGCGTGAAGAAGTTCAACCGCGACCCCGCACAGCTCGAGGGCAACGAAGTGGGTGCGGCTACGGGGCTCGCATGGACGAGCGTGGGCGGCACGACGCTTACCATCGAGGTCTCCGCCATGCCCGGGAAGGGCGAGATTTTGCTCACGGGCAAGCTCGGCGACGTGATGAAGGAGTCCGCCCGCGCCGCGATCAGCTATATCCGCGCGCATGCGGACGGCTACGGCATCGAGCCCTCCGCGTTCGGCGATACGGACATCCACGTCCACGTGCCCGAGGGCGCGACCCCGAAGGACGGGCCGAGCGCGGGCATCACGATGGCGACGGCGATCCTCTCCGCGTTCACGCACAAGCCCGTCCGCAGGGACGTCGCCATGACGGGCGAGATCACGCTGCGCGGCAAGGTGCTGCCCATCGGCGGGCTGAAGGAGAAGGTGCTCGCCGCGCACCGCGCGGGCATCAAAAACGTCATCATCCCCGTCGAGAACGTAAAGGACGAGGAGGACGTGCCCGAGAACATCCGCAGGGACATCAACTTTATCCCCGCGTCCGACGTCGACACCGTCTTTCACAGTGCGATCGAGGGGCTGTGATCTTCGGGAAATTCTGAGATCGGGAGGATTCCGTGGAACCGCGTTTTCTCACTTCCGCAGCGGATAAAAAGGGGTTTCTGCGCCCCGAAAAGCCCGTCATAGCCGTGAGCGGGCGCTCCAACGTCGGGAAAAGCTCGTTCATCAACATGCTCGCGGGGCAGAAGCGGCTCGCCCGCACCTCGTCCGAGCCGGGGCGCACCCGCCTTGTGAACTATTTCGATTTCGGGGCGTTCGTGCTCGCCGACCTGCCGGGGTACGGCTATGCGCGCGTTTCGCAGACGGAAAAGGCGAAGTGGGCGCGCCTTCTTGAGGACTTCTTTTCCCCCGCCTGCATGCCCGCACACGTGTTCGCGCTGGCGGATATCCGCCACGCGCCCTCGGCGGACGATCTTACGATGATCGAATTCCTCTACGCCATGCGCGTGCCCTTCACGATCGTCGCGACCAAGGCGGACAAGCTCGCCAAGACGCGCCGCATCCCCGCCGCCCGCGCCCTTGCCGCAGCGTTCAGGACGGGCGAGGGGAACGTGCTCGTCACCTCCGCACAGGAGGGGATCGGCCGCGAGCGCGCGCTTTTGCTTGCCGCCGAGATCTGCGCCCGCGCGGCGGAGGGCGCTGCGGAAGAGGAGGAAGAAGAGTAAAAAATGAGCAGAAAAACAGCAGCCCGCACCGTTCGGTGCGGGCTGCTCCTGCTGAAAAAGCGTCTTAAAATCTTCCCTTTCTGAGCTCGGTCACGTCCGAGGAGAGGAAGAAGGCTGCGGTCGAATCGTCCGTGACGGCGCCGAGCGCCTCGTCGAAGCCGTACCAGTTCGCCTCCGTGATCTCGTCGGGGTTGCATCTGAGCTCGCCGTCCGTCACGCTCACGATGAAGTTGAGCATGAGCACGTTGCGCGGCTCGTGGTAGCGCGAGGCGACGTATTTGGTCTTGATGACATTCAGCCCCGTCTCTTCGCGGATCTCCCGCGCGATCGTCTTTTCCGCGGATTCTCCCTTTTTGACGTAGCCCGCAAGCAGCAGCGTCTGTCCGTTCGTGTGCTTTGCAAGCAAGATCTTGTCCAGCGCGCGGTTGACCACGCACATGCTCACCGCCGTCTTGAAGGGCGGGAAACGGAATTCGCCGCAGTCCTCGCAGTAGGGGACGAGCCCTTCGTTTTCACAGAATTTGAGTATGAGTTTGTTGCCGCATTCCTGGCAGAACATAGTCTTTCACCCTGTCGGGGCGCCGCCCCGCATCCTCGTTTTCTCTATTTATAATAGAATACTCCGTTTTCGTAAAAAAGTCAATACCAAAGCGCGATTTTTTAAAATTTTGCAACTTTATGAAACCTTTCACGCAAGTTTTGCGGGGGCGGGCGCGATATTTTACAACGGCGGGCGCAAACGGTTTGTCTTTTTGCCGCGGCGGTGCTATAATATTTCTATTCAGAATCGTTTTAGCGGGAATACTATGAAACGGACTTTTTTCAAGACCGTTGTGCGCACGGTGCGCGGGAATGTCGCGCGGCTTTTTTCCGTCGCGTTCATCATCCTGCTCGGCATTGCCTTTGTGTCGGGGCTGGGCACGCTGTCGCCGACCATTTTAAACTCCTTTTCGGAGGAGCTGCGCGCATCCTCCGTTTCCGACGCGATCGCCGTATCCGGGAGCGGCTTTTCGGAGGAGGAGCTCGCCGCGCTTGCCGACGTCTCCTTTGTCTCGGCGGCAGAGGAAGTTGTGATGCTGGAGACGGGCGGGGAGGAGAACGCGCGCATCTATGTGCTCGGCGAAGAAGAACGCACGGTCAACGTCCTTACCCTCGAAGAGGGGAGCGCGCCCGCCGAGGGCGAGATCGCCCTCGACCGCGCCTGCGCGGGCGGGTATGCCGTCGGAGATGAGATCGAACTTTCCGTCGGCGGTTTTACGCTCACGCTGCGCGTGAGCGGGCTGTATGCGAGCCCGCTGCTCTTTTCGCAGGAGGGCGAGCCGGGCGGGGACGGGCAGCCTCTCGCGTACGTCGCCTACCTGCCCGCATCTTCGCTCGGTGCGGCGGCGTCTCTTCTGCCCGTGACGCAGGTGTATCTGCAATTTTCGGGCGCGGAGGCGTACGGCTATTTTTCGGAAGAGTACAAAGACTTTGCCGCGGCGCAGGTCTCGGAGCTTGCGGGGCAGTTCCCCGCATTTACCTTTCTCACGTCTGAGGAGAATGCGAGCTGCATGATGCTCGAATCCTATTGCGACAAGGTCTCCGTCATCACGCTCATCTTTCCCGTATTTTTTATCGCTGTGGCGGCGCTCGCCGTGCTGACGACGATGACGCGGCTCGTTGAAGAGGAGCGCGGCGTCATCGGCTGTTACCGCACGCTGGGCGTGCGGCGCGGGACGGTCGCGGGGAAATACCTGCTCATTGCGGGCGCGTGCGCCGTGCTCGCCTGCGGGCTGGGCATGGCGGTGGGGCTGACGCTGCTGCCCGCCGTCATCTATCCCGCCTTCGGCGCGATCGCCTATCTTCCCGCCATGAGCGCCTTTGTGCAGCCGTTGGCGGGGCTGATCTCCGTCGCTGCCATGCTCGCCGCCGTGCTCGCCGTGACCTGGTACGTCGTGCGGCGCAGCCTCTCCTGTACGCCCGCCGAGCTCATGCGCCCGCGCGCGCCCAAACCCGGCAAAAAGATCTTTCTCGAGCACATTCCCGTTCTGTGGAAGAGGCTCGCGTTCCGTTACAAATCTTCGCTGCGCAACGTGTTCCGCTATAAGGGGCATCTCATCATGACCGTCGTCTCCGTCGCGGGGTCTGCGGCGCTCGTGTTTGCGGGGTTCGCGCTGCGCAACATTGCGGACGGCAGCAAGCAGTTCGGAGGGAAGGCGATCGCGGAGACGCTCATCCCCATCTCCGTGCTCATCATCGTCTTTGCGCTTCTGCTGTGCGTGTTCGTCGTCTATAATCTGACGAACATGGACATCAGCGAGCGCGTCCGCGAGATCGCGACGCTGCGTGTGCTCGGCTACCGCGGCAGAGAGGCGGCGGGCTACATCTACCGCGAAGTGCTCATCATGGCGGTGATGGGGCTGTGCCTCGGCATTCCGCTCGGCGTGGGATTGGTGCAGTTCGTCGTCACCTATCTCGAATTCGGCGCGCTCTCCGACGTGGCTTGGTACTCTTATCTTCTGGCAGTGGCGCTCGTGCTGGCGTTCATCGGGACGGTCGATCTGCTTCTATTGCCTAAAATTCTCAGAGTGAACATGACCGAATCGCTCAAATCGGTGGAGTGAGCGGCGGGAGCCGTACGGCGCAGAAGGCGCACAAAAACGCTTTCTTCCGCGCGCGGGGAAAAATTCCCCGCGCGCGGTTGCCATTTTACGGAATGTATGCTATAATGAACTGCATGAACGGACGCGGTACATGTACGGCGGCGGTCTTTGATCTGGACGGCACGCTGATCGACAGCATGCAGATCTGGCGGGAGGTGGACGAAGAGTTCTTCGCCCGCAGGGGCATGCCCGTGCCCGCCTCCTATCAGGAGGAGATCGCGCACCTCGGCTTTACGGAGAGTGCGCGCTATACGGTGCGGCGGTATCTGCCGCGGGAGAGCGTGCCCGCCGTCTTGGAGGAGTGGCGCGCGCAGGTTGCGGAGAAGTATGCCGCGGCGGACGCTGGGAAGTACTTCAAGACGGGCGCGCTCGGATACGTGCGTGCACTGCACGCCGCCGGCGTGAAACTCGGCGTCGCCACGGCGTCCGCGCCCGAACTCTTTCTGCCCGTGCTCGGCGCGGGCGGCATAGCGGAGCTGTTTTCCGCGTTCGCCACGGTGGACGAGGCGGGCGCGCACAAGGGCTGCCCGGACGTGTTTTTGCTCACAGCGGAAAAGCTGGGCGTTCCGCCGTCCGAATGCGTCGCCTTCGAGGACAATCTGACCGCCCTGCGCGCGGCAAAGTCCGCGGGTATGTTCGCGGTGGGCGTGTTCGACGAGGCGTCGCGCGCGCTCGAGCCGCAGATCAGGCGCGAGGCAGACCTGTATATTTTAAACTTTTCCGAAATGAAGGGCAGCCGCCTGTTCGGCGGCATATAGGGGAGAGCCATGTACACACCCAAACTTGACCTCATAGAGACGGAGCGCGCGATCACGCAGATCAAGCGCGAATTTGAGGCGCGCCTCTCGGAGGTGCTCAATCTGACGCGCATCAGCGCGCCGCTGTTCGTGCCGCGCGCGAGCGGGCTGAACGACGATCTGAACGGCGTGGAGCGCCCCGTCTCCTTTGACATAGGCTGTACGGGCGAGATCGCCGAGGTCGTGCATTCGCTCGCGAAGTGGAAACGCTACGCCCTCGCGAAGTACCGTTTCGGTCCGCGGTTCGGATTGTACTGCGACATGAACGCCATCCGCCGCGACGAGACGCCCGACTGCCTGCACTCGCTGTACGTCGACCAGTGGGACTGGGAGGTCGTCATCATGCGGCAGGACAGGACGCAGGAGTTCCTGCGCGAGGCGGTGCGCAAGATCTATGCCGCGCTGCGCGGGACGGCAGAGCGCATCTGCACGCTGTACCCCGCGCTCGATAATTTCCTCGACGAGGAGATCGGCTTTGTCACGACGCAGCAGCTCGAGGACAAGTATCCCGACCTCACCCCCAAGGAGCGCGAAACGGCGTATGTGCGCGAACACGGCGCGACGTTCATTATGCAGATCGGCGGCAAGCTCGATTCGGGCATCAAGCACGACGGCAGGGCGCCCGACTACGACGACTGGGAGCTGAACGGGGACATCATGCTGTACTATCCCGTGCTTGACTGCGCGTTCGAGCTTTCGTCCATGGGCATCCGCGTGGACGAGGAGAGCCTCGTGCGCCAGCTCAATGCCGAAAATTGCGCACAGCGGCTGGAACTTCCTTTCCACCGTGCGCTCGCGGCGGGGGAGCTGCCGCTCACGATGGGCGGCGGCATCGGGCAGTCCCGCCTGTGCATGTTCCTCCTGAACAAGCGGCACATCGGTGAAGTGCAGGTCTCCGTCTGGGACAAGGCGAACGAGGACTACTGCAAACTGCACAACATCCCGCTGATGTGAGCGGATTTTGCCGCAGAAGGGCAGGAACGGGCATACAGCCCCTGCCTGCAGAAGAAAAAATACGACCCGCCGCGCGGATACTTCCGCGCGGCGGTTTCCGCTTTGTCGGGTGCGGTATGCTTGTTGTTTGCAAAAAATGCCTTGCGTTTTCCGAAAGAGTGTGCTATACTGTTAGCGGCACAAAATTCAATATGATCTTGCAGATGGGTACGAACAGGCATTTTCGTATCTCTATTTTCCCATTTGCAAGGAGAATTTTGTGCCAACAATCGGAGATATGAATTGCAGAGCGTGTCTTCGGTTGGGGGCACGCTTTTTTGTTTTTTCGGGGCTTGACTTGGCGCGTGCGGCTGCTCTGCGAAAAAACAAACGGGAGGAGAAAGGAATGAAGAGGAAGTTGGCAGCAGTCCTGCCGGCATTGGTAATGGCACTGTTGCTCGGGCTGAGCGTCTTTTTTGTCGCCTGCGACAGCGGCACGGAGAGCGGCGGGCAGAACACCGAACAGAGCGGCGAGGAGCAGGAAGGCACCGAACAGGGCGGCGGAAACGAGGGCGAAACAGGCGGAGAAAGCGGTGACGAGGACGAGACAGGCGGCGAGACAGGAGAAGAAAGCGGCGGCGAGACAGGCGATGAGGGCGAAACGGGAGGAGAGGACCCCGCGCCCGTCCCCGACGTCTCCGATAAACTTGTCTTTACCTTGAACGACGAAGGGACCGCCTATTCCGTCACCGATATGGATACTTCCGCCGCAGGCTCCGTTACGATCCCCTCGACCTATAACGGTCTGCCCGTGACGAGTATTGATTCGTCTGCGTTCGCTTATTGCAACAGCCTTGTGGAGATCACGATTCCAGAGGGTGTGACGAGCATCGGTTCGTTTGCGTTCGCGTTTTGCGTCAGTCTTATGGAAATCGTGATCCCCGAAAGTGTGATGAGCATTGGTTCGCGTACGTTCTATGGTTGCAGCAGTCTTGCGGAGATCACGATCCCCGACAGTGTGGCGAGCATCGGTTCGGAGGCGTTTTCTTATTGCAGCAGTCTTGCGGCTG
>JAGHJD010000021.1 GCA_017886895.1 Clostridia bacterium | reverse complement strand
TCAACTCCTTCCTCTCCCAGCTCGCGCAGGGCATGACGACCTCGAACGACCTGAGCAGCGGCAACGCCTATACGGACGCGGACGGGAACACGGTCACCTATCTCGACTACGTGAACGCGATGCCCGAGGACCTGTACTACGCCATCCATTACGGCTACGGCGTTAGCCTTACGAACAACCTGTTCACGAGCGTCGGCGTCGGGTCGGACGTGACTGCTGATTCTGAAATTCTGAAACAATACGGAATACAGATTCAAAGCGGAAACGTGCATCTCTCTATGAGCATGTTGCGCGAATATTATACCCAGATACTTACTACGGCGGGACCTGAATATTCTTCTTTGACGCGTTTTGTTGATTATTTTACGGACGTCGTCAGCGCGATGCCGGGCACTGCCGACCTGACAAGCGAGAGCTACGGCGAATATGTGCTCTCGCAGTACGACATAGTGGCGGGTGAGTTCCCGACTTCGACGAACCAGATCGTGTTCGTCGTGGGCGAACAGAACGACGCGACCGACCTCACGCTCGCACAGCTCGGGTTCATCGACGAGGACGACTTTTTGGAGCTCTTCCTCGGCTCGCAGGACGGCACAACGGAGATGATGAGCATTCCCTTTGAATCGGTGAAGGACGAGAACGGCAATATTACCGAGCAGGGCATCGTCGGCACGAAGTTCCAACTGTACTACAACGACAGCGTATTTACTGAGAATGTGGATAGTTCACAATATAGGTACGACTATAGTGGGTATGATCGCAGTTGGGATGGCTTGATGACGGAGGACGAGGGCGTCGAGCTCGAAGTCGTCGGCGTGCTGCGCCTCAAAGAGGGACTGACCTACGGTTGCCTTTCAGAAGGGCTAGGAATTACCGAACAGCTCATTCAGGAATACATAGCCAAGAACATGCAGTCAGAGATTGTGCATTATCTGCAAAACAACGATGGCAGTTTGACTTCATTTTCTAATCTTGTAGGATACACGCCGCTGCTGTATTCATACAGCATATCTCCGGTGGTGCAAGGAATGCAACAGGGGCTATTTACAAGTAGTACTGACGTGGAGGGGCTGATCCGCGCCCTCGGCGGCAACGACGCGCCGAGTTCCGTTTCCGTGTACGCAAGAGACTTCGACTCCAAAGACGAGATGCTCGCCTACCTCGACGGCTGGAATTCCATCGTGGAACAGCAGCGGCTCGCTTATTTTGAAGAAAACGGCACGTACGACGGGTACGACGGTCCCACCGAAGTCACCTATACCGACACCGTCGGTACGCTCATGGGGCTGATGAACACCATCCTCAATGCCATCACCTATGTGCTGGTCGCCTTTACGGGCATTTCGCTTGTGGTCTCTACGGTCATGATCGGCGTCATCACCTACGTTTCGGTGGTGGAGCGCACCAAGGAGATCGGCGTACTGCGCTCGATCGGTGCGCGGAAGAAGGACATCCGCCATGTGTTCAACGCGGAGAGCTTTATCGTCGGGCTGTGTTCGGGCATCATCGGCGTGGCGGTGGCGTATCTTCTCGAGCTTGTCGTCAACGCCGTTCTGCTGCCGCTCACGGGCATTGCGGGGCTTGCGGCGCTGCCCGTCACGAGCGCGGTCATCATGCTCGTCATCAGCGTCGTGCTCACGCTCATCTCGGGGCTGATCCCCGCGAGCGCCGCCGCCAAGCGTGATCCCGTCGTGGCGCTGAGAACGGAATAGTGTTCACGAAAAAAGTTCACGAATTTCTCGGCAGGCTGCTGCCTGCGAAATTCCGTGAGTTTAGGGAGAAACCGCCGCTCTTGTGAGACGGCGGTTTCTCCCTCTTTCAGGCACATTTTAGGGCACACCATTATAGAAGTGCCCGAAATTCACCCTCTTCCGTCCCACCGCCCGCGCGGTGCAGGGTGCAAAAGCAAAAAGTGTGATTTTTGCTTTTGCGAGAGATTCTTGTATTCATGAAAGTTCTTTCCAAAGAGACGAAAAAATTTTTCCGTGATCGGAAGGGCGGTTCAAAAAGATGGCACCTGTGCTGTCAAAGGCGGCGGGTGCGGGATTATAATAGACTTGCGGCGGGGTTCCCGCCGCGATTTTTTTCTCGGAGGAAAAAACAATGGTCTATTTTTTGAATGCGTCGGGCGACATCCTGCGCTGTGTGCCGGACCGCGTGCGGCGCGGGTCTGCGGAGGCGAACAAGATCGTGCTCGTCGCACCGTTTTCGGAGAGCGCGGCGGCAGCGGCGGAGTTCGTGCTCCCGTCGGGGAGACGGGCGGGACCCTATCTGCTGACGTATGAGGGGCGGTTGGGTGCGAACGGTCTCTTTGCCGCGGACGGCGCAGAGGGGGAGAATGCGGACGGTACGGCACAGGAAAGCACGGAAAGTGCGGAAAATACAGGACAGGAGACTGTGAGCGTGCAGACCGCCGCAGGCTCCGCGCAGACGGACGGGGAGACGGATACGGAGAGCGGAACGGGCGCAGGCGGCGGCTTGGTTTGCGTCGGCTCGTCTGGCGGCGCTCAGTGCGGCTCGGCATGCGCCGCCTGCACCTATGTGTGGAGCCTGTCCCTGCCCGCCTGCGTGAGCGCGGAGAGCGGCAGGGTCGGGGTCTCCTTCTTCTTTTACGCCGCCTCGGGCGAGGTCATGGCGGCGGCGTCCGTCTCCTTTTTGGTCGAGGCGGGCGCGGCGGCTCCGTCCGTGCCGACGGAGGGGGACGCGTACGGCGAAGTGCTGGCAACGCTTGCGCAGATCGCGGGCGGGCTGGGCGACGGGGCGTATCCCGCGCGCTCCCTGCGTCTCTGGCGCGAGGGCGTGCAGTATGACGCGGGCGAGGTCGTGCTCTGCACCGGCTCAGCGGAGGGCGGCTCGAACCTTGTCCGCTCGCTGCAAGATAGTAACGCGCAGCCGCCGTACACAGACGGTGTGCTCGGTGAAACCTGGGAGGAGGTCTACTCCTTCGAAGGCGCGATACAGCCGTTTGCATCCTTCTTTGCGGAGCTTGCGCTCTCAAAGATCGTCTGGGCGGCGCAGCTCCCCGAGGAGGGGGAGAGCGGCACGCTGTACGCCGTGCTCTCTTCGTCGGACGCGTCGCTGTTCGCCCTGTATGTGTTCCGCGACGGCGAATGGGTGACGCTCGGGGAGAAGAACGTCTCCGTGCTCCCGAACGGGGACGCGGTGCTGTTCACGCAGCAGCAGCTGACAAGTGCACAGCAGACACAGGCGCGGGGGAACATCGGCGCGGTCTCGGAGGAGCAGCTCGCCGCGGGGCTGAACGGGCTGGCGGCGGTTCTGAGCGAGGGCGAGGCTGTCCCCGCGGATATGCGGGAGGGCGCGGGCGTCTATTCCTTTGAGACAGCCTCGCTCGGCGACGGAGAGACCGATCACAATTTCACCGACCCCGCCTTCTCTTCGGCGGACTGGACGGTCGTAAGCGGCGGCGGCACGGCGCCCGTGTTCGGCGACGACGGGCTGACGATCGCGGAAGGGCTGTTCGCGGAGCGTGGCGCGGTGGCTGCCGCAAACCCGCTCAAAGGGGAGGAGCTTGCCGAAAACGGCATGACCGTCGCGCTGTATCTGACCGTCTCGGGGAACTTCCTGAACGACTACGAGAGCATTTTCGGCTTTGCGGACGCGGCGGACAGCGCAAATTCCGCCTTCCGGTTTTTCACCGTCACGTCGAACGGGACGGGCGTGCGCATGAACTGGAACGGAGCGGGCAACCTCGGGGAGAACTACTACGACATAGCGGGCGGTCCCGTCGCGGACATGACCGCGCCGACGCTGTATGTGCTGACGATGACCGCAGAGGAGATCGCGATCTACTGCGGCGGGGAACTGATAGCGTCCTATGCCTATTCTGCGGACGGTGCGAACACGAGCTACCGCGTGGAGACGCTCTCGAAGATCGCGCAGGCAGACTTTTTCATCCTTGGCTGCTGCACGGGGCTTCTGGGCTGGGGAAACCCCGCCATGCACGTGCGGCGCGCCATGCTCTGCCCGCGCGCCCTGCGCGCGGAGGAAGTCGCCGCGTTCTGTGCGCAGAGCGGATACCGCCTCGGCGTGCTCCTCGAAGAGGGAGGGAGCGCCCTCGGCGAAGTGAAAGTGCGCTATGCAGACGGCGCCGCAGAGGCGGAAAGCGCGGAAAAACTGAAACTCGACGGCGAAGTGGGGCGGTATTCCGCCGTGTATTTCACGGAGGAGGGCAAGCCCGCAGAAAACCCGTATATCAGCCTGCGCTACGGCAGCGCGCCGTTCTACTCCTATATCGTATCGCTCGGGCGGAATGCGTCTGCGAGCGACGCGGGCATCGCCATCGGGGACGGCGCGTCTGCCTCGGCTGGGGTCGCGGTCGGGGTCTCCGCGGAGGCGGGCAACACCTGCGACGCGGTCGGCACCTATGCCTCCGCGCAGGGGAGCGGGCTGGAGGGAGCGTCCGCGTTCGGGTACGAGGCGACGGCGACGGCGTCGCACACCATACAGCTCGGCGGGAGCGCGAACAGCTACGTCTACTATTACGGTACGCTCTCCTCGCGCTCGGACGAGCGGGACAAGGCGGACCTTGCGGACTTCGACGACGCGAAGAGCCTGCAGTTCATCACCTCGCTGCGCACCTTCAGCTATGTGCGCAACCCGCGCGGCGCGTACGAATACACCGAGGAGGAACGGGCGGGCGCGCGGGAACTGCACAGAGAGTACGGGCTCGCGCCGTACGACGCCGCGGCGCACGAGGCAGGCACGAAGAAGGGGAGCCGCCGCAGGGCGGGCGTCTCCGCGCAGGACGTGCAGGCGAAGATGCAGGCGGTGTACGGCGACGAAGAAATAGCAAATCTCGTGTGCGACAACCTCTACGACCGCAGGCAGGCGGGCGAAGAGATCCCCGAAGGGGTGGAGTCGCAGCTCGAAGTGAGCTATCTCTCGCTCGTGCCCTTCCTCATCTCCGCCGTGCGCGAACAGCAAAGGCACATCGCCGCCCTCGAAGAGGCGCTCGGTATTGCAGATGCGGACGCCGACGGAACTGCAGAGAGCGAAAAGGAGCAGGACGGCACAGCGGACGCCGCCGTGACGGAAGAGGAATAACGAACATGCCGCCGCAGATAATTCTGCGGCGGCGCTTCCGTTTTTTTGCCTTTTTCCATACCTTCCCCATAGTGGGGAAGGCAAGGAGAGGGCGGGCATGCCGTTCTGTGTCATCCCGAGCTTGTCGAGGGAGCTGAGCCAAAAATGTTGAAAGCCGTATGCAGCCAGTCAGGCAGCACAGACTGCATACAGCTGACACGCGAATGTGCTCAGACCCGTTCGATTCGCCGCCCTTCGGCGGCTCACTCAGGGTGACATAAGGAATATAATAATCTTCTGCGCGCGCAAAAATCACATTTTTTGCAAGCGCACCCTCGTCGGAGCAGTCAGCTGCGCTCTTGCTTTGCCCCGAGGGGCAAAGCTCGCATGCGCGCTCCGCTCCTCCTCTTCCCAAAAATCTCACTCCGTTGCGATTTTTGGGAGCCCTGTTGCCGCATACCTGCGACTAAACGGGAAGAGTAAATGCGGCGCGTTGAAATAATCTCTTGCAAAAGGCAAAACCACGCTTTTGCCTTTTGCCCTTTGCGCTTTATGGAAAGCGTGAAGGAAGAGGGTGAATTTGCGGCATTTCTATAATGGTGTGCCCTGAAAGATGCCGCAAAGAGGGAGGAACCGCCGTCTCATAAGAGCGGCGGTTCCTCCCTTAAATCACGGAAATTTTTTTCGTCAGCTCGAAAAAAATTTCGTGAACTCATTAGTGCTCCATCGCCTTTTCAACATACGCGGCGACTTCGCCGATGTCGAGGCGGATCTGCGACATGGTGTCGCGGTCGCGGATGGTCACGGTGTTGTTTTCGAGGGTGTCGAAGTCGATCGTCACGCAGAAGGGGGTGCCGATCTCGTCCTGGCGGCGGTAGCGCTTGCCGATGCTGCCCGCCTCGTCGTAGGTGACCATGAACCGCTTTGCGAGCAGTTCGCGCACCTCGCGCGCCTTGGGGGCGAGGCTCTTTTGCAGAGGCAGGATCGCCGCTTTGTACGCAGCGAGCGCGGGGTGGAAGTGCATGACCGTGCGCACGTCGCCGCCCTCGAGCGTCTCTTCCTCGTACGCTTCGCACAGCACCGCGAGCATCAGCCTGTCCGCGCCGATGGAGTATTCGACGACGTAGGGGATATAGTGCTCGCCCGTCACGGGGTCGAGGTAGTTCATGTTCTTGCCCGAATATTCCTGATGGCGCGAAAGGTCGTAGTCGGTGCGGTCGTGGATGCCGTTCAGTTCCGACCAGCCGATGGGGAAGAGGTACTGGATGTCGCACGCGCTCTTGGCGTAGTGCGCCAGCTTGTCGTGGTCCTTAAAGCGCAGGTGCTCTTCCTTGAAGCCCAGCCCGAGCAGGAAGTTCTTCGCCTTCTCTTTGTATTCCTCGTAGTAGGCGAGGTCCGTGCCCTCCTTGCAGAACCACTGGTGCTCCATCTGCTCGAACTCGATGGTGCGGAAGATGAAGTTGCCGGGCGTGATCTCGTTGCGGAACGCCTTGCCGATCTGCGCGATGCCGAAGGGCACCTTCGCGCGGGTCGTGCGCTGTACGTTCAGGAAGTTGACGAACTCGCCCTGCGCCGTTTCGGGGCGCAGATAAATTTTGTTCTGGCTCTCGTCGGTCACGCCGCGCGAGGTCTCGAACATGAGGTTGAAGGTGCGGATGGGCGTCCAGTCGTGCCCGCCGCAGTTGGGGCAGGCGACCTTGTGCTCGGCGATGTACGCCTCCATCTCCTCGTTGGTCATCGTGTCGGGGTTGACCTTGCCCTTGGAATGCGCCTCGATGAGGTTGTCCGCGCGGAAACGCGCCTTGCACTTTTTGCAGTCCATCTTGGGGTCGGAAAAGGAGGTCGTGTGCCCGCTCGCCTCCCACACGCGCGCGTTCATGAGGATCGCCGCGTCCACGCCGTAGGAGTTCTCGCTCTCCTGCACGAACTTCTTCCACCATGCGCGCTTGATATTGTTTTTGATCTCCACGCCGACGGGGCCGTAGTCCCAGGTGTTGCCCATGCCGCCGTAGATCTCGCTGCCGGGGAAGATGATCCCGCGCGACTTGCACAGCGACACGATCTTTTCCATCGTGACAGCGTTCTTTTCCGCCATGTGTCTTTTCCTCTCTATAAAAAATTCCGCTGTCTATTTTACTTTTTTATGCGCGGAAAGTCAAATATTTGCATATCAAAGCCGCAGTTTTTTGAGAAGAAGGGCGGCGGGTCCCACCGCCGCGAACACGGCGAGGGCGTATTGCGCGAAGGTGCAGGCGGGAAGATCGGGCAGCAGGAAGTGCAGCGGCACGAACACCGCCGCGGCACAGAGCGCCGTGACGAAAAGGCGCAGAACGCGCATCTTCCACCCGTGCGCCTCGGGGAGGCGCGCCGCGGCGTCCTCGAACAGGAGCCCCGCCGCCGTTCCCGCCGCAAGCGCCGCGATGCGGAACATGGAGTCCGTCGCCGTCCGCGTAAAGAGGAGGGGGAGGAGCATCGCGAGCGCAAAGAGCGCGAAGAGGTACAGCCGCGCCCCGTAAAAGCGCGTATATACGATCTGCCAGACGAGCGCGCACAGAAACCCGAGCGCCAGCCCCGTGAGCACGTCCGAGGGGTAGTGCACGCCGAGGTACAGCCGCGAACAGCCGACGAGCAGCGCCGCGAACGCGGAGAGGATGCAGACGGCGGTTTTGCGCGTGCGCAGCGAGAGCGCCGAGAGGAAGGCGCCCGTAGCGGTCGCGTGCCCGCTGGGGAAGGACATGTCCGCGTCCAGATCCATAGTGGAGACGAGGAATCCGTCCGTCTCCACCCGCGTGACCGTTCCCGCCGCAAAGGGGCGCACCCGCCGCGCGGCGCCCTTGACGCAGGTCGCGATGCAGGAGGCGGTCAGTACGGTCAGGAGCGCCTGTTCGCCCGTCCTGCGCGAAAAACAGAGATAGACGAGCGCGACGACCGCCGCGACGACGGTCTCCTCCCCGAGCGCCGTCACCGCCTGAAAAAAGGCGTCGAGGACGGGGCAGCGGATGCTCTCGAAAAATTGTAAAACGGCTGCGTCCATAACTTCTCCTTTGGGTCGTTCCGTAAAAAAAAGTATAGCATAAATCCGCGCGCGTGCGCAACTTCTTTTGCCTTTGCCCGCGTTTTATGCTATACTGTGCATATGCTGAGCGTTTTATCGAAAAAGCGGGCGGGGTACGCCTTCTATTATGAGCTGTCCGACGGAGAAAACACCTTCGGCGGCGGCATGACGGAGGCGGGCGAGCTGGTCTGCGACCCCCTCTGCACCGAGAAGGAGCTGCTGCTGCGCACGCTCGTGTTCCGCTGTCAAAACGAGGGCTGCGCGCGGGCGTTCACCCGCGCCGATTGGGGCGTCGACCTTGCGCGGTTCGGCTTTTCGCGCGAGGGAGAGCTGTTTTCGGCGACGGCGGAGAGCCTGCGCCTGCCGCACGACTGCGAAGAAGGGCAATAATCCTTGCATCGGCGCGCATTTTGTGGTAAACTATAAGGAATTAAGCGATCTACTGCGGAGGGGACTATGCTGAGCGACATCGAAATTGCAAGAGCCTGTAAGATGAAGGACATCGGCGAAATTGCCGCCGAACTCTCCCTTGCGGAGGAGGACATCGAGCGCTACGGGAAGTACAAGGCGAAACTTGCGCGCATGCCCGTGGGAAAGAGCGGGAAACTCGTGCTCGTGACCGCCGTCAACCCGACCGCCTCGGGCGAGGGGAAGACGACCGTCT
>JAGHJD010000004.1 GCA_017886895.1 Clostridia bacterium | reverse complement strand
GTCAACTTCGCCGATTTTGCATAAATGTCTGTAAGCAGCCGCTTCGCAAAATCGGCTTCGTTAGCCGCAGCGCCTTTGCGCGAGAAACGCGTGAAAGCCGCTTTTATCCCCTCTCCACCAGCCCCGTCAGCACTTTGCCGGGACCGACTTCGACGAAGGTATCCACGCCTGCGGCGCGCATGTTCGCGACCGTCGCCGTAAAGCGGACGGGCGAGCACATCTGCAGCGCGAGCGTGTGCGCGAAATCGCCCTCATACGGCTGCGCCGTCAGGTTCGCGTACACGGGCAGGCGCGGCGCGCGCCAGCCGAGCGTGCGCAGAAATTCCTCGAACGCCGCCGCCTCGGGCGCAAGCTCGGGGCAGTGGAACATACCCGAAACGCGCAGTTTCATCGCTCTGCCGCCCGCCTCTTTCACCTTGGCGGTGAATGCCTCCTCCGCCTCCGCGCGGCAGGCGACGACCGTCTGCAGCGCGCCGTTGTAGTTGGCGGGGTGGGTGTTCACATTGTCGCACAGCGCCTCCACCTTATCGGCGGGGAGTTTGACGACGGCGAGCATGCAGCCCGCGACGCGCTGCGTGTATGCCTCCATCAGCTCCGCGCGCTTTACAATCGCGCGGAATGCGTCCTCTTCGGAGAGCGCGCCCGCAAAACACAGCGCGGGCACTTCGCCGACCGAAAAGCCGCACGCGCACGCGGGCGCGCCCAGCTCCTCCTCTTTCGCGTACGCGTACGCGAGGTCGGCGAGAAACATGGTCGGCTGCGTGAGCAGGGTGCGGTTCAGCTCCTCCTGCGTGCCGCCGAGCATCTTCGCGACCACCCCGGGGGCGATGCCCTCGGCGAGGTCGAACAGTTTTTTTACTTTGGGGACGTCCTTCACGTCGGACGCCATGCCGGGCACCTGCGCGCCCTGCCCCGCGAACAGGAAGGCTACAGCTCCCACTTGACGCCCTCCATCATCTCCTCCGCCTTGCTCATCACGTCGCGGATGATCTCGGCGGCGGGCTGGCGCTTGTTGACCATGCCCGCGATCTGCCCGGCGAGGAAACAGCCCTCTTCGACGTTGCCGTCCTTCGCCGCCTTGCGCAGCGAACCGGCGCCGAACGCCTCGAGCTTTTCGTCGGGATAGTTGGAGTCCGCCTCGAGCTTTGCATAGGCGTTCATGTACGCCGTCTTGATGGCGCGCACGGGATGCCCGAGCCGCCTGCCCGTGACGGTCGTGGAGATGTCCTTCGCGGCAAGCACCTTCTGCTTATACGCCTCGCTGACGGTGCACTCGTCCGCGACGAGGAACCGCGTGCCCATCTGCACGCCGCACGCGCCCAGCGCGAACGCCGCGACCATGCCGCGCCCGTCCGCGATGCCGCCCGCCGCAACGACGGGGATCTTCACCGCGTCCACGACCTGCGGTACGAGCGCCATGGTCGTGAGGTCGCCGACGTGCCCGCCGCTCTCGCCGCCCTCGGCGATCACGGCGTCAACGCCCGCGCGCTCGACCATGCGCGCAAGAGCAGTAGAGGCGACGACGGGCAGGATCTTGATGCCCGCCTCCTTCCACATTTTTACAAAGCGCGAAGGGTTGCCCGCGCCCGTCGTGACGACCGCGACTTTCTCCTCCGCGACCATCTGCGCGACTTCCTCCGCATACGGGCTCATCAGCATGATATTCACGCCGAAGGGCTTTTCCGTCATGGTGCGGCACCTGCGGATCTCCTCGCGGACCCACTCCGCGTTTGCGTTCATCGCGGAGATGAGCCCGAGCCCGCCGCCGTTGGAGACGGCGCTCGCGAGCGATGCGTCCGCGATCCACGCCATGCCGCCCTGTATGATCGGGTATTCGACCCCGAGCAGTTTCGTCAGCTTTGTCTGCATGGTTTCCGCCCCGCGCTTACTTCGCGGCGACTGCCTCGTCGATCTTCTGGATGAGCTCGCCGACGGTGGAGAGCTGCAGGTTGTCGCCCAGCGTGATGTCGTACGCCTCTTCGATCTGCATGACGATGTCCACTTTGTCGAGAGAGTCGAAATCGAGCTCGTCGAAGGTGGTCTCGGGAGTGACTTCGATGTCCTCGCCCTTGCACTCCGCCAGGATCTCTTTCAGCTTTTCCAACGTTTCCATAGTTTCATACTCCTTTTTTCTTGTCTTGGATTTTGTTTTATCTCACGGCGCGCCGCGCCGGAAAGATGCCGTATTTTTGCCGCCGTTTCAGTCCCTGCCCCACTCCACGATGACGGCGCCGCTCGTGAGTCCTCCGCCGAACGCGACGAACAGCAGCTTGTCGCCGCGTTTGAACGTGCCGCGGCGGGCGTATTCGTCCAGCAGGACGGAGACGGAGGTCGCGCTCATGTTGCCGTAATCGGTGATGTTGACCAGCACCTTTTCCTTGCCGATACGGAATTTGCGCAGACTCGCGTCGATGATGCGGATATTCGCCTGGTGCGGGAGGTACCAGTCGATGTCGCCGGGCGCAAGATGCGCGAGGCGGCACACTTCCTCTATATTGCGCCCCATGGCGTTGACTGCAAATTTATACACTTCGCCGCCGTCCATGTGCATGGCGAGCGGTTCGGCTTTGCTCTGATTGTACGGACTGTTCATGCCCTCGATGTTGGGCATGCGGATGACGTGCGAATCGGGATCGGTGGAGAGCACGCCCGCCAGCCTGCCCGCGCCCTTTTTCAAAACGAGCGCGCCCGACCCGTCGCCGAACAGCACGCAGGTAGAGCGGTCCTGCCAGTCGAGCAGTTTGCTCATCGCCTCTGCAGAGACGATGAGAACGGTCTCCGCCTTGCCCGTCGCGATGAAGGAATCGGCGATCTCCATGCAGTACAGCACGCCGACGCACGCGGCGTTCACGTCGAACGCGGGCGCGCGTGAGCCGATCGCCTCGGCGACAATACAAGCGAGTGAAGGGGTGACGGTATCCCCGCGCATGGTCGCGCAAAGGATGAGGTCGACGTCCTTCCCGTCCGTGCCCGCATCCTCGAGCGCGCGGCGCGCGGAGAGGATGGCGAGATCGTTCAGTTTTTCGTGCGTGAGCACGCGGCGGTTGTGTATGCCCGTCCGCGTAAAGATCCATTCGTCCGAAGTGTCCAGAAACGCCGTAAGGTCCTCGTTGCTGACGATCTTTTCGGGAAGGGCGCTGCCCGTTCCCGCTATATAAAATGACATTCCTCTACCTCGTTCCCGTCCGCTTCCCCGCCGCGCGCGGCAGGCGCCGCCCCGCGACTGTCGGAATAACTTATATAAATTATAGGGGATTTACCTTTCTAAGTCAAGCGCAATTCCCGATTTATGCGGATTTCACACAATTCGCCGCGGCAAAAAGCGCTCCGCCGCCCGTCGGGGCGGGCACAATGAAAACCCGGAGCGCGCCCCTCACTGCCTTGCGGGCAGGATGGCGAAGGAAAATTCCGCAGACGTGCACAGCTTCTCCCCCGCGCAGAGTTTCCCCTTCGCGAAGCAGAACACGCCGCGGCGGTTGGTCAGCGAAACGGTCATCACGGCGGTGTCGCCCGGCAGCAGCGGGTTTTTGAACTTGACGTTGTTCAGCCCGGTATAGAGCGGCGTCTTGCCCTTGCAGTCGGGCAAAAGCGCGACGGCGGTCTGCGCGATCATCTCGCACTGGATGACGCCCGGCACGATGGGGTTGCCGGGGAAATGCCCCTGCAAAAAGAACTCGTCGCCGCGGACGGTGTATTTGCCGACCGCCTCGCCCGTCTCCTCATTGATCTCCACCTCGTCCAGAAGGAGCATCGGCTCGCGGTGGGGCAAAAATTCCTTGATCTCGTCTCTGTTCATGGTCTGCTCTCCTTGTATCGCTCCGCGCGGCTCAGCTGAAATACTCGTCCTCGAGCTTGCGGTCCTCGGGGAACAGCGGCCCGCTCACGACGGGCAGCACGACGGGCGCGCTCATGGCGGCGGTCGTGAGGTTGGTCACCGCCGAACGCAGGTACGGGAACAGCAGTTGGGTGCATTCGACGACCGCGAACCGCTTTTCCTCCTCGGTGGAAGCGTCCGTCTCAAAAATGCCCGTGACGGATGCGAACAGGTCGAAGGGTTTGGGGCTGTCCGCCGCGGACGCGATCTGCACGCTGAGCGTGACGAAGCTGACGCGCTCGTTCTCGACGGCGCGGCGCACCTTGCGCGAAAAAGTGGGCTTTAAGTCCAGCTTGCCCTCCTGCGGACGCACATTGTTGAGCTTGAAGGACATTTCGTCCGCGCGGATCCCCTTGAGAACGATATTCGTTTTATTCATGGCACGGTCTCTCCGTTTCTGAGTATATGCGGGCGCACATGCCCGCCTTTTCTAATTATAGACTGCCGCGGGCGATTTGTCAACCCGCGGCGGAAATTTTTATCGTTTCGGAACGGAAAGGGGGGGGAGCCGCGGGTGCGCGGCTCCCCCCCCTCTTGCTTTACAGGGGCAGATCCCCCCTGTCTGTTTTGCGGACGGCGCGGATCTCGGCAGTCTGCCCCGTCTGCGCGTCGATATACGCGAAGTAGAGCGTGCCTTCGCTCTCGCCGCGCACCTGCCAGCACAGCAGCTCCCCGCCCGCCTGCGGGATGACCGCCGCGCGCACGGAGACGCCCTCCAGTTTCTTCTCCGCGTTTGCGCGCACGCGCGACGCGGGCACCTCCGCGCCGCCGAGGCTGCGCGCGCGGTGATTCAGAAGATAGTTCCCCGCAGCGACGCCCGTGACGGCGCCGCGCTCGCGGCAGACCTTGACTTTGAGCAGGTCGGGATAGAGCAGCGCGCCCTCCTGCACGGGGACGAACTCCACCGTGCACTCGGTGCCCGCCTCGCTCGTCCAGACCGCCTCCAGCCCTTCGTAGCCGCAGGCTTCAAGGAACTTTTCGGCGATCTGCACGCAGGTCTGCGGGTCGTAGTTGTTCTGCGTGCAGGGAACGTAGCTCTCGAGCATGGCGAGCTTTCCGCCGCGCACCGTGAGCTGCGCATAGTACTGCCTGCCGCTGCCGTCCATAGCCTCGAAGGCGTAGCAGGGCAGCCGCCCCTCCTCTTTGCCAACCGCGCGCACCTCGCGGAGGTCGTAGTCGGCAAGGTAGGTTTTCAGAAGTTCCGCCGCCTCCTCTTCGCTCAGTTCTTTTTCGCCCGCGAGCGCCTCCCGCGCCGCGGCGGGCTGCTCCTCGGGGTGCAGCTCGGCGAGCCTGCGCGCGATCTTCTCGAATTCGGAGGCGTACGCGCCGCCGTCCGCCGAAAGGCTGTCCGCCGTGCCCGCGTTCGCCTGTTCGATGAGCGCGGGCATCGCCCCGCGCACGAGCTCGATCTCCTCATACAGCGCGGCGAGCTTTTCGCGGTCGGCAGCGGTGAGCGTGCCGCCCCCGGTGAGTTTGCGCAGCGCCTCCTTTGCGAACGCGCCCGTGCGGTTGATGCAGCCGCTCAGCGCGGCGGTCTCCCGCCCGTCCACGGGGAAGGACTCCACGCAGTTCTCCGCAACCAGGCTGTCCGCATAGATCTCGGAGAGCAGGCGGGAAAGTTCGCCGCCCTCCGCGATGCGCGCCTTGACGAGGTTCGCGTCCAGCTCCTCCACCGCCTCGGAGAACTCGTAGGCGGACGCCTGATAGCCTGCCGCAAGCTCCGACTTCGCGCCGCTGAGGTCAAAGTACCCGACCGTCACGATCGCGCCCAGCGCGAGCACTGCGACCGAGAGGGAGATCGTTGCCGCGAGCCAGCCGCCGAACCCGGGCGCGCGGGCGTGCTTTTTCTCCCCGCCGCGCTCGGTCTTGCGCTGTGCGCGGGCGGCGCGGCTGTGCGCCGCCCGCTCCTCCGCGGCGGCACGCCTCTTCTTCGCATGCGCGCGCCTGTCCGCCTTTTTTTCCAGCGCGGCGCGGCGCTTTTCCTCGGCGCGCTGTTTTTTCAGGGCGGCGCGCTCTTCGCGCAGGCGCTGTTTCTGCTCCTTTTCCGCCTGTTTCTTCTCGGCGAGGGCGACCCGCTTTTCGGCGCGCGCCTGTTCGCGCGCCTTCGCCGCCTCCGCCTTTGCTGCTGCCTTCTTCTCCGCGGCGGCGGTCTTGCCGCCCGCGGCTGCCTCGCCCTGCATGGCGCGGCGGTCCTCCGCCGCCTGCGCGCGCGGCGCGCTCTTTTTCGTGCGCTTTGCGCCGCCCGCGCTCTTCTTCGCGCGCTTTGCGGCGTGAGCCTTCTCAAGCGCTGCGCCGTCCGCCTTGTCCGGTCCTGCGGCGGGCGCGCCCGCCGCGATCTCCTCTACTTTTTCTGCCCCGCCGGACAGTTCTCTCTGCTCTTTCATGTTCCCCTCCTCAGATCGCAAACACGTGTTTGCCGATGGTCACCACCGTCTGGCGCGAATAGATCCATGCGCTCGTCGCCGTGACGGGATTATAATAGTACAGACAGCCGTACGTCGGGTCCCAGCCGTTCATCGCGTCCTTCGCGGCGTTGATCGCCGTCTGGTCGGGCGTGAGGTTGATCTGCCCGTCGCTGACCGCGGTAAAGGCGTGCCGCTGGTAGATGACGCCCGAGATCGTGTTCGGGAAATTCGGGCTCTTGACCCTGTTCAGCACGACCGCGCCGACGGCGACCTGCCCCGTATAGCTCTCCCCGCGCGCCTCGGCATAGATGCACCGCGCGAGCAGGTAGGTGTCCGCATTGGTGTAGCCGCCCGCGGACGAGCCTTCGCTCTCCGACGAGCCGCCGCTCATGCCGAGCGCTTTGAACGTCTCGCTGCCTACGATGCCGTCGGCTTTCAGCCCGTTCTTGCGCTGGAACCACTCCACCGCAGCCTTCGTCTTGCTGCCGTAGATGCCGTCGACGCTGCCGGAATAATATCCCCAGCGCTTGAGTTTCTGCTGCACCGTCTTTACATCGCTGCCCGTGCTGCCCTGCCTGAGCACGGCGCACTCCGCCGCCCGAGCGAGCGCGGGCGGCTCCTCCGCGGGCGCCGCCTGCACGGCAAATGCCGTAAAGACGGAGAACGCCGCGGCGAGCGAGAGGGCGAGCACGCCCGCCCTGATCCACTTTTTCATACTTCCTCCTCCAAAAATAAACCGCCTGCGCGGGGAGGAGAACTCTCCTACCCCGCGAAAAAGCCCTGAATGATCTCCAGCAGCCGCGAGCCGAACCGCACGTTCCCGCCCGTCGCCTCGCCCGCAAAGCAGAGCGGCGGGTACACGACGCACCACCAGTTCTGCCCCTCTGCCTCGCCCAGCTCGACGATGAGCGCGTCGTACACGCCCGCCTCGAGCGTCACGCCGTCATAGACGCGCGCGGGGAACTTCTCTTTCCGCAGGGACGCCTTCGCCGTGTACGGAAACCCCGCCTCCGCGAGCACGCCGTCGGCGACCTCTTCCAGAGCCGCAAGGCGCGACCCGATCGCCTCCATCGCCCCCGCCTTGGTCTCGCACTCCGCCGCGACGGGGATGAGATAGTCGACGAGCGCGTCCTTCACGGCGTATTTGATCTCCTGATCCGCCGCCGCGTCGGAATTGGCGCGCACATGCATGCGCAGGTACGCCGCGGGCGCGTCCGTCCCGCTTGCGGCGGGCGACAGAGCCGCCGCCGCGGCTGCCGTTACGATCAGTATGAATAGCAAGGCAAAAATTATACAGAACTTTTTCATCGTTCCCCTCTCTTCCCGCCGCGCGGGCGGGCAGGTTTTTCACCGCTGTTTATTGCCCGCTGTGAAAGCGTTTATACCGTAAACCAACGAAAAAAACGGCATGCCCCGCCCTTTCGTTTGCGGGAATAAACCCGAAACACTGCGGCGCGTTCCGCTTTTGCGCCCGCAGAAAGCCGCCCGGGAGGCGCGGCGCGCGTTGCGGGCGGCGCATGTTTTCTATGAAAATTTTCGATTTTGTATTGACCGCTGCCCCGCCGCGTGGTATCATGGACTTGCGGAGGGTGCCGCGCGGCGCCCTCCGCAAGGGGGAAAAGAATGGAATACGTGATCCTGATCGTGCCCGGCGCAGCGGTGCTGGCGCTGCTTTTCGCACTCTTTACGGCGCGGAAAGTGCTGAAAATGCCCGAGGCGGAATGCACGCGCGGCATTGCGGCGATCATCCGCAAGGGCGCAAACGCCTTCCTGAAACGGCAGTACGCCGTGGTCGCCGTCTTTTTCGGCTGCATGTTCCTCGTGCTCGGCGTGCTCGCGCTGGTCGGGTTCGTCGGCCCGTTCATGCCCTTCGCCTTTCTCACGGGCGGCGTCTTTTCGGGGCTTTCGGGCTTTTTGGGCATGAAGATCGCGACGGCGGCGAACGCGCGCACGGCGACGGCGGCGCAGCACAGCCTGAACAGGGGGCTGCGCGCCGCCTTTTCGGCGGGCAGCGTCATGGGGCTGGTCGTCGTCGGGCTGGGGCTGTGCGACCTCTCGGTCTGGTACTTTGTTCTGAAGGGATTTTACGGCATCACCGAAACAAACCTCACGGAGGCGGCGTTCATCGCCACGAACATGATCACCTTCGGCATGGGCGCCTCGAGCATGGCGCTGTTCGCGCGCGTGGGCGGCGGCATCTTCACAAAGGCCGCGGACGTGGGCGCGGACCTCGTCGGCAAAGTCGAGGCGAACATCCCCGAGGACGACCACCGCAACCCCGCCGTCATCGCGGACAACGTGGGCGACAATGTCGGCGACGTCGCGGGCATGGGCGCGGACCTGTACGAATCGTACGTCGGCTCGCTGCTCTCGGCGATGGCGCTGGGCGTCGCGGCGGGCTTGGAATACTTCGGCGCGCTCATCCCGCTCGGCATCGCGGCGATCGGCGTGCTGTTCTCCGTGATCGGCTCCTTCCTCGTGCGCACGAAGGAGGGGGCGACGCAGAAGGGGCTGCTGCGCGCGCTGCGCGCGGGCACCTGGTTCGCGGCAGGAGCGACCGCCGCGGGGAGCGCGCTGTTCCTGTGGCTCGCCTCGCCCGAAAACATCCTCGTCATCGTGCCCGTGCTCATCGGGCTTGCGGCGGGCGTGCTGATCGGGTTCTTCACCGAACTGTTCACGAGCACCTCCTACCGCCCGACGAAAAAGCTCGCCGCCTCGGCGGAGAGCGGCGCGGGGCCCGTCGTCATCAACGGCACGGCGCTGGGGATGCTCTCCACGCTCGTGCCCGTACTGCTCATCGCGGCGGCGGTGCTCGGCTCGTACTTTGTGCTCGGCGGCGGGAACATGGGCATGTTCGGCGTGGGCGTCGCGGCGGTCGGCATGCTCTCCACCCTCGGCATCACCCTCTCGACGGACGCGTACGGTCCCGTTGCAGACAACGCGGGCGGCATCGCGCAGATGGCGGGCATGGACGAGGAAGTGCGCCGCCGCACCGACGCGCTGGATTCGCTCGGCAACACGACGGCGGCGACGGGCAAGGGGTTCGCGATCGGCTCAGCCATGCTGACGGCGCTCGCGCTGCTCTCCTCCTTCTACGTCCAGGTCGAGACGCTCGCGTCGGAGAACGGTATCGCCTTCACCTTCGCCTTAGAGATCACCAACCCCGTCGTGCTGGTCGGCGTGTTCGTCGGCGCGATGCTGCCCTTCCTGTTCTCGGCGCTGACCATGTCCGCCGTGGGCAAGAGCGCGCAGCAGGTCGTGCTCGAAGTGCGGCGGCAGTTCGCCTCGGACAAGGGCATTCTGACGGGCGAGAGCGACCCCGATTACGGCAGGTGCGTCTCCATCTGCACGAAGTCGGCGCAGAAACAGATGATCCTGCCCGCCGTCATCGCCGTGCTCTCCCCCATCGCCGTGGGGCTGCTGCTCGGCGCGAACGGCGTGATGGGGCTGCTGCTCGGTTCCTCCGTTTCGGGCTTTCTGCTCGCCGTGTTCATGAGCAACAGCGGCGGCGCGTGGGACAACGCGAAAAAATACATAGAGGACGGCAACTTCGGCGGCAAGGGCAGCGACGCGCACAAAGCCGCCGTCATCGGCGACACAGTGGGCGACCCGTTCAAGGACACGTCGGGGCCCTCCATCAACATTCTCATCAAACTCATCTCCGTCGTGGCGATCGTGTTCGCGGAGGTGATTCTGGCGGGCGGGCTGCTCTGAAAAAGCCTGCCCGCTCCGCACACGGGGCGAAACAGTTTACTTTCCGCCCGCGCGGAGATATAATGATAGGAAAAGGCGGGGGCGCACTGCCCGCGCCGCAACGGGAGGAGGCAAAAGGGATGCGCATCGCGGGCTTACAGAAGACGACGCTTTTAGACTATCCCGGCAAGGTGGCGTGCACCGTGTTCCTTGCGGGGTGCAACTTCCGCTGCCCCTTCTGCCAGAACGCGGAAATTTTAGACGGCTGCCCCGACGGGATCGCCGAAGAGGAGCTGTTTTCCTTCCTCGGACGGCGGCGCGGGATTTTAGACGGCGTGTGCGTCACGGGCGGGGAGCCGCTGTGCGGGGAGATCGCACCCTTCCTGCAAAAGATCAAAGCGCTCGGCTACGCCGTAAAGCTGGATACGAACGGCGCCTTCCCCGAACGGCTGAAGGCGCTCGCCGCCAAAGGGCTTCTGGACTTTATCGCCATGGACATCAAGAGCAGCCCCGCGCGCTACCCCGCGCTTGCGGGCGTGAAGTGCGACACGGCAAAAATAAAGGAGAGCGCCGCCTTCCTCATGGAGAGCGGCATCCCCTATGAATTCCGCACGACCTGCGTAAAGCCGCTGCACCGCCCCGAGGACTTCGTGTACATCGGGCAGTGGCTGGCGGGTGCGAAGGCGTACTTTTTGCAAAACTTCCGCCAAAGCGACGCCGTTCCCGCCAAGGGGCTTTCGCCTTTTTCGCACCATGAAATGCAGGCGCTCCTGCAGCTCGTGCTGCCCTATATCTCGAACGCGCAGATCCGCGGCGAATGAACGCCGCAACCCGCACGGCTTAAAGCGCGGTTTACCTTGCGGCGCAGAGCGGCATAAAGCGCGGGTCACCCGGCGGCGCAAAACTGCAAAAACGCGGTTCGCCGCGCGGCGCAGAGCGGCGCGCATGCGCGACAAAGACGGGTTTGACATGGAACCGCACGGATATTCCCTTTCCCTATTTTTGTGAAACACAATATCTTGTGTTTCACAAATTTTTTTTGCCACAATATATTGACATTGCTCTGCAAGGGTGCTATAATGGAACCCTACCCGCTCAAAGGACAGACTACGCAACGGGGGAAAGGAGAGAATAGGCATGTACAAGGTCATCAAGCGCGACGGGCAGGTCGTCGAATTTGACATCAAAAAGATCGCGAACGCGATCACGAAGGCATTCACCGCCAAAGAGAGGCAGTACTGCGAGAGCGTCATCGACTTCCTCGCGCTCAAAGTGACGGCAGATTTCGAGCCGAAGATCAAGGACGAGAAGATCGCCGTCGAGGACATTCAGGACAGCGTGGAGGCAGTCCTCTCCGAGGCGGGGTACGCGGACGTCGCGAAGGCGTACATCCTCTACCGCAAACAGCGCGAGAAGATCCGCAACATGAAGAGCACCATGCTCGACTATAAATCGCTCGTGAACAGCTACGTCAAGGCGCCGGACTGGCGGGTGAAGGAGAACTCCACCGTCACCTACTCCGTCGGCGGGCTCATCCTCTCCAACAGCGGCGCGATCACGGCGAACTACTGGCTCTCGGAGATCTACGACGAAGAGGTCGCGAACGCGCACCGCAACGCGGAGATCCACCTGCACGATTTGTCCATGCTGACGGGCTACTGCGCGGGCTGGTCTTTAAAACAGCTCATTCAGGAGGGCTTGGGCGGCATCCCCGGCAAGATCACCTCGGCGCCCGCAAAGCACCTCGCGACGCTGTGCAACCAGATGGTCAACTTCCTCGGCATCATGCAGAACGAGTGGGCGGGCGCGCAGGCGTTCTCCTCCTTCGACACCTATCTCGCGCCCTTCGTCAAGACAGACAATCTCTCCTACGAAGAAGTCAAAAAGTGCATCGAGAGCTTTATCTACGGCGTGAACACTCCCAGCCGCTGGGGCACGCAGGCGCCGTTCTCGAATATCACGCTGGACTGGACGGTGCCGAACGACCTCGCGGAACTGCCCGCGATCGTCGGCGGCAAGGAGCAGAACTTCAAGTATAAGGACTGCAAGAAAGAGATGGACATGGTGAACAAGGCGTTCATCGAGGTCATGATCGAGGGCGACGCGAACGGGCGCGGGTTCCAGTACCCCATCCCCACCTACTCCATCACCAAAAACTTCGACTGGTCGGACACCGAGAACAACCGTCTGCTGTTCGAGATGACCTCCAAGTACGGCACGCCGTATTTTTCCAACTACGTCAATTCGGACATGGAGCCGAGCGACATCCGCAGCATGTGCTGCCGTCTGCGCCTCGACCTTCGCGAACTGCGCAAGAAGAGCGGCGGGTTCTTCGGCAGCGGCGAATCGACGGGCTCGATCGGCGTTGTGACCATCAACATGCCGCGCATCGCCTACCAGAGCGCGGACGAAGCGGAATTTTTCCGCCGCCTCGACAGGCTGATGGACATTTCCGCGCGCTCCCTCAAAACAAAGCGCACCGTCATCACCAAACTTCTGGACGAGGGGCTGTACCCCTACACCAAGCGCTACCTCGGCACCTTTGCCAACCACTTCTCCACGATCGGGCTCGTCGGCATGAACGAAGCCGCGCTCAACGCGAAGTGGATCGGCAAGGACATGACGCATAAAGAGGCGCAGGAGTTCACCAAGCGCGTTCTCAACCACATGCGCGAACGGCTCTCGGACTACCAGGAGCAGTACGGCGACCTGTACAACCTCGAGGCGACGCCCGCGGAGTCGACGACCTACCGCTTTGCCAAGCACGACAAAGAGCAGTTCCCGAACATCATCACGGCGAACGAGAACGGCAAGCCGTACTACACGAACAGCTCGCACCTGCCCGTCGGCTACACGGACGACGTGTTCGACGCGCTGGACATCCAGGACGATCTGCAGACGCTGTACACCTCGGGCACGGTGTTCCACGCCTTCCTCGGCGAAAAGCTGCCGAGCTGGCAGTCTGCGGCGCAGCTCGTCAAAAAGATCGCGGACAACTACAAGCTCCCCTACTACACCCTCTCGCCGACCTACTCCGTCTGCAAGGACCACGGGTATCTCGCGGGCGAGCAGTACACCTGCCCGCACTGCGGCGCAAAGACGGAGGTGTACAGCCGCATCACGGGCTACTACCGCCCCGTGCAGAACTGGAACGACGGCAAGACGCAGGAGTTCAAGGACAGGAAGGTGTACGACCTCTCGCACAGCGTGCTGAAGACCTCGCACGCCGTCAAAGCGGAGGACGGCGTCTGCGAAGAGACGGCAGCGCCCTCCGTGGCGACGCCCCTGCTGTTCACGCGCAGCGGCTGCCCCAACTGCAAGACGAGCAAGCTCATGCTGGATAAGGCGGGCGTGCACTACACCGTCGTCAACGCCGAGGAGGACGCGGCGCTCACCCGCAAGTACGGGGTGAAGAAGGCGCCTTCGCTGCTCGTGCCAGACGGGAACGGGTTCAAAACCTACGACAACGCGAGCGAGATCAGAAAATATATCGAGAGCATCGGCTGAACATGTACGACATTCTTATCATCGGCGCGGGCGCGGCAGGCATGACCTCCGCGCTCTACGCGCGCCGCAACGGGAAGAGCGCGCTCGTCTTGGAGGGCGAAAGTCTGGGCGGGCAGATCGCGACGTCGCCGCGGCTCGAGAACTACCCCTCCGTCAAGTCTATCAGCGGCGAGGAATTTGCGGACAAGCTGTATGAGCAGATCACCGACCTCGGCGCGGAGGTGGAGATCGAAAGAGCCGTGCGCATCGAAAAACGGGGCGAGGGCGACTTCCTCGTGCACACTGAATACGGCGGCTACGAGGCAAAGAGCGTCATCATCGCCGCGGGCGTAAAGCACAAGGAGTTAAAGACGAAGCACGACCGCTCCGACCTCGTCGGCAGGGGCGTATACTACTGCGCCGTGTGCGACGGGCCCTTCTACAAGGGGAAGGAGGTCGCCGTCATCGGCGACGCGAACACCGCGCTGCAATACGCGCTGCTCCTCTCGGGGTACTGCAAAAAGGTGTACGTCTACACGCTGTTCGATAAATTCTTCGGCGACGAGAGCCTCGTGAAGGCGCTGCGGGCGAAGGAGAACATCGAAGTGCGCCCCGATACGAGCGTGACCGACTTTATCGGCGGGGAGGAACTCACCGCCATCGAATACACGGACAAAGACGGCAATGTCTGCCGCCACGAGCTGCCCGCCGTGTTCGTCGCCATCGGGCAGGTGCCCGACAACGCGGCGTTCGCGGACGTCGCCGAGCTGGACAAGGACGGCTATATCGTCGCGGACGAGAGCTGCAGAACGCGCACGGCGGGCGTGTTTGCGGCGGGGGACTGCCGCACGAAGGCGGTGCGGCAGGTCTCCACCGCCGTGGGCGACGGCGCCGTCGCCGCGACGAACGCCTCGCTCTATTTAGAGAGCCTTGCGTAAATTCTGTTTATCCTTCTTTCGTTTTGAAAGAGCAGGGGCTGCCCGTCGGGCAGCCCCTGCTCTTTCTCTCTTGTGCCGAAAATCCGCAAGCAATTGCAGGCGGGCGCGGCAAAACCGCGCCAATACGGTCTGCCGATAAAACATATACCGTGTTCCTATAAGAAACCGCCGCAGGAAATTTCCTGCGGCGGCGAACTTTTTAATTTTTCTCTAACTGCTGCAGCTTTTACTCTCTGCCCCAAGCCCAATAATAGGAACAATACGTTGAAGTGAGATACGCCGCCGCGGCAGAGTTGTCGGCAAGATCGGAGGCAGAAATGTTTATTCTTCCTCCCTCCCCCGTAACCAGCCAGCCGCTCGTCTGTGCAAATGTTACACTAATGAGTTCGGTACAACCGGAGAAAGCCCTTACCCCAATATACGTCACGCTGTCGGGGATCGTGATCTCCGTCAGCCCGGTACAACCGGAGAAAATCTCGTACCCAATGTACGTTAAGTTGTCGGAGAGCGTGATCTTCGTCAGCCCGGTACAGCCGGAGAAAGCCCCATTCTCAATACTCGTCACGCTGTCGGGGATCGTGACCTCCGTCAGCGCGTTACAACCGGAGAAAGTCTCGCTCCCGATACTCGTCACGCTGTCGGGGATCGTGATCTCCCGCAACCCGGTACAGTCATAAAAAGCTCTGGTCCCAATGTCCGTCACGCTGTTTCCGATGTTCACACTTGTCAAACCGGTGCAATTGCAGAATACATAGTCTCCTATGCTCGTCACACTGTCGGGGACTACCAATTCGGTCAAGAGCGTATCGTTTAAATAAAGTTCCCCCGTATAATACAACGGATTTGACGTACTGCTGCCAAATGATATTTCAAACCACACTGCAAGATCGCTGATATAAACGGCTTCCAAGCTACCGCAATCATCGAACGCCTCACTTCCGATGCTCGTCACGCTGTCAGGAATCGTAATCTCCGTCAAACCGCTACAACCGGAGAACGTATACTCCCCGATACTCGTCAGACTGTCCCCGAGCGTCACACTCTCCATCCGACTGCAATTCCTGAACGCGCCCTCACCGATAAAACGCAGCCCCTCGGGTGCGGAGAAGGACGTCATCGCGCTCTCCGACGTGAGGGCGTAGTCTGCAATGAGCACGGTGCCCTCTCTTGCAGTGAACGCGCCGCTCACATTGTCCGCATCCACAAGGTACTGCCCGATATACAGAGCGCCGTTCTCCCAATTCGCATCGTCGGCATAGTACGCCGTATTTGTAAACGCAGAATTTCCGATCTTTGTCAGCCCGTCGGGCAGCGTAACCGTCTCCAACGCGGTGAACCCGTCAAAAGCGTTCTGCCCGATCTCCGTCACGCTCTCCCCCACGACGAGCGCGGTGACAGCCGTTTTATCGAACGAAGAGGGAAATTTCCCCGCGCCGTTGTTCGTGACCACGTGCAGCACAGAGCCGTCCATGTAGTACCCGCTCCTGTTTTCGCTGACCGCGATCTCCGCAGAGTACTCCGCCCACCTGTCGCTCCATGTGACGGTGACGCGGCTGCCCTCCGCGAGCGCGCCGCCCTCCGTCGCAGCCGCAGCATATGCCTTGACATAGCTGCCGTCCGCAAAATTTGCCTCGTAGGAAATTTCCGCAGACGAGGTATATGCCTCGATCTCCCCTTCGAGCACGCGCACGGAGGAGAGCTGCTTTTCGGCGCTGCCCGCGGCGCTCATGCACATATCCAGCCACACGGCGTCCACTTCCCCGTCCGTAAACTCCACGAGGATGACGGGGAATTCGAGCGTCGCCGCGCGCGCCTCCAGCTCGGCGAGGCGCTCGGTGAGCTCGCCTATCTGCGAGAAGTCCGTCGCCGCCGCGAGCTGCTCTTCGAGCCGCGCCGCCTCTTCGGCAAGGGACTTGTATTCGCCGCCGTACCACACCCACTGCGTATCGCTCTGCTCGTCCGGTTCGCCGAGGATCTGCTCCACTTCGTAGTCGTGCATGCCGAGCTCTACGCGGCTGACGTTCCCCGCGCGGAACTTGTTGCCCAAAACGGGCGGCAGCACGCACACGAGCACGAGCGCGGCCACGAGAAGAATGACGACGACGCTCAGCCACACGCGGTTGCCGTTGAGCCAAAGCACGGGCTTTGCGGGCAGCTTTTTCTTCTGCCAGCACTTCTTTTCATACCCCAGATTGCGCTGTTTTTTGCGGTAGTCGCGGTACGCTTTGCGGGCGTCGAGGTAAGTTAGCTGTTCCCTGTTCAGAATGGCGAAGGAAAAGCGCAGCGGCGCGCCGGGCAGCGGCTTTCTGGCGCCGTAGAAGTACTCCGCAAGCTGCCTGTTCTTCCCCCGCGCCGCGAGCGCCGCGCCGAAAATGCCGAGGAGGAGGGCGGCTGCCGCAAAGAAGGAGACCGACAGTCCTATATCCATGCTGACAGCGGATGAGGATACATTTGCGTCGATCACAAACGCAAAGATCAGCCCGACGATCCCGCCGATGACCCACCAGAACCCGAAAATGCCGCCGATGGTCGCGGCGGCGACCATGCCGCCGTTTTTGCAGCTCTTGCGCTCGTCCCACTTGCCCTCGCGGTGGCGCGAGATGAGCACGATCCCCGCGATCGTGCAGGCGAGCCACAGCGCGGACGCCACGCTGATCCCGACGACAAACGAAGCGGAGGGCATATCTCCGAGCGCATACGAAAGCCCGAGCGACAGCGCGAGCACCGCAAACACGCCGACCATGATGAGGAAGAACGCCACGCGGCGCTTTTTGCGCATGACTTTGTTCACGTCGCGCACACAGCCGAGCTGCGGCAGCGGCGGTTTTTGCGGCTTTACGAGGGCGGGTTCGGGCAGCGAAGGCTCTTCCGCTAAAAACGCGGCGAGCGCGGCGGCGTTCTTTTCTTCCTGCGCTGCCTCGTATGCGCGCGCCGCCTCCCGTTCGGGTCCCGCGAGGGCGGGTTCGCGCTTTGCCAGAAAATACCGCAGCACGGGCGCGGCGGCGCAGATGCCCGCCAGAATCGAAAACACGATGACGAGCGCGGGGAACGCCCCTGCCGAAAGCCCCAGCCCCGCCGCCTGCCCGCACAGAATGCAGCCGAGCAGGAAATACACGAACAGCCACAGCCCCGCAAGGGCGTCGAGCGCCGTCTCCTGACAGAATGTGCGCCCGAACACCTTCACGGTGCGGTGGCGCAGCGGTTTTTTAAACACCTGCACGAGCATGAGCACGGCAAGCGCCAGCCCGAACAGCGCAAACACGAGCAGCGCGATGAGCGCGCCCTGCAACTCGCTCGCCTGCCCGAGAAGGTCATAGCCCGACCCCGCGCTCATCCCGAAGAACGGGTCCGTGGCGACGGGCGCGGCAAAAAACGCGAACAACAGCACCGTCATGAGCGCGAACGCGCACGCGGGAACGAAATACAGGAGTTTGTACACCTTGCCCGCGCGCTTATCCAGAAAGGCGAGCGCCTTGCACGGACGCCCGTCCGCGGGCCGTTCCGCCGCCTGCCTGCTCTCCGCCGCCCGTTCGGGCGCGCTGTTTGCCGTCTGCGGGGCGCTCTCCGCACTCTCTGCCGCCTGCGCCTGCGGAGCATTCTCCGCTGCCCGTCCCTGCGGGGTGCTTTCCGCCGACTGCATTCTCTGCTGCGGCAGTTCGGGTGTTGCCGTCTGCTGCGGGCCTGTCTGCCTTGCCATGGGGCGCGGCGGTTCCGCCTGCGCTGCCGCGGGCCGTGAAACTGCGGGCTGCTGTATGTAGGGCTGCCGCGCCGTCTGCTCCTGCCCCGCGGGCTGCGGCTGTGCCGTCCGCTTGCTCTCCGCCGCCCGTTCCGGCGCGCCGTTTGCCGCCTGCGGCGCAGACGCGGATACACTTTGCACGGGCGCGTCCGCAAAGTGATGCCCGCACCGCGCACAGAACCGCGCCCCTGCGGGGCGCTCATTCCCGCACTGCGGGCAGAACTCCTTTTTCGGAGCGGGCGTGCCGCAGTTCGGGCAAAAATTCCCTGTAAATTCCTGCCCGCAGTTCATACACTTCATTTCCTCTCTCCTCCTCTTTTTCCACGGCAAAACGCCGTACCTGTACAATTTTACCGATAAAATAAGTATATACCACCCCCCCGCAGTCAAGTAATTAACAGCCGAAAGTAAAATTTTTTCCGTTATAGCCGCAAAAAAGTTATAAACAACCCCTCCCTTTCTGCCGTTTGGCTTAAAAAAAGCCGACCCCGCAAGGTCGGCTGCTGCTTTTTCCGTTTTTATTCCCGCTCTTCAAATAGGTTCTGTGCGTCTGCACCGAGCTGTATGCCGAATCGCATACCGTCGGTGAAATATTCGACCCTGCGTTCCGCGATGATCTCTGCGTTGATTTTGTGTATATCCCGCAAGAGTGCTCGCGCTTTCGACCCGACCTGCCGACCAAAGAGTTCACAAAGTTCCTCATACCGCTCCTGTGTGCGGCGGTACTCGGCACTCTGCACATCATTTTCCAATCTCCCGTTTGAAAAACCCTCCATCGCCCGCTCAACCGAATCACTCAGATCCCTGCATCCGCGGCATGCCTCCGTTCCAGCCAGCACGCCGTACAGCATTCCTTGAATGAAATACTCCTGCAATACTTTATAAACCGCCCGAGAGTCCGCTCCTACCGCATGCGCTGCCGTTTTCATCTGTTTATCCGTCAAAAGCGGCAGCAGCATGTGCACGAGCTCCCTTGTCTCATTGCGATGCACGCGCAGCGGCTCCTCCCCTTCCGGCGTCAAAGGAACCCTGTATAACTGTAAAGCCTTCTTAAAAAATTCCCGCATGAAAGTGTCTCCCCCCCCCGTCGGTTTTTTCTCTTATTATACCGCATGCTATAGTATGCAGGCAATAAAAACTGCTTACTTTAGTATAAAATCAAACTATGAAAACAAATTTTCCGGACCGGCTGCAGGAATTATTGCGGGAAAACAAAACTTCGCAAAGACAGCTTGCACTGAAAATCGGCGTGACGTCCGCAACGGTCTCCGCATGGTGCAGAGGGCTGAAACAGCCCACGGCGGACAACATTGCCGCCGTCGCGCGGTTCTTCGGCGTTTCGGCGGACTACCTTTTAGGGCTTTCGGATTACTGAATAAAGACAGCGCGGGAGGCGGAACAAGTTCCGCCTCCCGCGCGCTATATGTACTGATTTTTTGCGCGGCGGGAACGCCGCGCAAAAATTTTATGCCTTCCTCTCCCGCCGCACAAAGCGGACGGAGAACACCGTGCCTTCGCCGAGCTTGCTCTCCACCGAGAGCACCCAGCCCGCGCGCTTGCACAGCTTTTTGACGATGGCAAGCCCCAATCCGAATCCGCCGCCCCCGCCGCCGTGCGACTTGTCGACGGTGTAAAAACGGTCGAAAATGCGCTCCTTGTCCTCCTCTGCAATGCCGATGCCCGTGTCGCGGACGGTGAACACGGGCTCTTCCCCGCCCGTGAGCGTGACGGCGAGCGTGCCGCCGTCGCGGTTGTAGCGCACGCCGTTGCTGATGAGGTTGTTCACGATCTCGAACAGCCGTTCGCGGCGGGAGCGCACTTTCACGTTCTCCGCGACGTCGAGCGTAAAGGAGATGCTGCGCTTTTGCAGTTTCGGCTCGAACACGCTTGCCGCCTCGCGCACAAGTTCGGAGAGGTTCACGTCCTCGTCGGGCAGCTCGTCGCTGTCGATCTGCGAAAAGTTGATGATGCTCTTGACGAGATTGGCAAGGCGGTCGCTCTGTTTGATGATCGTCTTCGCGGCGTGCTGCGCGCGCTCGGGCGGGAGAGAGCCCGCCGCCATCAGCTCGGCAAAGCCGCGGATGCTCGTCAGCGGCGTATTCATCTCGTGCGTGACGTTGGCGATAAACTCGTTTTTGGAGCGCGCCGCCGCCATCGATTCGGTCACGTCGGTGATGAGCAGCACGCAGATGCTTTCATTGAAGGTAAAGCGCAGCGAAAAATCGCGCCCGTCGCGCTCGCGGTAGAGCGTAGCCGCCTCCTGCGCGGCGAGCACGGCGGCGACCTCCGCATCCGCCGCAAAAGCGGTGAGCGAACCCTGCGCGTCGTAGTCGAGAAAGCGCGACGCGGTGCGGTTGATGAGGATGACGTCCTCCGCGTCGCGGAAGATGACGATGCCGTGCTCCATGCTGTCGAGCACCAGCGTTTCGAGCCGCCTGTCCTCGCGCATGCGCCTGACCTTGTCCTCGATCTCGGCGGTCATCTCGTTCATCATCTTGGCGACGGGCTGCAATTCCTTATATTTGGTGTGCACCTGCCGCCCGCCCGAGAGCGCCGCCTCGCGCGTGAGCGCCTCCACGGGGCGGAGCACCGCGCCCGTCGCGATCCAGGAAAAGAGCAGACAGCAAAGAATGTCCAGCGCCAGACACAAAACGACGGTCGGGAGCGCGTCGCCCAGCACTGCAAACACGGAATCCATTGCCACGCCGACGCGGAGCAGACAGGTCTCCCCGCCGACTTCCAGCGCGCGGCAGTAATAGAGCATGTCCGTGCCGAGCGTGGCGCTCTCGCGTGTGACGCTGCCCTCGCCGCTCTCCATGGCGGCGGCGAACTCCGACCTGTCCGCGCGGGACTGCCCGATGAGGTGCTCCCCCGCACTGTCGGCGAGGATGACGGCGTTTTCATCCGTCACGGTGACGCGCGCACCGTCCAGCCGCGCGGAGACCGCCTCGACGCGCTCCTGCGAGACGCCGCTTTCGGCAAGTTCCGCCTCCGCCACGCTCGAATAAATTTCAAGGTAGCGCTCGGAATCGGCGACGCGGCTCTGCCAGAAGATCCCCGTGTACAGAAGGGTGATCAGCACGATGCCCGCGATCGTTATGATGAGCGAAAAGAGTAGAATGCGCTTTTTCATGAAACAAACCCGCCGAAAAATTTTCCGCAGTATTTTGCGGCAGCCTGCCGCCGAGGGGCCGCCGCACCGCAAAGGGAACCGACACAAACGAATTGCCGCCGCCTGCCGCTGTGCGGCTGGCGGCGGCATGCCTTTTTAAAATAAAAATGTTAATTTTTTTAATAATTGTGTTGCGCTTGCAAAAATCACACTTTTTGCAAGCGCACTCCCGTCATCCCGAGCCTGCCGAGGGGGTCTCTATTAGAATATCGACAAAATTTGAATAGAGATTCTTCGACTGCGCCGCCCTGCGGGCGGCTCCGCTCAGAATGACAATGAGAACGCCTCTTCTCAATAACCCACTGCGCTTAGGCAAAACCACGCCTTTTCGTCGTCGCAACCGACCGCGACGACGAGGCAGCGGGGTTGTCCTCAAAATCACGGAAAAATTTTTTGTCAGCTCAAAAAATTTTTCGTGAACTTTTGTTACTCCCTATACACAAACTTATACCCGACGCCGAACACCGTCTCTATATAGTCGATGCCGAGTTTGCGCAGCCGCGCGACGTGGTTGTCCACCGTGCGCGTCTCCCCCTCGTCGTACCCCCAGACGGCGTTGAGGATGTTCTCGCGGGTGAGCGCCTTCCCCTCCTTCTGCATGAGGTACTTTAAAAGGTTGAATTCCTTGTTGTTCAGCTCCAGCCGCACGCCGCGCAGCGTCGCCGTCATCGTGTCCTCGTCCAGCGCGAGGTTGCCGCGGACGAGCGAGGCATTCTGCCGCGAACGGCGCAGGAGCGCGTTCACGCGCGCCGCCAGCTCCAGCACGCCGAAGGGCTTTGCAACGTAGTCGTCCGCGCCGAGGTTCAGCCCGCGTACCTTGTCCGTCTCCTGCCCCAGCGCGGAGAGCAGGATGACGCCCATCGTCGGGTATTTCTGTTTGAGCCGCGCCAGAACGTCCAGCCCGTTGCCGTCGGGCAGCATGATGTCCAACAGCGCGAGGGCGGGCGGGTCCTTTTCCACCGCGTCCCAGAACTCCGCGACGGTCGGGTAGCACTCCGTCTCGATATTCGACATTTCCAGCGCGCAGGTGACCAGCTCGCCGATGTTCTTGTCGTCCTCCAATAAAAATACGCGTTTTTCCACAACGATCCTCCCGCGCGGAGGGTCACCCCTCTGCCCGTATTATACCATGAACGCCGCGCACGCGCAAGTCCTTTTCTCTCAGTCGAATGCGTGCGCCACGTAGGTGAGATGGTCTGCCGCGCGCTCCAAATTCCCGACGAGATTGATGAACACCCCGCTCGACTCGGGCTTGCATTTGCCCTCGTTCAGCCGCTCGATATGATCGTTGACCATCTCTTTGCGCGCGGCGTCTATTTCCGATTCCACACTGTCGACGGCGCGGATGACGGTAATGTCCTTTTTGTCGAACACCTCCATCGTCTTGCCGTACAGCTCTTCGATCTTCCCGTACATCTCATGCAGCGATTTGATGACGACGGGAGAAAAGTCGATCCCTTTTTTACAGCACGAACGGGTGTATTTGGTGATGTTATCCGCAAGTTCGCTGATACGCGCTATATCGCCCGTCGCGTGGTGCAGCGCGTAGATGGTGCGCTCGTCCGTTTCGGAAGTATCCTCCGAAGAGATCCTGATAAGGAACGAAACGATCCTGCGTTCCAGGTCCGCCACGTTCGCATTGAGCGCGCTGACGCGTTCCGCCGCCTCCTCGTCGCGCGCGACAAACCCGTCGAACGCCGTCTTTAAGGACTCCATCGCCGTCTCCGCCATGCGCGTGACAGCCCTGTTCGCCTGCCCGACGGCGATCGTAGGCGTCTTGATGAACCGCTCGTCCAACAAGTTTTCGGGCGCGGTCTCTCCGGAAACTGCCGCTTTGCTCTTCTTTTCGCGGACGAGCTTTGTCGCGATCTTCACGAATATTTTGATGAACGGCAGGAACAAACAGGTGCATACCACGTTGAAGAAGGTATGGAACAGCGCGATCTGCAAGCCCGGATCGTTGGGGAACCATGCACCGAGCGTACTGTTCAGGAACCCGGGCCAGCACAGCAAAAAGACCGCAAAGATGACCGTGCCGAACACGTTGAACATGAGGTGAATGAGCGCCGCGCGCTTGGCGTTGGTGTTCGCGCCGATGGCAGAGAGCAGCGCCGTGACGCAGGTGCCTATGTTCGTGCCGAGGACGAGGAAGAGGATGCCGCTGTTGGACGGGTCGCCGATGAACAGCGTGCCCGTGCCGACGATCTGCACGATGAGCGTCGTGACCGCCGAGCTGGACTGCACGATGCCCGTGATGACAACACCCGCAAGCAGCAGGATAAAGCGGTTGTCTACACTGCGCAGGAAGTTGAATACTGCCTCAGACTTGGAGAAATCCTCCATCGCCATGCCCATGTATTCCAACCCGAGGAACACAAGCCCCAGCCCCGCAAGCAAAAGCCCGATGCTCTTTGTCTTTTCCTTCTTTGCGAGCATGTTCATGAAGATGCCCACGCACGCAAAGACGGTGACGAACTCGATGAACGGAATATCGGCGATGACCGAAAAATACGCGGTGACCGTGGTGCCGATGTTCGCGCCCATGATGATCGCCGTCGCCGAAAACAGGGACATCAGCCCCGCGTTGACAAAGCCGACGACCATGACGGTCGTTGCCGACGAACTCTGGATGATCGCCGTCACGCCCGCGCCGATGCCGACGCCGATAAAGCGGTTTTTGCCCGTCTTGTCGAACCAACCGCGCAAGCGGTTGGTTGCCAGCTTTTCGATGTTATCGGAAAGCACCTTGAACCCGAACAGGAACGCGCCCAGCCCGCCCAGCAGCGCCACGACGGCGAGGACATAGTCCATCGCGCCCATGTTACTGAACGTAAGCTGCGCGCCCTCCGCCAGCAGTTGCCCCATGCTCATACAATTTTCTCCTTGGCAATAGCTTTTCTCTCATAGCACAAAACATGCCTTCAAAGCCATTGTAAGGGAAAGTTGTATAATACACTTGTAAAATTTGTAATAAATTTGTAATATTTTTCTCGGATTGAAAATACACCCTTCACGGGGTTGTATTATACAATTCGCCTACGCTGCCGCGCAGGGTGACACGGTAAAAATTTTTCACTAATTCTCTGCGCGTTCCAAAGCTGCAATTTTGAATAAGCGTTTGTTAACAATCAAACTGCGCGTTTCAAAATCGCATTTTGAATAAGCGTACTCAATTTGCCGAAACCTTTCGGCTTTTAAGAAAAGGGGTGAATGTGTGCGATTTCTATAATTCCTTGCAAAAGGCAAAACCACGCTTTTTCGTCGGAGCAGTCGGCTGCGCTCTCGCATTGCCCTAAAAGGGCAAAGCTCGCGTGCGCGCTCCGCTCCTCCTCTTCCCAAAAATCTCACTCCGTTGCGATTTTCGGGATCCCTTTTCGTGCACCTTGCGCTTTACGGAAAGCGTAAAGGAAGAGGGTGAAACCCTATAATAATCCAACTGCGCGTTCCAAAGCCACGCCTTTGGAAAAGCGCACCCAATTTGCCGCATACTTGCGGCTTTCCCGGAAAGAGTGAATGCGGCGCGCTCTTATAATCGAGAGCATTTAAAGCGCGCCGCAGAGAGAAAAACGGCGGTTAGCCCGCGAGCGGGCGTGCCCGCCGGTTGTCTCTCAAATCGCAGGATTTCGCAGGCAGCAGCCTGCCGAGAAATCCGCGAGTACCTTTTTTCAGTTCAACTT
>JAGHJD010000003.1 GCA_017886895.1 Clostridia bacterium | reverse complement strand
TATTAAGAAAGCAAAATATAAAAACACAGGCAAAAACAGCTCATTTTCCTGTGAGCATCCGCGCCGCGCCGCACGGGGATTTCCCTCCCCGTGCGGGGCAAAACGCTTTTGCCTCTGTTTTTTTCTCTTCGCAATTCCCGCATGCCTGCGGGCGCACTTTCCGTTTTTACGGTCAGATGCTGAACAGGATCTCGCCGTAGGTCGGGAACGGCCAGTACTTCTTCGCGGTGGAGAGCTCCATCTCGTCCGCATAGGCGCGCAGCTCCTGCATGACGGGGATGACCTTCTCCGCAAAGAACTTCGCCGCAGCCTCCGCGCCCGCGCTCTCCTTCGCCTCGATGAGCAGCTTGTCGATCTCGTTCGCCTTGAAGTACATCGCTTCGTTGGCGGCGGAGAGCTTTTTGACCAGCTCCTCCTCCGCTGCGGCGGAGACGCCGAGCTTGCTCTTCTTCTCGATCAGGTCGCACAGATCGGAGATATACGCGTTGACGGAAGGATAGATGTCCTCTTTCGCCATCTCGATCATCGTGAGTCCTTCGATGGCGAGCACCTTCGCATAGTTGTCGAGCATGATCTCGGTACGGGAAGTGACTTCGCGCTCGGTGAACACGGCGTTGCGCTCGAAGAGGGCGATATTCTTCTTGTCCGAGAAGTGCGGCAGCGCCTCTGCGGAGTTCTTGAGGTTCAGGAGCCCGCGTTTTGCCGCCTCTTCCTTCCACTCGTCCGTATAGTTGTTGCCGTTGAAGATGATGCGCTTGTGCTTGCGGTAGGTCTCCACGACCAGATCGTGCAGCGCCGCGTTGAAGTCCTTCGCCTTTTCGAGCGTATCCGCGAACTCGCGCAGCGCGTCCGCGACGATGGTGTTGATGATGATGTTCGGGCCGGCGATGGAGAACGTAGAACCGAGCATGCGGAACTCGAACTTGTTGCCCGTGAAGGCGAACGGCGAGGTGCGGTTGCGGTCGGTCGTATCCTTCGGCAGGTCGGGCAGCGTATCCACGCCCAGCTTCATGAGCTGCTTGCCCTTGCCCTGGTACTTCACGTCGTGATCGAGCGCGTCCAGCACTTCGGAGAGCTCTTCGCCGAGGAACACGGAGACGATCGCGGGAGGCGCCTCGTTCGCGCCCAGCCTGTGGTCGTTGCCCGCGCTCGCGACGGAGAGACGCAGCAGATCCTGGTACTCGTCCACCGCCTTGATGACCGCCGTGAGGAAGAGCATGAACTGTCCGTTCTCCGCGGGGGTGGAACCGGGGTCGAGGAGATTCAGACCCGTGTCCGTACTCATCGACCAGTTGTTGTGCTTGCCCGAGCCGTTGATGCCCGCAAAGGGCTTTTCGTGCAGCAGGCAGTACATGCCGTGCCTTGCCGCAACTTTCTTCATCGTCTCCATCATGAGCTGGTTGTGATCGCACGCGACGTTCGTGACGGAGAAGATAGGCGCAAGCTCGTGCTGGGCGGGCGCGACCTCGTTGTGCTTGGTCTTGGCGAGGATGCCGAGTTTCCACAGCTCCTGATCGAGATCGTGCATGAATCCGCTCACGCGCGTCTTGATCGCGCCGAAGTAATGGTCCTCAAGCTCCTGCCCTTTCGGCGGCTTCGCGCCGAACAACGTCCTGCCCGTATAGACGAGGTCTTTGCGCGCATCGAACATCTTGCGGTCGATGAGGAAGTACTCCTGTTCGGGCCCGACCGTGGGAACGACGCGCTTAGCCGTCGTATTGCCGAAGAGGCGCAGGATGCGCAGCGCCTGCTTGTTCAGCGCCTCCATGCTCTTCAAAAGCGGCGCCTTTTTATCGAGCACCTCGCCCGTGTAGGAGTAGAACGCGGTGGGGATGCACAGCGTGCCCTCCTTGATGAACGCATACGAGGTCGGGTCCCACGCGGTGTAGCCGCGCGCTTCGAACGTCGCGCGCACGCCGCCGCTGGGGAAGCTCGAGGCGTCCGGCTCGCCGACGACGAGCTCCTTGCCCGAGAACTCCATGATGACCTTGCCGTCCTGCGTGGGCGAGATGAAACTGTCGTGCTTTTCGGCGGTGACGCCTGTCATGGGCTGGAACCAGTGCGTATAATGCGTGGCGCCCTTCGAGATCGCCCACTCCTTCATCGCATGGGCGACCGCGCCTGCGATGCTGTTGTCGAGCGGCTTACCCTCGTCGATGGTCTTCTTCAGCGATTTGAACACGTCCTTGGGGAGCTTCTCGCGCATCACGTCAAGGTTGAACACGTTCTCGCCGAACATTTCGGGTACTGTCATAGCAACTTCTCCTTTTTGCCTCTGCGGCCCTCTCATTATTCAACAAAAAAACGCCGCGGCAGAAAAGCATTTTTCTATGCTCTCTCTGTCCGCAGCGCCCTTGCTGTTTTCGTGTTAAATTATATTCCCCCGCCGCCGAATTGTCAAATGAAATTAACAAAATCATATCATCATTAAAATTTATGGACGGTATAAACGCCGTGAAAAGAAAAATCGCGAAAAAGCAAAACTTTTTTCACAAAAGTATTGACTTTCCGCTTTCTCCGAAACTATAATATAGTTAAGAAATTCATTTCGGAGGGGTTTGAAAATGGCACTGAAAAAGACTATTTCGGGTTGAGTTATCTCGTGAGCCTGATCCTTGCGATCATTCCGCCGACCGCATGAATCTGCGGCATCATCACCCGTATTTCAGAAGGCAGGATCGTTGCCGCCATCCTGCGCATCTTCCTCGGGTTTTGGCTCGTATGGGTCATCGACCTTGTTCTGATGATCCTCAACGGCAGCATCTGGCGCCTTTTGAATTGCTGAATCAACACCGTTACAAAAAAAGAGCACGGGAATCCCCGTGCTCTTTTTATGCAGTCAAATACTATCCCCCAATTTCACAATCTTTTGGTATAGGACGGTCAATCCCTGCCGCAAGTTGCCATCGAGGTGGTAATGCGAAAAGTACCAATGTTTATAGTCTGCGATATCCTCAAAATATGCCAGCATCTGATTTTCAGGGTAGCGCTGCATCTGCCGCCAACGGGTACGCAACGGCGGATACATCAGCGCACGCTCGCCACACGCATGTGTAATGATATAATCAACCTTGTTGCCATGTCTCCTCAGGTTGGCAATTCCCTCATCAAGTTCTTCAAAGGTGGGGAGCTCCTCTTTCCACCACGAGACGCCCTCTTTGCGCATGTATTTATCGATCGACGTCGCGCCGCCGAACGTAAAAATAGTATTGCCTTCCAGTTCAAATACCTGTCCGCGCATAAGATGAAGGATATCCGGCAAAATAACATGCACCTTACCGCCCTTCCACTCATCGACAGGATAGGCATTGAGCAGATCAAAATTTTCATGATTACCATCTATAAAGAGTATCGTAAACGGTAAATCATGATACGGTTCGAGATCCGCCCCGAGCGTAGGTTTCCACCATACGCCGCCGAAATCGCCTGCAATGATAACATAGTCGTCCTTTGTAAGCTGCGGATTATTTTCCGCAAAATCCAACAATTTCGCAAAGTCATGCAGCCCGTGCGTGTCACCGGTCACATAAATCATATCGATCCCCTATCAATTTTATTTCTATCGCAAGAACTCCATACTTTTTCTCTTGTGTTGCCGTGTAATACCGATACATTCTTTCTGCCGCCTGCATGGTCGTTACCCCTTTACAGCCCGTTCCTGCAAATAAGTCGGAAGAAAACACCTCTGAAAAACTTTGAAAGCGCCTTAATCCCACAACTTCCGCCGCGTACATTTCAGATATATCCCCTTGCCTGTGAAAGAGTATGATATCCCCCTTTGAAATCGACCTGCGTTTTTCATCGTTGAGCCGCACCTCAACTGTTTTTTCGCCACAGGCGATCATAGAGAAGGGTTCATCCGCAAGACGCATCTCATGGATCACTTTTCCGCAGAGCGCTCTGTCTATCATTGACCGATCAACGCCTTTGGACGGATACACCGTCTCGCGCGGCGGACAATCGAGCCCCGGCATCCCTTCGCGCGACCAACCATCCATATACCACTCCATATAAGCATAGCCGTCACTGTCGTCAAGTTTGAGCGCCCTTGCCATTATTCCGCCCCACCCGCGCATAGAATAGCACATCTTTGTCCCGTCATTCAGGACGGGACAGCACCCCTCCCTGTCCTGATGCGAATCTCCGCCAAACCTGTATCCGTTTACACGGATACAATCTTCTACTGCACGGTCAGCCGCACGCGATCCTCTGTTGGTCGGATATTCCGTACAGCCATAATCCGTCCAGCCGATAACCTTGAAAAGATTCATTGCTACCCCCCTCGTTATTGCTCTTACAGGATATCACATTTTTTAAATATATTCAAAAAGATCCCCCCACCTTCATTCTTTCACTTCACCTTTGAGACGATTAAATTTATAATTACTCATCCCTTTTAATGCCGAAATCACCTTTTCATAAGTCTCTGCCGTAATTGCCCTGTCCATTTCACGAGCTGCAAACAGGCAACCTTCCGCCTTGGCTATCGCTTTTGTTCTGGTCATCGTCGGCTCATCGCGCAAAAGTTTTAAAATTTTTTCCCGCACGATTTTTCCATATCTGAAATCTTCCGCATACCGCTGTAGTATCGTCTGCTTTCGCTCCTCCCCTCTCTCCTTTTTCGCGCCAATATTTTTCAGAACAATGGCAAGACTCTCAATGGATTTCTTACGTTCTTCCGTTTCACGGCAACAAGATAAAAATTGACTTACAGGCATATTCAAAACGTATTTTTCGTCATCCCGCACATCCCTCTTCGTGAAGTGATTTTTCCATAGCCAAAAACATACATAATCGGCAAAATAACCTTTGATATTCATATTGCTCTGTAATAGCTGTGATGAAACGTATCCCTTACTTGCACATAGCTGCAGTGCGGGAACCATCGTTTCACCCCTGATCCCGCCTTCACAAAGAAGAGCACACAGCCTTTTACGCAACTCTTCCCCGCTCTCCTCCGTCTCAGATGTTTCGTCCATATACAGCTCTCCGTCCAACCCGTCATATTCACTGTTTTCGCCGTCCCCGCTCTCGGTATCATCCTCATCATCCTCATCCTCTTCATCGGTTTCATTTTCCGTGTTTGCCTTCTCCTGCAGTTCGGCTATCAGTTCGCGTCTTCTTTTCTCCAGATATTCCCGACGGCGACGATTCAAATCACTATCCTCATCCTCCTCATTGTCATCTTCATCATCGTCGTCATCATCAGTTTTTGGCGAATATTGCCGGACCCAACGCCGCCGTCTGTCTAAATACTCCCGCGAGCAACAATCGGTTTCTTCCACACTCTCAAATACATCTCTATCGTCCTCAGTCATTGCGGATACGTCTTTGACGTGCCACACCGAATTTATAATATCGCATCTGTCAAAGCGGCACTTTATATCCACATCCGCAGGCTCTCTCTCCTTTGAAAAGCTGCGCAAATAATGCTTACGGAGCGTGTAGAGGTCAACGTCAATGATATAGCTCTTATGTCCGTCGGCATAGATAAACCCCTCACGCAAAAGTTCCGCCACTTCGCGCTTTGCGTTGTAAGAGGACGAGTCGTCTTCAAATTCTGAAAGTTCGGAGAGCGCAAAGCGATGTATCCCCATGTTCAGTTTTGTTAACAGCAATCCAACGGTTATGTTATCCATACCGACCTCCTTACCTATCGGAAAGTATTTCTGAAAGCTCTCTATCGGTTAGGTTTTCTCTTTCGAGCAGAGCTTTTGCAACAGCCTCTATCTTACAGGTATTGTCGCGGACAAGCCGCAGGGCACGCTCATACTGCTCCGCAAGTATTTCCTGCACCCGCATACCGACGTGTGCCTTCTCTGCCGCTTCGTCCTGTTCAATATAGCAAAGCATATCACGCTCCATGCCGTATGAGCAGACCATACGTCTTGCCATTTCGGTTGCCGCGCGGATATCTCCGATCGCCCCCGTAGTCACGCCGCCATCGCCATAAAAGCACACTTCCCCTGCTCGCCCCGCCATAGCAGCGCATATCCTGTTCAAACACTCTTCACGGGAAAGATCAAACTTATCTTCCTCGCCGTACTGCACATACCCGCCATAACCGTTGCGCGCAGCTATTGTAGCATACGCGGGTTTTAACCCGAGCAGCGCCGCAACTACCGCATGCCCTGCCTCGTGATACGCCGTCTTTCGTATCACTTGCTCATCATAGATTTTTCTGCCGCCGCCGGCAAAACTTGCAAAAGCCTCTTCCAAAATCTGATCGGTCAGTAAAAAAGCCCCGTCACTTTCACTGTGCCGCACTGCATTCTGTACTACAAGTTCAAGATCTGCAAGTGACCACCCCACCGATCTCTTGGCAATATTCTCGATTGTCCTTTGACTTACCGCACAAAAATCAAACTTTCCAAGTTCGCGCGAAAGATACCGTTCCCTGTCCGCCTCTTTAGGGAGATCTATATGAATTTTCTTGTCAAAACGGCGCAAAAACGCCTTATCGAGTTTTGTTTCACTATCCTGCACATCAAAGTTGGTCGCCGCGATCACAAATACAGGCGCGGAATTTTCCGTAGAGAACCCGTCCAGTTCGGAGAGCAACGCATTCGTCAAGCTATCGGTATGCGCCGACATGGCTGCCGAGCCCGTTCTGTCCTTTACGATACAGTCTATCTCGTCGATAAATATGATTGACGGGGCATACCTTCTGGCAGCGGCAAAGATATCCCGTATCTTCCGCTCACCCTCTCCCACCCATTTGGATAGAAATTCCGTGGCATTGAGAGAGATGAACGGCAATTCTGCGGCATTTGCCACTGCCTTAGCCAAAGTTGTTTTTCCGCATCCGGGAGGGCCATCAAGTATTATGCCGCGCGGGATACGTATCCCGTTCCGCTTATAGCTTGCATAATTTTTAAGTTGCCTGATAACGGGCTCGAATTCACGCTTTGCTTCGTCGGCACCTATTATCGCTTCAAACGTCACATCGGGGATAGACGCAGCCCCTGCAAACAGTGTACTTTCCCCGTTCCCGTATGCAATTTGCAGAGTAAAACCGGAAAGGGTGACTTCCGCCACACAAGTGCGTTTCTTGTATGTATAGGAAGTGACATAACTTATAATTTTGTTTGTACGGAAAAGTTTCTCCGTAACCCTGCTCAAATTTATGCCGCGCACCACACCGCTGAGCCAATTACGAAAATCCCTCGTTTTCATGCCGGGCGCATAACAATCCACAGCACCGTTCTCGGCAAAGTAGATGAGGGGAACCGCATCCTTTCCCGTATAGACGTATGTAGGAACGCCGACCGCAATCAATGCGTCAAACAGATCCTTTGCCCGCGACTCGTTTTTCTTATCTACCCCGATCAAAGCGATTGCCGGGTCAAGTTTTTTGATAGCGCGGCTGCTCAGGCTTTCGTTAACTGTAATAATTTCCGTATGCGCATCATCCTTTTTCGGGATGCCGCATGCGATACTTTCGCCAAAGACAAGGATCCGTTCCGAACCGTTATCCCCCCAAATTTCGGCTGCATTCGCCGCAGCGGATGCAAGCTCAATATTATAACGAATGCCACAGATTTTGCCGCCGCCGCCCATATCATTCACTGTGCGCACTACTCTTTCAAAATTTTTCAGAAACAATTCCTGTACCGCCCGCACTACCATACGCACATCGGCATTACCGCCCTGTGAAAATAAAATTATATCCGCAAGCACATCGGCATCGAGCCTGCAGCTTATATTATATTCTGTATAATAATAACGACACCAAGCCTCTATGTGCCTGACCGCAATGCGATGCAGTACTTCAGGGCGCAATCTGTTAAAAACAATGATCTTCCCCGAGGCAAACCTGGAGACAAGTTCACGCGGAAAATACGGTTCAAGGGTAATCGGGCTCCGTTCCTCCTCCAGAGCCTTTATAACAGTCGCGATCGGTGTGACCGAAAGATTGTACGGATTGCCGGTATTGTAAACATTTGAACCCACATTTGAAGTAAATATCAGAATACAATCGCGCACACTGAAATCTCTTTCATAAAACAAATCCCGCACGCATCCCCGGTCCAGCATTTGCAGCAGATTATTATGAACCGTTGCATGCGCTTTTTCTATTTCATCAAACAACAATACCGATACAGGATGCTCTTTGAGAAACTTCGTTAGCCGCCCCGGCTCTGCAGCTCTGTAACTTCTGTTCAGCCCGAACAAACTGAAAGTCGCCTCCCTGTCCGAGTAGGATGACATGTCGAAACGCTCAAAAGGGCGCCCCAATGCCTCCGCAATTTTTTTTGCAAGCAAAGTTTTTCCGACCGCAGGCGGTCCAACAAACAAAAGTACCGCGGCAGGACCGTCTTTATTGGCTTTCCGCAAATTCCCGAAGAGGTATTCTTTTACGGCCTGACAGGCATAGTCCTGCCCTTCTAATTCCGAAAAACTTTTATCGAGAGCTGATAAAAATTTCAGATCTTCCTGTAATTTAGCATCCGTAAACTCGGGCTGCACCACTTCAAGCCCGTTTTTATACAAAGTTTTCCCTTTTAAAACCTCTCTTTCATTCATACCTATTCACCCTCTCTTTTTACTTTGCGATAGTATTCCGCAAAGATCTGCCCGGCGAGTTGCCTGTCCTGCACCACAGTCAAAGTTTGTTCCTTTGAAAGCACGAACGGCAACGCTCCGTCGTGAGGCAGCGAATATATTTTTTCGGCAGGCACTAATATACAATAGACAGTGCCGTCTTTTATCGTAGCATAGACCTGCCTGAAAGCAAGTTCCTGCCCTTTTTCATTTACAAGAACGAACCCGGCAGTGTCCTCGCAAAACAGTAAATCCATAAGATCGTTTTTGCTTCTTTTCCTTTCCGTTTTGGATACCATATTTTTCTCCTCGCGTTCCGTTACTCTCCTGTTTTATAGCAGACTTTTCAGTGCTTATAAACTACAAGATAAACAGCCGATTATGTATATAAGCATTATACTGCTACAATAAAATAAGCAGGTGGCTTTGCAATCAACTTTGCAAAGCCACCTGCTTATTCATCCATATCCATTGTAATTTTTGTATCCCGTAACTTCTCACCCAACGGCGGATGCCCGTATTGACTGAGGCATATATTTACTTCATCGATATCATAGAGCTTTTCGCTGATAAAAAAGCGTATGACTTTATCAACGAAATCACCTGTTCCCAAATGATACCCCGCCGCATGATACAATTCTTCCGCCTCTTTAATGTTCAACTTTAAACCAATCGTCAGCGCCGCCACCGTTTCCTTTGATGGCTTATGATTGCGTTTATAATTCATTATTTTAGAAAAAGTATATTTTGAAATGCCCGCAGCCTTATATACCGACGGAGAATCGACACATCCTTTCTGATACATCAGTTGAACAAGATACTGGTTAAACGGCTGCCCGCTGTTCGCTGCCGCAAACCTTTCAAACTTTTCTTTCAGTTCGTTCCCGAGATCCCCAAATACATGATTTTCTGTTACAATTATCGGGCGCGCAAGATGTTTCTCAAGCCTTACTGTTACAATTATCGGGCGCGCAAGATGTTTCTCAAGCCTTGCCGTTAAATCAGGATTTACCGGAATGCCGGCAAAGAAAATGCGCTCAACAAACTCCTGCTCAACCAAAGCATCGCAGACGCAACTGCATAAGTAAGAAAAGGCGCAAAACATACCGGAAAAAGAGGGAACGTCAAGCGCGAGAACGTGCACCTGTTTATCCGCACAATACGCTGCCAATGCCAGTGCCGCCTGCTCCGCCGCATCCTCTCCGCATACATTGATGGCTGTTTGCTCTTTGCCGTCACCCCGTAAGCGCTGTACGGTGAACATCAGGCTATCGTCCTCTGCCTTTTTCAAAACGCAGAGCGCCTCTGCCGAAACATTTCCCGCCAACTTGTCCGTAATGAAAATTTCCATAGACTTTACACACCAAATATTGCTAAATCCACGAAATACATTGCCGCTGAAACTAAAATAAGAATATTAAATAAAACACTGTGTTCCTCTTCAACTTCATAATTCAAAATATCTACAAGTATTCCCAAATATCCTGCTGCTAAACATGTTACAAAAAATTGATTGTCATAGATCGAGGCGAACCATATGCCGATCGTATCGGCGATCAGCAAAATAACAGCGGCACAATGCGAGAAGATCGTTCTGCCCATTCCATCCTTATCAAACGTCTGATAGCAGAACACGATCGTAGAGCCTATGTTTACGATCATAATAACAAGCAGAGGGAGTAAAAACGTCCATGACAATGTTTCAAGGTCACGCGGTGCAGAGAGTACCGGACTCAACACAATAAAAAACAATGCCAATATATTAAAAAGAAAAATCGCACAGATGATCAGATAGACATTGAGTTTTTGACTCGTTTCATCTTCATACAGTGCTTTACCGATACTACAATATGTTTCTTCAATACTTGACGGCAACGCTTTTTCCAGCTTTTCGATTTCAGTTTCCAATCTCTTAAGCTCTTCGATATCTGCTTTGTTTGACAATTCACTTTCGATTCCTTTCTCCATACCTCACCTCTCGTGTTTCCCTTACACAAAAATTTTATCACGCCCTGATCCAGCCGATAAAAATAATCAGGACAGGAAGCAACGCAATAAAAGTAAATATGCTCGGGACATATCCGTTCTCATTGCCATAACTGTAAAAGATCGCCGCTGCGCCCTCCGCTATGTTTGCCACCATCAGAAAGACCAGCAAAGCATATACTGCCGCCGTTAATTCTACAGGGTGGAACGCAAACAGCCAAACTGCAACCATGTTGAGCACAAGTAAGACAATTGCCGCGCTGATACCGACCCATGCCCGCTGTTTTCCGGCACGAACAGCCCGATATGACACAATGATCGCCCACACTATATTTACAGCAAGGGTCGCGCATAGAAACAGCAAAAACATCCACGGCAGTTCTCTTATCCCCGTTGCCCCGGAGACAGCAGGTTTGCAGGCGATAAACCAAATCGCAAAAATATTGAAGAGCAATATAGCACAGAGAAACAAACAGGTACTAAAGTTATGATATTTAGTAATATAACTTGTTTTGGTTTCAAACTCACCGCTTTCGGCAAATCTTTGCAGGTTTTCAAGTCTGAGCCTTAAAGCAACGAGATCTGCTCTATCAGCTTTTTCCGCCATTCCTTTTTTCTGCTCTTCATTTGCTTTTTTTAGACTGTTATTTTCCGCTTTCAGCTCTGTATTTTCTTTTTTTAGACCGACGTTTTCCTCTTTTAGCTTTGCATTTCTCTCGTTTTGCACAGGGTCTGTAGCGGCTACTTCCTGTAATATTTTTTCTCTTTGTAGTATATTTCCACTTTTTAGCATCCGATTTTCGCTCTTTAATGTCTCAATCGTCTTTTCTAGTCCCTTTAGCCGTTCATTATCTTCTGTTAACGTTGCACTTTCGTTTTCTAAGGTTTTATTTTCCTTTTGTAGAGTATCTATCTCTTTTATATATACCTTTGGATTCTTGGGTAACCTTATTGCTTTCATTTTACTTTCTCCCGGATTTCTTTAAGTGCTGGTTACTCACAACACAATTAGTCTACAACTTAACTTCTAACGGAGAACCAAACGTCTTTATCTTATCTTTTACATAATACCCTTTTCGCTCTTTCTCTATCGTCCCCATACCTGTTGTACAAACTAATGTACCACTTCCCGTCAACGAAAAATTTATAACAAGGTCTTTTCCGCTATCAGACAATATGTCTTTCATCACCTTTTTATTGACCCGGATAACATCCTCCATAAGTTTCCCATTGATGCGAATACGAAATTTCATTGGTATATCCGAACGATAATATAAGGATATATCATTTTTATTTGCAAACGCTGCACAGACATCTACCGTATCCACGAGTGCTGTACGCACGCTCTCCTGTTGCGGATCGTAGATCGTCACCCATGCCGGCTCTTCATCTGTTTCACACGCAAGCTCAATTTTAGGGCAGGAAACTATCTTTGTTCCGAGTGCCCGAATACACGCACCGATTGCCACAGCATTAAAACAAGTAATTTTATGCTCCCGGTCAAAAAATATCCTATTCCCCGTTTCTTCTCTTTTCGTATTTTGCACAAAAGAGGAAATGGAAATCGGTGTATACGTACCAAAAGGCGTTCTCACACTTACCTTATTTGAGAACTTCTTTGAGGACTTATCTTTTTCTTCTCCCTGCTGACTCTGCACCAAGGAGGAAATTTCCAAACGCAGCGGCAAAATATATGACGTTCCGCCCACAAAAAATATAGTATTGATCGTAGCCTTTATCAGTTTTAGATCTTCAGATAACTTCTCACAAATTTTTTTATAAACCTCTTCCTCGCCAATTCTTACAATCTCTTCTTGATCATTTGATTGTTCATATAGTCTCTTCTCATCTTTGTTGTAATGAAGAACGCGTTTAGCATTATTAATTTCAAATAAATGACTGGCTTTCCCCAACTCTTCACCCTCTCTGGGGTCGCCCTTATCATCCCGAAAGATATGTTCTTTTGCCTCACGCACCTTATCCATCATTTCACTGTCTTCGCCCTTGTCATTGGAAGTTCCCTCTTCTAAAAATAATTTTTTATATATTGTCCTATCAATTTCATTTCCCGCAAAATCACAACCCTCACCAATAAAATCATTTTGAATCTCATCCCCTTTCCAATAAAGCAGTGCAAAATCGGTAGTCCCGCCGCCGGAATCCACCACCAAAACCACATCATCCTTCTTGCTGTTATATAAATAAGCAATGCCCGCAAGCACAGCTTCCGGAACAACCTTAATTTTCCTCTTCAGGGCTTCTTTATTTGCCTCCTCTGTAATACACGCCGCAAGCGCATTTTGAAGAACAGAACCATAGTCGACCGTCACTTTTCCCCCAGAACCACTATCATTTAATTCGATTGCCTTCCCTTCTGAATTCGGACATCCAATCACGATACTCTTTATTGTTGTCTCCGTAATTTGCGGTAGCGGTAACGGATCATAACCAGGTTCATTTTTCTTACTTATTTCTTCGTTCGCTTTTTGGATCAAAACTGAAAAAAACGCTTGCAAAACCTCATCCCGCGAGACACCTTTCTCACCTTTCTTAAAAACGATCGACTCGTTCAACGTATCGCTGCACGGATCTAGTTTTCTCGCCTTTTGTTTCAGATCCACACACTTATTTAATTTATTCTTCGTCGCTTTCTCTATCGCTTCTTTCCCGATATAATATATCACCTCATTTCTTCCGAGGAGTTTCACCTTATTTAACCGCGTAATGACCGTCGGAATTCCCCTATCTACATCGGCGATATTCGAATGCATAAGTTCCGTCGGATAGAGTTTCCCCTTCCCACTACCCCAAGAATAATAGCCGACGAGATATGTATTGCTTGTCCCGAAATCTATCCCGAGATACCATCCTTCATCTATGCCTTTACTCTCTTCCATGCCTTTATTCTCCTCTTTGGTTTTTATATCTGCTTAAAATTCTTGCAAGCTTGCTGAACTGCTGCCTCTGCAATTGAAAACTGAATTCCGGCGAACTGCCGTCATATTTTATGGTCTCCGCCTCTTCAAGGGCTGCTTTGATCTCCGGCAAGTAAACTTCAAGCGGATAGCCGCTTCCGGATACAAGGCGCAACGCCTTCTGCAGATCGTCCCTCTCCTCAACAAGCTTTTCTTTTTCGGCATCGGATTTGGCAATACGTTCTTCAAACTGTTCCTTTTCGGCGGTTAATTCCGTAACAAGTCCTTCAAGCTGTCCCTTTTCGGCGGTCAGTTGCTCGCTGCGTTTTTCAAAATGCAGACAGGCAGCCCCTGTCTCCTGCAAATTTTCTTGCAATTTTCCGTAATCCGCCTCCGCCTTTGCCGCGTGCTCTTGCAATTGACGATTCTCCGCCTTCGCCTTTTTCATAAGCTCTTGCAATTGACGGTAAGCGACCTCTGTTTTTTGCGCTTTTGTTTGCTCTTGGCTATAAGCTGCCTCTATCTTTTTCACGCGCTCTTGCAATTGACGATGAACAGCATCTTTCTCCTGCATCTGTTTTTTGAACCGAGCACCCTGCTCGGACTCGCGACGAGCCCGAGCCACAGGATTCGCAGTCTTGTTTTTCAACAGCAACAAAACGATCCAAACAATCGCCACGGCAAAACAAACGCCAAGGATAATGCAAAATATGGTCCCCGCCGTGCCGAAAGCCGCCTTTGGAGCTATCGTATAGGCGGCAGAAAGCTCCCCGCTCAAAACAAAATTTGTATCCGCAGCATCCGCATCGACCCGCGCCGTATAGTCGCCCGCACTTCTCCCCGAGGCAACGACAGGCAGTTCGATGATTTCTCCGCCCAGCCCCGCGACAAACGCCCGCGGTGCCTGCACCTCGCCGTTTTCCACAAAATCAAACGTCACCCACTGCACCGCTGCGCTCAGTTTGCCGATCGAATATTCCTGCGTCAGATTTGTCAGCTCATAGTTGCCGCCCGCGGCGTCCGCGGCAACGCTTACGGTATATGTCCCCGCATCCGTTCCCCGCCCGCTTACAGGGAGAAGGACCGCATCATGATCTATATTCTGATAGCTCGCTGCAGGGCCTTGCGGCGAACCGTTAAAAGTGTAACTCTCTGCTACGCTCCACTGCACGGCCGTCTGTAAAGGCGCGAGCGTATATTCGCACGTCAGATTCGTCAGCAGATAATTGCTGCCCGCAGCATTTGAGGCGACACTCGCAATATGCTCTCCTGCGTCCGCTGCATATCCGTCCGCATTGAGGACAATGTTTTCGCCGTAAATATTAGAATATCTTGCAACAGGACCTTGCGATGATCCGTTAAAGGTATACTGCGCTGCCGTGTTCCACTGCACCGTGACCTGCAGCGGCAAGATCGTGTACTCGCATGTCAGAATTGTTAAAATATAATTGCTGCCCGCGGCATCTGCAGCTACGCTCGCGGTATGCACCCCCGCATTCGATGCCGCCCCTGTACTATTGAGGGTGACAGTCTCATCCCGTACATTTATATAACTTGCCGTGGGACCCTGCATTGACCCGTCATAGATATAGGTCTCCGCAATATTCCACTGCACAACCACCTGACGGGGCGAAATCGTGAAAGTGTTTTCGTTCCCGCTTGTGAAAGTTACGCCTTCACAACTTGCAACTGCTACATAGTCGTCGGCAGCTACAGCAGTCACGGGTTCGCCTTCTTTTGAAACGGATATAGCGGCTTGCAGTTCAAACGCCGCATCTTCCTGACATTTCAGCACGGCAGAGGGCGCATGCGGCTCCCCGTCATACGTCACCTCCAAAGAGGACCACTCCAGATAATAGGTATTTTCCTCCGTGATCCCTTCGCCGCTCACCTCAACGAAGGACCTTGCGGTATCCTCGCCCTCGGCGGCATATGCAAAAAACCCCGACATCCCCAAAAGCGCTGCCATAGCAGTGAACAAGAGAATGAGGAACAGAAAAAGCAGCAGTTTTTTATTTTTTATCATTGCCAACCTCTTGACTTTCTTGCAATTTTATTTTTCCATTTTCATCGGACTTAAATTTTACAATTTCACATCCCCACCCTTTATCTTTGAAAATATTATAAAATTCATCAGTTAACTCAATGTCTTCAGGCACATAAATATATTTTAATTTCGAGAGCATGTTGTTAACATCTTGATTAGACTGATCATTGCTGACATTCTTCTGAGTCAACTTGCTGTTTTCATAAAACCTAATCCATCCTATTTTTTCTATTTTCTTAGATTTATTCGCCACTTTCGGAATAAACAATATCCCGTTACTTGTGTCACTCGGTAAGTAAATATTATATGGTGCCTCATATTTTGATGAGGATAGTCGCTCTAAAGTTGCCGTATGAGTTTCTCTCCACTCTTGAACATCCTTTTCTTGGTCGTCAGCCGTTACATAAATGGGATTACCGCAGCGCGTGCACTTATGGGACTTTTTATCCTCTGCGTTCACACTATTTTTCTCTCCACAGAACAAACAGACGCTCTCTACTTGTGACAAATCCACTGATTCATCAGGCATTGCTACTGCTGGAACCAACCTCATGCGCGCAGAATTCTTTTTTCGAAAATGATTAACATATAAAAATACAATCTCTATAGCAAGAATAATAACCGCCTCTCCTATCTGTACATAAAATGAAAATTTATCATAATTTACATCGCCGCTATCTGTCTTGAATATTGATGGTGAAAACACAAGAAAAATGAGGAGCACCATCACAAAAAGAGCGACAACAACCTCCGTCCAGTGTGTAAAAGTTTCCCCATCCCCTTCCCATATTTGTTTTACATCTTTTCTTTGATCTAGTATACTACAACTCTCTTTGTTATTGCAATTTCCAGAAATATCCCTTGTTGCTGCTTCTCTCAGCGCATTATGAAAGTTTATAACACACCCATACAACGTCTGTGCCCATCTATTAAACTTCTTCCCTTTTTCAGATGCGGTAGAATTATATGCACGGTCCTTGCCTGTCTGAATACATTTATCAAGCTCTTTTGCAGTAGCAATCTGCTCTCTTAGAGAGTACTCATCTTCGACAATGTCAGCCGCATTCTTTAAAGACTCAATTGCACTGTTTAGATCGGTATTTGTGCTTACTTTCTCCTGTACTCCTTGCAAAAACTCAATCGCTTCGCCTAAAGTCATCTCCTCATTCCTCCTTATTCCTCATTCCTCCTTATTCCTCCTTGCTCTTCAGGTAATTGATGGCGGCTTCTGTAAGAGATCTGCCGCGGTTGCTCTTGGTGAGAAACTTGATCTTATCCAAATACGGCTCGTACTCGGAGAGGTATTTTTTAGGGTCCAGCCCGACGCGCGCGGCAAGAGACTCCGCGCTGATCGCACCGTTCTCCTCGGCGGGGATCTCACGCAGGATCTCGAGATCTTTCTCGCTCAGCCCGATCTCATCGATGCCCTTCTCTGCAAAATACCGTTTCGCGACGTCCAGATCGATATTCGTAGACACACGGTGCCCCTCATCGTCGTACAGCGCTTTATCCAACCCCTCGACGAAAGCGTTCACATAGCGGATCGAGCCGCGGCTGCGCGGAATGCACGTTTCGATCGCATCGTCGGTGATCGTAAGCCCCTTGGACGCAACTTTATTCCGATAGATACGTTTCAACTCCTCCTGCGTGTAATCCTTCATCTGGAACGTCAGGCGCAGGCACCTGTCCTTGAGCGTCCCGATCACTTTGTCGTCGTCGGTCGTCGCACCAATGAACGTGAACTGCTCGATCGGGATCCGCTTGACTACTCCGTTGATGTCGGGCGGCGAGACATAGACGCGGCTGTTGAGCAAGGTCAGCAGACTGGATTGCAGATCTTCCGTGAGCATGTGGATCTCATCGAAGGCGATCACGACAGGTTCATTCTCCCTCGCCACTTTCAAAAGAAAGTTCTGCAGTGCCTTCAGCGACTGCTTGCTGTTGCGGTACTGCGAGCAATCCATCCACTCAAACCGAACGCCGAGCGCCTTTGCCACAAGCCGCATGAGCGTCGACTTGCCCAGCCCCGGATTTCCGAAAAGCAGAATGTTATCGAGGTATCTTCTGCCCTCCGCGTTCGCGATCGCGATCTCCTTTTTCAGAACTTTCACGATATGCTGCTGCCCGATGAAACCGTCCAACGTATCCGGATCGAAGATGGGCTTGTCCTCGCCGCCGCCTGTGCCGCCGACAGACCCGACGGGCGCAACAGGGCTCTGTATCCCCGTCTCAGGCGGGAGATCCGGTACAAGTCCCTCTGTTGCGGGCGGAACAACAGGGATGATCTCCTCCGTATCTCCCCCCGAAGGGTCGCCTGCATCATCGCCCACAGCGCGCTTTGCGCCAAAGGGCGGCTCCGTCGGGGACTGAACATCAGAAAAGCCGCCGAGGCCGTCGCCCGCTCCAAGCGCGCTGCCCGACCCCGCCTCCGCCGCAGGCAGGGCATCGCCGCGCAAAATATCCGAAAAGGAGGGCGCCGAATCGTCCTCGATCAGCCCGAAAAATTTCCGCACACGCCTGTCCTGCAAACCGTTTTTGCGGATCAGATCAATGTAGCCGCCGAAGACATCCTGCCAGTACGAAAGCTGTGCCTTGGTCACGATGCTGTCGCCGTTTTGCAGCGAATACTGTTCCGCAAAGAGCCGGTACAGCTCCGCAAGCCCTGTAAGCGTCGCATCTTGGTCGTTTGCCCTTGCCGCGTGCAACGCGGTCCTGTAGCGTTCCCTGAACTTATCCGCAAAAGTCATAAAAATACCTCACAACTGAATTTGGTTACTCTCGCACCACTTTTTCAGCAGCGCGTCGATCGTATCCATCGGGGTCGCATTCGCGTATCCGTCTGCCGACTGATTGTTCACGGTCAGCGTCTTGGATTTATTGATCCCGATGCACTCGCCGTTTCGGTTCAAAACGGGTCCGCCCGAATCGCCGGGGTTGGAGGGCGCAGTGTACACGAGGTCACCGTTATCGTTCTTCGTAAAGCGGACAACGCCTGTAAACGGCGCAAGCCCCATGCCAAAGGCGTTGCCGATAATGAGGCAATCAGCCCCCTGCAAGACCTGCGAATACTCCCTCACCCGTTTGATCACGGAAAAACTGCCAACTTTTTCGGGATCGAACTTGCACAGAGCGACGTCCGCCTTTTTATCGGAAAACAAGATCTGCAGATCGTAGCTCTTCTTGTCCCCGGAAAAGGAAATTTTTGCTTTTGGATAATATCCCTCCGCGGTCTCACAATAGACGACATGATCGTTCGTGAGAATGTAACCGTTTTTCGAGATCACAAAACCTGTTCCGCTTGCCGATCCGTCGGGACCGGAAACAGTTATTTCAACGACCGCCGCCCTGCTCTTTTCAAAAATTTCCGCACACCAACCCTGCATCTTTGCCGATTCAGCGATTAACCCGCTGATATCGATTACTCCGCCTTCCTGTTCCGGGTCAACGGGCTGCGGGGCATCGGGCTCCGCCGCACGCGGTTTGGCGGGACCGCGCCGCACTTTCGGCAGGTCTCGCTCCGCACTCGTCGGCAGTCCGAAACATTGCAGAACGTAATCGGTCACCCCTTTTTCATAGAGGTCGCGGGAAACGGCGATCCACCGATCCATAAATGCAGCCGTCTTTGCCTGCAACAGGATCGAAGTTGCTCTTTTATAGCTTTCGAGCGCGTTGTTCAGAATGGCGAGCACGTAAGCCCTCGCCTCCCGCGGTCTGTCCTGCTTGACAAATTCCCGTGCATTGGCATAGTAGGTTGCGATCCGGTCTTTACTTTCCATACTCACTCCTTTGAGCCCACACACAACGCCTAATAGGGGATTCCCCTGTCATAGGCCTGAAAGCGTTTTAACATTTCGGGCGTCACACTGTTGATATAGGACTGTAAAACTTTTTCACAGTCGGCAACGGTTATGAACTCTCCGCTCTCTTTTTTATTTTTGATAATATTGAGGATCTCGCGGCGCAAAGGCTCGTTGGCGATCTGTTTGAGCACCGCCCTGATATCCGCACCCGCATAGCCGTCCAAACGCTGTGCCAGGTAGTCCACCGTGACGTCCGCCGCGTGCGGCACTTTTTCAAGCCCTTGCGCCACGAAGACCTTCCTTGCCTCCCAATCGGGGAGAGGAACGTAGATCTGCGTCTCGAACCTCCCCCCGCGTTTCAAAGCGGGATCGAGTTTCCACGGCAGATTGGTCGCCGCCACAACGATCCTGAGCTGCCCAGGCTTTTTCGTCTTGATAAAGCCGTCCATGCAGGTGAGCATCGTCGTAAGAACGGACCGCGTATGCCGGGAATCTTCGCTGCTCCGGTCCGAGCAGATGCTGTCGATCTCGTCGAGGAAGATGATGCACCGCTCCAGCTCAGCAGCCTGCGCGAAAATGTCGCGCGTGTTCTTTTCTGCCACGCCCACGACGCTCGCCAAAAGCTCACTCGTCTGCACGACAGCGATTTTACAGTTCAAGGCTCCCGCAAGGCACTTTACGACATGGGTTTTCCCTGTTCCGGGAGGGCCGTAGAGCAGAACCTGCGTCCCGAGCTGATCGCCGCGGAATTTATGGTAGACCTCTTTGAACTCCGGTCTCAGCGGAGCGACCACGTCGACCATGAAGGCGTCTTTCACTTCCTGAACGCCGATAATGTCTTTGAAGTTGAGTTTGGGAACGTCGTCGGAAAACCAATCCCTCTCCGTATAGTACGGGTCGCTCTCCTCTTCGCCGCCGCCCGCGCTCCTGACCGCCACGGGCGGCTGTTTCACATAGCTGACGAGATGATCGATTACGGCAGCGCACTGCTTGCGGTACGTCTGTTTCACCGTAGTACTGAGATTGGGGTTTGCGCATTGTTCCAAAGCAATGCGCAGCATCTCGGCGCCGATTTCTGCGATCGCGTCTGCATCCTTCACACGGACTGCCTCATTGAATCGCGCCACCTTCCCATTGAAAACGCTCACCATGTTCGCCGCTGCCATGATTCACCCTACTTCCTATTCTCTTCGGCAATGATACCGGCATAGTCGATATTGCCTGTTGGCTCAACCGCTGCATCGGGTTTTGCGACCGTTTCCGGGGAAAGCCGCGGCTTAATGCGCTCCCACATCGCCGCATATTCCGCTTTGAAGGCATCGGTCTGTTCCTCCTCAGGAATACTGTCCAGCGCACTGCCCAGCCTCACCGCGGGTTTGGGATCAAGGATCTCGTTCAGCTTTGCAAGCTCCGCTTCGGACGAGGAGATATCCCTGAAGATCGCAGTAATGCTCTTCCCCAACTTGGAGAAGTCAGGCGATTCAGCCAGAAGCCCCTTGCACCCCGCGATCGCGGCGGGAAGCTTGCCGAGGTCTGAGATAGCCTGTGAAGTGTAAGCACCGAGTTCAAGGTTGCTCTTCAACGTTTTCAACTGCTCTGCCAGAGCGCAGACGCGCATTTTCTGTTTGATGAGCTGTTTCGCTCTCCCGTCGTCTCCGCGCAGCGCAGCCTCGTCAATGTAGTCGTTGTAGCAGATGCCGAATTTCTGAAGGTTGCGCACGGATTTGTCCAATGCGTCCATTGCCGCCACGATCCTCTCCTCGTTCGTCTGCTTTTTTGCCATGATTTTTTCCTCCGAAATTTTATATTTTCAGGCATGCACCTGAATTTTCTGATACGATACAGCGAAACAGCTCCGCTAAAACAGTGCCCGCAAGCACCCGCAGGTGCGTCAAATGTTGGTGTTCAGTTTGCTCTTTGTGATTTTATCGGGAATAGCCTCTTCAGCCGCACGGATGATCTCTTCGATCTGATCGACAGAGGGAGCCATCCCTTTTACTTTGCGGACGTTCTCTTCATGGGATTCCAGATCATCTAGATCTTCATCAATTGCCAGACTTTCGCTCTCTGCAGCCAGCGTATCGGCTGAAAGGTCGCGCAGCAGTTCAATCGCCAACTCTCTCAGTTTGGGGAGATTTTTGACGCTGTTTGCCGCAGCCATCAGGGCGCCCTCATGGATCGCACGACGGACTTTGGTATAGTCGCCGGCCTTGATAGCCGCCCGCGCCACGCCGATTGCCGCATCCAAAACGTTAATGATCGCCGTAAATTTTTTTATATTCAAGGCCTTTGCCTTTTCAGCGGCACGCCCATGAGGTTCGTACGCCTGCTCAGATGCCAATCGTTTTTGATACAGCTGAAGAATATCCTCGACCAGATAGAATTCAACCAGAGCTTCCCTGTCCAGGATCGAGAGCCGCTCTTTTTTGAAATATGGGTCCTCCTTCAGCACATAATTCGCCCGTCGGACCCTCTCCCGATGGGAGCGGATCGTCTTTTGCCGTTTTGCCATAGAAACCTCCTCCTGTTTTTTCTATAATAACAAAATTTTCAATCCCGTGGGTTGATTGGAAATCAACTTTAGGACAGATCGCTGTATATAACACTGTTTACAAAAGGGTAAAATTCCCCAAGATACTCCATACTCTGACTTTTTTATTATAACATACATTCCCGCCGCTGACAATAAAATGTGTGAAAAAAATGTTTAATTTTTTTATATTGTGAAAGCTATTTGATAATTTTGTAAAAACATCCCGTGAAATTATATGCTTTCAAAATAAATTTAATTGGAATAATTTTACACATAAAAAGCCTGCGGCGAATCTTATATCTGCCGCAGACTTTACTCTTTAAAAATAAATTTACCGTACAATTATATTTATATAAAAACCGTTATCGTTCTTTCGAGGCTTTCACCGAAACCATATTCTCCCTCGCGGTGGCGAGCATGAGTTTGATGCGGTTCTCCTGGTTGACCTTGGTCGCGGACGGATCGTAGTCGACGGCGACGATGTTCTCGTGCTCGTACATGCGTTTGAGGGTGCGGATAGTCCCCTTGCCCGCAATGTGGTTGGGCAGGCACCCGAAGGGCTGCGCGCAGACGATGTTGTCCGTTCCCGTTTCGGCAAGCGCCGCCATTTCGGCGGGGATGAGCCAGCCCTCGCCCATCTTCACGCCTTGGTTGAGCACCTTGTCCGCACACCTGCGCAGGTGCTCGAAGTCGTGCAGCGGCGCAAACCCGCTCTTTTCCGTGATCGCGTTGATCTTCCGCTGCATGCGCAGCAGGAACTTATACGCCAGCCCGAACACGAACGCGCTGCCCCTCTTCATGCCGTAAAATTTCGCGTCGTTGACGTTGTTGACGGCGCAGTACATGACGTAGTCCATCAGCCCCGGCACGACGGGCTCGCACCCCTCGGCGAGCAGGAACTCCTCCAGCCGCGAATTGCCGAGCGGCGAATACTTGACGTAGATCTCGCCGACGATGCCGACCTTCACCTTCTTTTCGCCCGTGCGCGGGAGCGCCGCAAAGCGGGAGAGCAGCTCCCGCGTGATCTTCTTGTACTTGCGGAACGTCCCCTTCTCGAACGCCTCGTCGATATACCGCACGCACCCGTCGCGCACGGCGTCCGCCGCGCCCTTCTCCCGCTCGTACGGCTTGCACTGGTTGTACAGCGACAGCAGCGTGTCACCGTAGAACACGGCATACGCGAGCTTTAAAATGGTCTTTAAGTCCATGGGGAAGCCGCTGTCCTTCTCCAGCCCCGCGAAGTTGAAGGAGACGACGGGCACGTTCGGGAACTCCGCCCTGATCGCCTTGCGGATGAGCGGGATATAGTTGGACGCGCGGCACCCGCCGCCCGACTGCGTGATGAGCAGCGCCGTGCGGTCGGGGTCGTATTTCCCGCTCTTGAGCGCATCCACGAACTGCCCCGTCACGCACAGCGCGGGGAAGCAGGTGTCGTTGTGCACGTGCTTGAGCCCCTCGTCGATGACGGCGCGGGCGTCGTTGGTCAGAAGTTCCACGTCCCACCCGTCGCGGCGCAGAATGTTCAGAATGATGCCGAAATGGACGGGCAGCATATCGGGGACGAGCAGTTTGTGCGTATATTTCATGTCGGGCGTAAAGCGCGGGTATTCGTCACGGAAATCGACGGCGGGCGCCTCGTCCCTATGCTGTTTCTTGCTCATCTGCATGCCTCTTCTGTTCCTCTATCGCAGCGAGCATGCTGCGAAGGCGTATTTTCACGACGCCGAGGTTGTTGATCTCGTCTATTTTGATCTGCGTGTACAGCTTGCCGCGCTTTTCGAGGATGCTGCGCACCTCGTCCGTCGTGATCGCGTCGATGCCGCAGCCGAAGGAGACGAGCTGCACGAGGTCGGTGTCCGCATGCCGCGTCGCGTACTCGGCGGCGCGGTACAGCCGCGCATGGTACGTCCACTGGTTGAGCACGTTGACGCGCACCCGTTCGCCGCGGAAGTACACCGCATCCTCCGACAGCACCGCAACGCCCAGCGAAGTGAGCAGCTTGCCGATGCCGTGGTTGATCTCGGGGTCGATGTGGTACGGCCGCCCCGCAAGGACGACGATGTGCTTCCTCTCTTTGCGCGCCGCATGCAGGATCCTGTCCCCCGCCGCGCGCACGTCCTCGCGGTAGCGCTCCAGCCGCGCGAACCCCGCGCGCAGCCCGCGCCCGATCTCCCGCGCGGAGAGCCTGTACGCCGCGAGCGCTTTTTTCAGCGCGCGCACCGTCGTCTTTTCGTTGTTCGGGTCTATGTACGGGGCGATGAAATTCTTCCCGTCCAGCCGCTCGTTGTTCGCGCGCAGGAGTTCGGGGTAGTACGCCACGACGGGGCAGTTGTAATGGTTGTCCGAATTGCCCTCGTCGAGGTTGTAGCTCTCGCAGGGGAAGAAGATGAAATCCACGCCCGCGTCGAGCAGGCTCTCGATATGCCCGTGCGTGAGCTTGGCGGGGTAGCAGACCGTGTCGCTCGCGACGGTGTGCTGCCCTTTGAAATAGAGCTGCCGCGAGGACTCCTCGCTGAGCACGACCTCGAACCCGCACGCCTCGAAGAACCCCGCCCACAGCGGGAGCTGCTCGTAAAAGCCGAGCGCGAGCGGCAGACCGACCTTGCCGCGCGGCTTTTTCCGCTTTGCCGGCGTATCTTCGTGCGCGGACGCGAGCAGGCGCTTGTATTTGTAGGCGTAGATGTCCAGCTCGTCGGAGGCAGGCTTGCGCCCCGCGCCGCGCTCGCACTTGTTGCCCGAAATGAACTTGCGCCCGTCCGAAAAGGTGAGCACGTTCACGTTGCAGTTGGAGGTGCACCCGCGGCACACCCTGCCCGCCGAACGGTAGGCAAAGTATCTGAGTTCCGCCTCACCTATGATCGTGCTTTCGCCGCGCACGTTCTCCTTGGCGTACAGCGCGGCGCCGAACGCGCCCATCAGCCCCGCGATGCCGGGGCGGACGACCTGTTTGCCCGTCTCCAGCTCGAAGGAGCGCAGCACCGCGTCGTTCAAGAAGGTGCCACCCTGCACGAGGATGTGTTCGCCCAGCTCGTCGGGCGTCTTGGCGCGGATGACCTTGTAGATCGCGTTTTTGACGATGGACGAGGAGAGCCCCGCGGAGATGTCCTCCACGGACGCGCCCTCCTTCTGCGCCTGTTTGACGGAGCTGTTCATGAACACCGTGCAGCGGCTGCCCAGCTCCACGGGGTGTTTCGCGAACAGCCCGAGCTTGGAAAATTCGTCGATCTCCATGCCCATCGCCCTGGCGAAGGTCTGGATGAAGGAGCCGCACCCCGAGGAGCACGCCTCGTTGAGCATGATCGAGTCGATCGCGCCGTTCTTGATCTTAAAGCACTTGATGTCCTGCCCGCCGATGTCGATGATGAAGTCGACCTTCGGGTCAAAATACAGCGCGGCTTTGAAGTGCGCGACCGTCTCGACGATGCCGAAATCCGCCTTGATCGCCGCCTTCATCATGTCCTCTCCGTAGCCCGTGACCGCTGCGCCGCGGATGCGGATGCGCCCGCCCGCAAGCGCATAGATCTCGCGCAGGCGCTCCAGAACGATGTCCAGCGGCTGCCCGTTGTTGGACTGATAGTGCTGGTACAAAAGTTTCCCCTCGGGGGTGATGAGCACGAGTTTGGTCGTCGTCGAGCCGCTGTCGATGCCCAGATAGGCGTCGCCAGCATAGGCGGCGATGTCCTCGAACGCGAGGTCGTTCTTGCTGTGCCGCGCGACGAACGCCTCGTACTCGGCGCGGTCTTTAAAGAGCGGTTCGCCCGTCACGATGTCGTCGCTGCCCTTCGCGCCCGCGATGCGCGCCGTCAGCTCCGCGAGGGAGAGCGGCTGTTCCGCACAGGAGGCGAGCGCCGCGCCGATGCCCATGAAACAGGGCGCGTTTTCAGGGAATACGGCGTGTTCGTCGTCGAGGCGCAGCGTCTCTTTGAAGGCGCGCCCCAGCCCCTTGATGAAGTGCAGCGGGCCGCCGAGGAAGAGCACTTTCCCCTTGATGCGCCTGCCCTGCGCCAGCCCCGAGACCGTCTGGTCGACGACCGCCTGAAAGATGCTCGCGGCTATGTCCTCCTTGCGCGCGCCCTGGTTGAGCAGGGGCTGTATGTCCGACTTCGCGAACACGCCGCAGCGGGAGGCGATCGGGTACACCTTTTCCGCTTTCAGCGACAGCTCGTCCATCTCGGAAACGGAGATATTCAGAAGGGTCGCCATCTGGTCGATGAACGCGCCCGTGCCGCCCGCGCAGCTTCCGTTCATGCGCTGTTCGGTGCCGCCCGTGATGAAGATGATCTTCGCGTCCTCGCCGCCCAGCTCCACCGCCGCGTCCGCGTCGGGGTAGTACTTGCGGATCGCCTTGAACGCCGCCTGCACCTCCTGCACGAAGGGCACGCCGCTGCGCTCGGCAAGCCCCAGCCCCGCCGAACCCGTGATGCAGACGGTAAAATCGCCGCCGCCGAATTTCTCCCTGACGGCGGCAAGCTGCGCCAGCACGCACTCCTTGACGCGCGCGAAGTGCCGCTCGTAACTCGTATACAGTATTTCGCTCTGATCCTCCGCCAGCACGCACACCTTCACGGTCGTCGAACCGACGTCTATCCCCATCCGCAGTGTCATGTCTTTCACCCGCTATCGGAAGCGCCGCGCGCGGAACACGCGGCGCAAGTAAACCGTTTGAGGTATTATAACACAATCGGAGGGAAAATTCAAGAATGTATCGGCGGTAAAATGCGGCTGCGCCGCCGCTTTTTCTCACTTTTTCCGCATATGCCGGATTTTCGTAAAGCGGGTTTACAATTACGGCGGGAAAAACGGGACGCGGGCGGGCAAAATTTACCGCCTCTCCAGAAATTTGCGGCGGGTGGATTCCCCGCCGCGCAGGTGCCGTTCGCGTAGGTTTTTATCCAGCACGGCGCGTACGGCGGCATACAGCCCGGGGTCGAGCTCCGCAAGACGCTCGGTCACGTCCTTGTGCACCGTCGATTTGCTCGTGCCGAAGTGTTCGGCGCAGGCGCGCACCGTGGCGTTCGTCTCCAGTATGTACTCCGCCGCGCTCCGCGCGCGGCGCTCCATATACTCCCACACTCTGCATCATCCCCCTTCCGGCGATGATACATTCTATGTCGGATCCTGCCAACTTATGACGAAACGCCCGCCCGTTCCGCGCAAAGGGCGCGCAGCTCCCCGCGGCGGCTGCGCCCGAACCCCTCGCCGCCGCGGCAGCCGCCCGCCGCCGCAGATCTTGGCGGGGCCCCGAGTATTATGCAGTTTTTTGTAGATGATTCCGTATTTATTTTAACTCAGAATAAATTAAAAATCAATATTTTTTCAAAAATAGATCAAAAAATGTTAAAATCGGGATCAGCATCCTTTTCCCGAACGAACGCCCCTTTTGCCGCGCCTTATTTCGTGCACTTTTGCGCCGAACGGCGCCCGTCCTGAGAGCCCTTTTCTTCAAAAAACGCCATGCCGCGCGCTTCCCGCGGCAGAGGCAGGACCGCCCGTTCACCGGCAAAACCGGTCGGACCGCCGCTCCGTCGTCAAGAGAGCGGCATGTAAACGGAAAGCGGCTGCGCCAAAGCGCAGCCGCTTTCCGTTTACCCTTTTCTGCCGCAGAGAGCATTATCTGCTGCGGTAATTTTCGCAGCAGGTGCAGTTCTCCTCGTTGCAGCCGCAGCCGACGACGATCCTGTCCAGCGTGCAGTTCTTGCCCTCGCTGTTGAAAACGCATTCGGAAACTTCGCAGCCGATGGCGCAATTCACTTTCTCCATTTTTTCACCTCCGCAAGACAGTATGCGCCCCTTTCCTTTTTTTATGAGCGGTTGACTTTTCTCCCGTTATGGTGTACAATAGGCAAAACGAACAAAAGCGAGGGACTGCGCATGAAAGTCATTTTAAAACAGGACGTGAAGGGAACGGGCAAAAAGGGCGAGATCCTCGACGTGAGCGACGGGTTCGCCAAAAACTTCCTGTTCAAGAAGGGGCTGGCGGAGCCCGCCTCCTCCACTGCGGTCAACGTGCTGACCATGCAGAAGGAGGCGGAGGCGCGCAGGCGCGCCGAAGAGATCGCCGCCATCCGCGAGAACGCGAAGAAGATGGACAAGGCGACGGTGACCGTGCCCATCCGCTGCGGCGAGAACGGGAAGGTGTTCGGCAGCGTCACCTCCAAGGAGATCGCCGCCCGCCTTGCGGAGAGCGGCTACGAGGTCGACAAAAAGAAGATCCTCTTGAAAGAGCCCATCAAACAGGCGGGCGAATACAACGTGGAGATCCGCTTTATGGAGGGCGTCTCCTGCAAGATCACCGTGATCGTCAAACCCGAATAAGTTCGGCAAAAATAACCGATGCCGCCCCGCCGTTTCGCAAGCGAAACGGCGGGGCGGCATTTTTCGGTTTGATGAATTGTCAGGATAAGTGCAACAGATAGGATAGATTTAGTACAAACAAATCTTAATGGTATAATTTGCCGGTTTTACGCGGCATTCAGCGGCGCTCTCTCACCGCCTCACCCCTGCCCGCAGGGCGGGGCGTACGGACAGAGCGCGGCGCACGGGAGGCACGGGGCGCACGCCCCTTCCGCCTTTCGAGGAGGCGGCAGACCGCCTTGTACCCCTCCGCCGCGGGGATGACGGCAAGGGAGGCGCCGAACACGAGCGCCCACTGCGCGGGCGCGAGGGGCACGATGCCGAAGGCGGCGCGCACGGGCGGGAACACGCAGAGGAGCAGGTTCACCGCCACGCCGATAAAGACCGTCAGAAAGAGCATTTTGTTGGAGAAAAAGCCCCTGCCGAACGCCGAGCCGCGCTCGGAGCGGATGTTGAAGGAGTGGAACAGCTCTAAAAAGGAGAGAGTGAAAAAGGTCGCGCTGACGGCGACGGCGTTGCCGTACAGGTTCACGCACAGCACGAACACGCCCACGCACAGCGCCGTCTGCACCAGCCCGTAGAAGAGCACGCCGCTCATGGACGCGCGCGAAAAGAGGTCCGCCGCGCGCGAGGGCGGGCGGCGCATCACGTCCCGTTCGGCGCGCTCCGCGCCCAGCGAGAGCACGGGAAGGCTGTCTGTGATGAGGTTGATCCACAGAAGCTGCGTCGAGGTGAGGAAGTCCAGCCGCCACAGCGCGAGGGTGACGAAGAGGATGCAAAGCACTTCGGCAAGGTTGGTCGCAAGGAAGAAGAGGATGGTCTTTTTGACGTTGGAAAAGACGTGCCGCCCCTCCTCCACCGCCGTGACGATGGTGGAAAAATTGTCGTCGGCGATGACCATGTCGGCGGCGCTCTTCGTTACATCCGTGCCCGAGCCCATCGCGATTCCGATGTCCGCCTTGCGTATGCCGGGCGCGTCGTTGATGCCGTCCCCCGTCATGGCGACGACGTTGCCCGCCGCCTGGAACCGCTCCACGATCATGCGCTTGTGCCGCGGCGTGACGCGCGCGAATACGCGGCTGCGCGCGATGCGCGCCTCCCGCTCCTCTTCGCCGAGCGCGTCCAGCTCCGCGCCCGTGATGAGTTCGTCCTCCCCCTCGGCAATGCCGAGGCGCCGCGCGATCGCGAGCGCCGTCGCCCTGTGGTCGCCCGTGATCATCACGGGCGTGATGCCCGCGCCTTTGCACGCGGCGACCGCCTCCTTCACCCCCTTCTTCGGCGGGTCGATCATGCCGCAGATGCCCGTAAAGACGAGCGCCTCCTCCCGCGCCTCGCCCCGCCATTCGGCGTAGGCGAACCCCAGCACGCGCAGCGCGCGGGACGCCATCTCCTCCGTCGCGGCGAGGATGCGCGCCCTGTCGCCGTCCGTGAGCGGGCGCACCCGCCCGTGCTCGTCGATGCGGTCGCACTTCTGCAGCAGCACGTCCGCCGCACCCTTGCAGAAACAGTAAGAGCCCCGCTCCGTCTCCGCGGCGACGGTCATCATCTTGCGCTCGGAGTCGAAGGGGATGACGGCGAGTTCCCGCCCCTGCGGCGCGAACCCGCGCGAGGAGGCAAAATTCACGAGCGCGACCTCTGTCGCATCCCCCGCGTGCCTGCCGCCGCGCTCCTTCACCGTATGGCACACCGCCATGCACGCAAGCAGCATGCGCCCGCCCGCGTCCTTCTCGGGCTCCTCCGCCCGCGCGCAAGAGGAAAAGTCGAGCACGACCTCCTCCACCGTCATGCGGTTTTCGGTCAGCGTGCCCGTCTTATCCGAGCAGATACAACTGCAGGCGCCCAGCGTCTCCACCGCGTGCAGGCGGCGCACGATGGCGCGGGAACGGCTCATCTTCTGTACGCCCATCGCCATGATGACAGTGACGACGGCGGGCATGCCCTCGGGGATCGCCGCGACCGCGATCGCGACGGAGGACATGAAGTTGCCCAGCACCGTGCTGTCCTTGAAAAAAATGCCGAACACGAAGATGACCGCCGCCACCGAGACGACGAACGCCGTGATGATCCTGCCGAGGAGGGCGAGCGTCTTTTCCAGCGGCGTCTTTGCCGCGTCCGTCTTATCCAGAAGGTCGGCGATACGCCCGATCTCCGTCTCCGCGCCCGTGCGGACAACGACCGCCTTCGCCTGCCCGCCCACCACGAAGGAGGAGGAATAGAGCATGCACCTGCGGTCGAACACGGGCGTCTCCGCGCCGTCCGCCGCCGCACGCTTGGAGACGCCCGCCGATTCGCCCGTGAGCGCGGATTCGTCCGCGCGCAGCCGCTCGCAGGTCAGGATGCGGCAGTCCGCGGGGACCATGTCCCCCTCCTCGAGCAGGATGACGTCCCCGGGGACGAGCCGTTCGCTGTCTAAAAGCAGGTCCTTGCCGCCGCGCAGCGTCTTGACCGAGCAGACGGAGAGCTTTTTCAGCTTTTCGATCGCGCTGTCCGCACGGTACTGCTGCAAAAACCCGACGAAAGTGTTCAGCAGGATGATGAGGAGCAGGATGCCCGTGTCGGCGAGCTCGTGCACGTCCTCCGTAACATAGGCGATCACCGCAGAGACCGCCGCCGCGCAGAGCAGGAGGATGGTCATGAAGTCCTTGAACTGCGCAAAGAAGAGCCGCAGCGCGCCACCCCTCTTTTTGGATGGCAGCGCGTTCGCGCCGCACGCCTCCGCACGCCGCGCCGCCTCTTCCTCCGTCAGCCCGTAAGGACCCGAACCGAGGCGTGCGAGCGCCTCCTCCGCCGTGCAGTCGTGGAAGGGCAGGGCGGGCATATGATCTTTGGCAGCTTTTGCGCGCATAGACACCTCGCAGCAAGAGAATTACATGCTATTGTATTCCCCTCCCCGCCGCGTTATGCGCGCCGCCCGCCGCAGGAGAAAAAGCCGCGCGCAGCAAAAGAGACCCGCCCGCCGCGCCGCATCCTGCGGTGCGTCGGGCGGAAAGCAGACCGCGCGAAAACAGTGCGGCGGGCGGAAAGCAGACCGCGCGAAAACGGCGCGGCGGCATGCAAAAGCGCCGCTCCTTTCGGAGCGGCGCCGTTTCCGTCCGGTCTTTTCGCCGCGCTACCGCATGTTCGCGTATTCCTCGAATCTCCGCACTTCCTCCGCCGTGACGGTCGGTTTTACCTCACCGAGCGCGCGCAGAAAGTCCGCGCGGGAAAGATCGACAAGGCTGTCCGTGCGGATCGCCTCGAGGAGGGGGAACTCCTTCGCGCGGTCGCACACCTCCTCGATGTCCGCGCCGCTGTAGCCCTCGCTCAGCGAGACGAGCTCGTCCACGGAGACGTCCTCCGCGAGCGGCACGCCTTTGATCGCCTTTTCAAACAGGAACTTCCGCGCGGGTGCATCGGGCAGCGGGACGTAGATCTTCTGCGAAAACCTGCCCGAGCGCAGGGCGGCGGAGTCGATGTCCCACGGGCGGTTGGTCGCGCCCAGAAGCAGGAGATTGGGGCTGCTGCCCGCAAACCCGTCTATCTGCTGCAAAAATTCGTTGACGCGGCGGTCGTTGTGCACGTCCTCGCCGCGCGAACCGATCAGCGAATCCATCTCGTCGATGAAGATGATCGCAAGTTTCTGTTTGCGCGCCGTCTCGAACAGCGAATGTATGTTGCGCTCCGATTCGCCCACCCACTTGCTCACGACGTCCGAGCCCTTCACGGCATAGAAGGTCGCGCCGACTTCGCAGGCGATAGCGCGAGCGATCATCGTTTTGCCCGTTCCGGGCGGTCCGTACAGGAGCAGCCCGCCGCCCGATTTCTTCTTGTATGCGGCGTATTTCTCGGGATAGCGGACGGGGTTGATCATGCGCGTCGTGATCGCGCGCTTGACGTCCTCCAGCCCCGCGATGTCCGAAAAATGCACGTCGGGCACGGCGGCAGCAGCCCACTGCGTGCCGCCGTCTTCCTCTTTCTCCCTTTCTCCCTCGGCGGGGGCGCTCTCAAAGCGCGGGCGGGCGGGGTCGATGCCGTCGGCAAGCTCCGCAAGCCGCTTTGCGCGCTCGATGCGCGCCTTTTTGAGCTGCGGCGAGGAGAGCTTTGCCATTTTCAGCATGGTCTCCGCGGCGAGCAGGTAGTTGCGCTTTGCCGCCGCGCCGTTCTTCTCGCGGTACGCCTTCTGCGCCGCGGCATAGTAGAGGTTGAATGTATCGTTCAAAAGGCTGAGCTGCATGTCGCTCATGGTGCACCTCCTCTCTCACCATCTCCCGCGCGGCGGGCGGCGGGGCGGACGGGGCGGGCGCGGGCGGCGGCTCCTGCCCAGCATCCAGCCGAACAGCCCCGCCGCGGCGGCAGTCCCTGCAACCGTACCCGCGGAAACGCCTCCGTTCTGCGGCGGGCGCGTGTTTTCGGGGCGCGCTGCCTCCTCCCGCTCGCAGCGGCGCAGACAGTCGCGCAGCGCGGCGTTGCACGCCGCGGATTCGTCCATGATCTGCTGTTTTCCCGCGACGAGCTGGTCCATGACCCTGCCGTGCGCAAGGCGCAGCGCGTTTTTGTAATAGGGCGAACTGACCGCCGCCGTCTGCCGCTCGTTGCGCGCGAGCCGTTCCCTGCACTCCGCCGCCGTCGCGCCGTACGAGTACAGGCGGTCGCACACCGTGCGCGCAAACGCCGTGCCCCTGCCCAATCCGCACACTTCTATATCGGCGAGGAAGGCGCCCAGCCACGCGTCGGCGCTCTCCGCGTCCTCCTCGATCGCGCGGCTGAATGCCGCCGCCGCGCACACGAAGTCACCCGCGCGCAGCGCACGCTTCCCCTCGGCGAGGAGCGCCGCGAGCGCACCCGCCGCCTGCCCGCCGCTCTCCTCAGCACCTTCCGCGCCAGCCCCTGCCGCCGAAGAGAGAGCGGCCTCTTCGGTCACCTTCCCCAGCTTTCGCGCGAGGCTGTCCGCGATCTCCTCCGCATACCCGCCCTGCGGATATTTGGAGAGGTCGACCCCCTGCGCGCGCAGGAAGGAGGGCAGCGACGCGGGGGAAATGCCGTCGAACACCGCAAAGCACGCGCCCGTCAGCCGCTCCTCGTACACCCTGTCGCGGAACCGCGACCATTCGCTGCGCACCCAGGCACTCCCGATATTCTCTTCGCGCATCGCGATGAGGATGAACACTCTGCACGAGTACAGCGCCTTGTAGATGAGCGGCTCATAGTCTTCCCCCAGCCTGCCGCGCAGCGTGACCTCCGAACAGAAGGTGCGGATGCCGCGCGAAGAGAGCGCCCCGTACAGTTCCAGCGCCACGGCGCGCTCGCGCGTGGGCGTGCCCGCGTCGTCCTCGGCGCGGAAACAGAGGAACACGTCATAGTCCTCCTCTTCCTCCAGCCGCCGCTTGATGCCGTTCTGCAATGCGTCGATCGCGGCGGCGCGGGTGCGGTACGCCTCGCACTGCTCCTCGGCGGCGGTGCGCAGCGCGTTCAGGTAGTTTTCGTCCTCTAAAATGCTCTTCTTCACCGTGCGGCGGCAGACGGGCACCCGCCTGTGCGTGCGCGGGTCCTCTATGTACTCCACACCGTAGGTGCACAGCGCCAGCCCCCACCACGCCTCGGCGCACTGCGGGTCGCTCTCGGCGACCAGCTTATACTCCGTCGCCGCGCCGTCGAAATCGTTGTTCTGCCGGAGCGCATGCGCGCGGTTCAAAGAGAGCACGAGCGCGTCGCCCCTGCTCTCCCTGAAATGATATTCGTTTCCGCAGTACGGGCAGACGGCGCTCCTGCCGTCCGCCGCGTAGTCGAGCGAACCGCCGCACGTCTCGCAGTGCAGGCGATAGTTCTTGCGCATACGCCCCTCCCGCGGTCAGACCTCGCTGTCCAGTTTCTTGCGCAGCTCCTGCAGCTCCTTGTCGATCGCATCGTCCGAAAAGGCGTCCTTGCCCGCGTCGCGCTCGATCATCCCGCGCAGCTCCGCATCGTCGATGGCAGCAGTATTGCCTGCGGCGGTCTTGAAGGTGTCCGAACTCATGTCCATGAACAGCTCCATCTGCTCCGCCTGGCGCTCCGCCTTGCCCATCGCGGTCTCGAACTGTTTCTGCACCTCGTAGAACTCCTTTTCGTCGGCGAGCTTTGCCATCTCCTTGCTCAGAACGCTCATGCCGCCGAGAAATTCGCGCGTCATCATGGTCATGTCCTTCATCTGCGAGGTGATCTCGAAGTTCAAAAGCATTTCCTGTGCGCGTTTCTGCTGCAAAAGGGTCATCTTGTAACCGGTCAGCGCCAGCTCGTACTGCGCGTCCAGCCCGCTCTTTTTCGCCTGCACCGCCTTGTCCACGAACATCTTCTTCTGCTCTTCGAGCTTTGCGATCTGCTTGTTCATGGAGTTGATCGTGCGGCGGATGAGCATCTTCTTTTCGATCTCTTTGTCGCCCTTACTCTTGAACAGTCCCATCTTTCTCCTCCGCTGCGGGCGCGCTCTGCTTTTCGGGTGCGGCGGCGCCCTCCGCCGCGAGCGCGTCGCCCGTCTCGAACACGGCGAGCAGCTCGTCGTCGCTCTTGTTCACGCCGTAGATCTTCTCGTTCTCCTCGTAGGCGGAGAGCACGTCGTTGAAGGTCTCGTCCGCCTCGGTGAGCACGTTCTCCGCCGCAACGCGTGTGTTCAGCGCCTTATTCAGAAACTGCGCCAAGGCGCGCTGGTCGGCAAGCAGCGAATTGAGCGGCGCGCCCATGCTGTTTGAAAAGAACTGCTTGTCGTCTATCGCGGATTTCAGCCTGTTCAGAAGCTGCACGTTGTACAGCAGGTAGGTCGCCCGCTGCATGTTCTGCTTCTGCTCCTCTTTGAGGTAGTTGATCTTCTTGGCGAGGAAGAGGCGCATCTGCATGTCCTTCTCCTCCCTGCCCTGTGCCATAAGCGCCTCGATCTGCGCGCGCGCGTCGCGGACGCGCTCCTCGACCTGCGCCTCTTCGCTCTGCAGTTTCACGATCGCATCCACCACTTCCTCGCGCTTGATGCGGTCGTACTTCCCTTTGAAGAGGGATCTTATCTTTGCGATCAGTCCCATTACAGACCCGCCTCCCGCTCGCGTTCGGCGAGCTGCTCGCCGATTTCGCGCAGCGCGCCGCGCACGCTCGCCTCGTCCGGCGTGCGCTTGGTGAGGTACACGCGGCAGTCGTCCAGAAGATCGGCGATCTCCTTGTCGCAGTCCGCGACCTCCTGCGAATCGTAGGGCGAGAGATAGGTCAGCTTATCCGCGAGCGCGGCGACCTCCTCCCGCAGCTCCGCGCTCATCCTGTCGCCGTACAGGTCGATGAGCGACTGCGCCGCTTTCGCGTTGCGCGCGACCTCCTCGCGGCTCTGCCCGACGAGCGCCGCGTGCGTATTCTTCGCCTCCCAGCGGGAGGCGCCCGCACGGTCTGCCTTGGCGCGCTTTGCGCGCGAGCGCAGCGCCGCGATGACGACGATGACGATCACCGCCGCGATGACGACCGCAGCGACCGCGATGACCGCGATCGCCCACGGGGGCAGCCCCGTGTTGTCCGCTATATCGTTTACCGTATCCGTCACGGAATCCGCGACGGACGCCAACAGATCGTATTTCATCTTTCTCTCTCCCGTCCGTTCAGCTCAGTTTTTTGCCGCAGCCCGTACAGAACGCGCTGCCTGCCGCGTTCTCCTTGCCGCATGCGGGGCAGACGCGTTTCTCCTCCGCGAGGCGCGCGCCGCACTTGGCGCAGAACGCGTCGCCCGCCGAAGCGGGTGCGCCGCACTGCGGGCAGAAGCGCTTTGCCTCACCCTTCTCCTTGAGCGCGCGCAGGCGGGCGCGCTCGGCGTCGATCCTGTATTTCGCCCCCTCGTTGACGATGATGTTCCCGACGAGGAAGTAGGTCACTTCCAGCCCGTAATTCTCCGAAAAGAGTTTGCGCACGGCGGGCAGCAGCCCCGCGGCAAGCTCCCGCTTGTGTTCGGAGAGCTCGCTGTACGAGAGCTTCTGCTCTTTGACCGCGCGGGCGAGCGCGGGCTCGATCTCCGCGAGCATCCTGCCGCGCAGCCGCTGTTTGAGCATATCCACGGTGTAATGCGCGTCCGCGCCGATGAGCTTCAAATAGAACTTGCGCGGGTTCTCCACGCGCACGCCGAACTCGCCGCTCGCGCCGATGCGGAACGGGATGTCCGTCACGGGGTCGCGCACGTCGAAGGGCGTGGGCGTGCCCCAGAACACCTGCAGTTCCGCCGTCTTGGAGACATAGATGAGCTCGACGGTGAACGAGCCGATCTTCTGGTCGCGGAACAGCCCCCTCTTCTTGTCGAAGAGCGGATAGTCGCCCGCCGAAAGCGTATCCTGCAGGACGCCGTCCTTCAAAAGGATCGCCGAATGCGTCTCGAATACGATGACGCGCGCGTCCGCATTGAGATCGTCCACCGTCTTGCGGATAAACAGATCGTTGTTCGTCAGCTCCAGCTCGTTCAAGCCGATCGTCTGTATTTTTTTAGCCATGATTCCCTCCGCGGGGCGCCCGCGCAAGCCGCGCGGGAACGTTCCCCTCTGTTGTCTATTATAGCACCTGCATGCCGCCTTGTCAATAAAGCGGCAAAATTCCGCCGTAAAAACAGCCCGCCGCGGCATGTATGCCGCGGCGGGAAGAGATACGGGCGCTTACGCCTGTTTTTCGGGATTGCACAGTTCGAAGAAGGCGCGCACCGCAAAGGAGACGGGCTGCCCCTTGGGGAAGGCGATGCCGACGGCGCGCGCGGGCAGTGCGGGGTCCGTCCTGATCTCGACGAGAGAGCCCTCCTCCAGCTCGCGGGTGACGTACTCGCGCGGGGCGCAGGCGATGCCCACGCCGTGCTTGGCGAGGTTGATCATCAGCTCTAAACTGCCGCACTCGATCTCGGGGTGCAGATGCACGCCGATGGAGTGCGCGAACTGGATGATCGCCTTGCGCGTGACCGTGTTCGCGTCCAGCATCAGCAGCGGATAGTCGTGCATGGAGCGCAGCGGCTGCACCTCTTCGGCGAGCGCGGCGTATTTTCTGCCCGCGACAAACGTGTCGTGCAGGGGCATGACCACGCTGGAGAGGATGCAGTCCTTGTCGTCCACGGGCAGGTTCAGAAAGGCGATGTCGCACTTGTTGTTTTTGAGCAGTTCGATCGTCTCCGTCGTGATGCAGTTGATGAGATTGAGCTTGACCTCCGGATATTTTTCGTGATACTGCGCGATCTTGTCGATGAGCACGTAGTTGAAGATGGTATCCGACGCGCTGATGCGGATGGTGCCCGTTGCGGTCGTATTGATCTCGCGCAGCCTGTTCTCCGCGCCGTCCAGCTCGGCGAGCGCCTGTTCGACGATGGAAAAGATCTGCTTGCCGCCCTGTTCCGAAAGCTCCATGCCGCGGTGCGTGCGGTTGAACAGCGGCATGCCGAGCTGCCCCTCGAGCTGTTTGATCGCCTGCGAAACGGCAGGCTGACTGATGAACAGCTCGTCCGCCGCCCGCGTAAGGCTCCCGCACTTGGCGACGATGTAAAAGACCCTGTACAGTTCTAAATTGACCATTCTTCTCCTCTCCCGTAGAATATGCCGCCGCGCACGATCTCATGTATGCGCGGGCGGTTTTTCGCGCTGCTCTATTTGCCGACGCAGAATTTCGAAAAAATTTCGTCGATGATGCGCTCGTTCGCCGTCTCGCCCGTGATCTCGCCGAGCGCCTCCCACGCCTCGCGCAGGGGCACGCCCCACAGATCGGGCGGTTCGGCGGCGCACAGCCCCTCCGCCTCGCGCAAAAGCGCGACCGCGCGCGAGAGCGCGGCGTAGTGCCGCTCCTGCGTGACGAACAGCGCGTCCGCATTGTAGCCCTCCATGCAGGCGTCGAACATCTTCTGTTTCAGAAGCGGGATATTTTCCCCCGTCAGCGCGGAGACGCGCACGTCGGCGGGAAGTTCGCACAGGTCGGCGCGAAGGTCCGTCTTGTTGTGCACGACGAGCACCTTCTTGCCCGCGAGCGCGGCGTATGCTTCCCTGTCCTCTTCGCGCAGCGGCTGCGACGCGTCCAGCACGAACAGCACGAGGTCTGCGCCCTCTATGCGCCGTTTCGCGCGCGCAACGCCCTCGCGCTCGAGCGCGTCCGCGCCCTCGCGCAGCCCCGCCGTATCGCACAGCTCAAAGCGCACGCCCCCTATCTCGACCGCGCCCTCCACCGCGTCGCGCGTGGTGCCCGCAAGGTCGGAGACGATCGCGCGGTCGGAGCCGAGCAGCGCGTTCAGCACCGAGCTTTTTCCCGTGTTCGGCACGCCCGCCAGCACGACGGAGACGCCGCCGCCGATCTTCCTTCCCGTGCCGTAGCTGCCCGCAAGCGCGGAGAGCTCTTCCGCAAGGGCGCGGATGCGCTCCCCCGCGCCCGCAAGGTCGGTGCGCTCGATGTCCTCTTCGGGGAAGTCGATGTCCGCGTCGATCTCCGCGAGAAGTTCGGTGAGCCGCGCCTGCGCGCCGCGCACGGCGGCGCCGAGCCGCTCTGCGTAGAGCATGCTGCCCGCGCGCACCTGCGCCTCGCTCTCGCCGTTGATCATGTCCGCCAGCCCTTCGGCTGCGGAGAGCGAAAGCTTCCCGTTCAGAAAGGCGCGCTTGGTGAACTCGCCCGCTTCGGCGAGCCGCGCACCGCAGGCGAGCGCCCGCCGCAAAACGCCGCGCGCGACCTCGGTGCCGCCGTGGCAGTGAAACTCGACGACGTCCTCGCCCGTAAAACTGTGCGGCGCCCTGAAGTACACGCACAGCCCGAAATCCGAAAAGCCGCCGCAGTCAATGCGCCCCGGGTACATGCGGTAGGGCTCGAACGCCTCGACGCGCACCCCGCCCGCAGGCGAAAACATTTTTTCGGCGACGGCGAGCGCGCCCTGCCCGCTCGCCCGCACGATCGCGACGCCGCCCTTCCCGGGGGGCGTGGCGACGGCGGCGATCACATCCTCCATACGATGCCGCCCCGCTCAGTTGAAGAGCCCGTCGTCCGACGAGCCGCCCGAGCCGCCCTGCCCGTTCCCGCTCTGCGAGCCGCCCGAACCGCTCCCCGAAGAGCCGTCTCCCGAAGAGGAGCCGTTCCCGCCGCCCGAAAACTCGCCGAACGGGTCGTCGTCGCCCTGCGTTCCGCCCTGCTGCCCGTTTTCAGGCGTGCCGTACGGATTCTGCCCGTACGGATTCTGCCCGTAGGGATTCTGCCCGTAGGGATTCTGCCCGTACGGATTCTGCCCGTACGGATTCTGCTGGCTGTAATATTGCTGCTGCTGGCGGCGGATCTGTTCGTACCGCGCGCGCATGAATGCGTCGTAATCAATGGGGCTGCGGTTCCTGAACGCGAACACCAGAGGCCCCGTGAACAGCGGGATGAGCGCGCAGAGCACGACCATCCAGATATAGCTCGCGGGCGCATACTTTCTGAAAAAGACGATATACAGGAAGACGGATGCGAACAGGTTGAGGAAGGAGAAGATATATTCGAGATAGTAGAACACGTTCATGACGCGCTCCGCCTGCAGAGACACCTCGTAGACGAGCCGCCAATAGGTGTACTGTCCGCTCTCGTAGGTCTCCAGCCCGTACATGCCGTTCATCAGCGCATAGCCCGTCAGCCCGTAATACACCCCTGCCGCGGCGCAGTACAGGATCTCGACGATCATCACGTACAGACCGATGTGCTTGATGCCTTTGCCCGCGCCGAACTTGCCTCCAAGCTCGCCCATGAGGAAGGTGTTCGCAAAGGGCACGAAGGCGCACCACAGCAGCTTTTTGCCCATGCCTTTTTTCTTCGCCATTCTATACAGCCCGACGGCTTTCAGCGCGTGGACGATGAGATACGCCCCGCCCGCGATGACGAACGCGATCCAGATGAGCCCCTCGTTGTAGATCTCCCCAAGCTGATTGATACCCGGAGAGAGGAAAATAAACGCGATCGAGAGCACAAAGAAAAATTCCATAATTTACCTCGCAAAAAATGTGCCGCTCACACGATGAGCCGCGGCGGAAAGCCGCCTTCAGTGCGCGGACTTCGCGCCCGTTACCCGCGCTCCCGCTCGAACAGCGGAAAGCCGTATTCGACGGAGAGAAGGGTCAGCCCCTTCGCGGGAAGCGTCTTGCCTAAAAGTTCCCTGTTCCCCGTGCGCAGCGCCTGTTCCGCGGCGGAAAGGGTGAGCCTGCCGCCGCCCGCATCGAGCAGTGCGCCCGCAAGGATGCGCACCATGTTGTACAAAAATCCGTTCCCGCAAAAATCCATGTGCAGAACGGGCACGCCGAGTTCCTCCCCCTCCGCGACGCGCACCGAATACAGCGTGCGCACCGTCGTCTGCGCCGACGAACCCGCCGCGGAAAACGCCGCGAAGTCGTGTTCGCCCTCGAGGAGGGATGCGCAGGCGCGCATGGCGGCAAGGTCGGGCATCTGCGGCACGCGCACGGCGTATCTCTCGAAAAGCGGGTGCTCGCGCGGCGAAACGTACACGGAGTAGCGGTACGTTTTGCGCTTAGCCGCCCTGCACGCATCGAACCCCTCGGGGGCGCGGACGCTCCCGAGCACGCGCACGGCGGGCGGAAGACGGGTGTTGAGCGCGTCGGCGATGCGTTCGGGCGAAACGCGGATGCTCTCGGGGAAGAGCAGGCTGCACACCTGCCCCGCCGCATGCACGCCCGCGTCCGTCCTGCCGCTGCCCGTCACGCGGGCATGCACGCCGAACACCTCCGCGAGTGCGCGCTCCAGCGCCTCCTGCACGGTGGGTGCGTTCGCCTGCACCTGCCAGCCCGCAAAGCCGGTGCCGTCATAGGCGACCAGAAGGGCTGTGTTCATATCCCGAACCACTGCTGCACCTGCCAGATGATGTCGAACCTGCCGAGAAGGTAGGTGTTCAGCAGCACGATGCCCGTGATGAGCGCCGCAAAGAACAACAGCCCCAGAAGGTCGCGCCAGGTGAAGGTGAGTTTCTTATATTTCGTGCGCCCCTTCGCACCGCTGTAACAGCGCGCGTCCATCGCGTCGCCGAGGTCCTCCGCCCTGCGGAAGGCGGAGACGAGCAGCGGGATGAGCACGGGGATCATCGCTTTCGCGCGTCTGATCAGCCCGCCCGTCTCGAAGTTCGCGCCGCGCGCCTTCTGTGCCGCGACGATGCGGTTGGTCTCCTCCATCAGCGTGGGGATAAAGCGCAGCGCGATGCTCATGACCAGCGCCAGCTCGTGCACGGGCACCTTGATATATTTGAGGGGCTTCAAAAGGCTCTCGATGCCGTCCGTCAGGGCGACGGGCGTCGTCGTCAGCGTGAGGATCGCCGTGCCCAGCACGAGGAGCAGAAGGCGCATCGCAAGGAAGATCGTATTGATGATGGACTGCCACGAGATGGTGATGATCCACCATTCGGCAAGCACGATGTCGTCCTCCCCGCCCGCATAGAACAGCAGGTTCAGGATCGCCGTGAAGATGATGAGGAAGAGGATCATCTTGATCGAGCGCAGAACTCTTCCGAAAGGCACGCGGGAGAGCAGGATGAAGAACACGAGCGCCAGCGTGACCAAAATCAATCCGAAAAAGTTGTTCGCGATGAAGATCGAAACGATATAGGCGATGACCAGCAGCAGTTTCGCGCGCGGGTCCATGTTGTGCACGAAGGATCTCGCGGGATAGTATTGCCCGAAGGTGACGTCATTCAGCATCGCCCGCACCTCCTTCCGCACCGTCCGCGCCCGCCGTCTCTCCTGCGGGCGGCACGGCAGCCCCCGCAGCCTCTTCCGCGGGCGGCACGGCAGTCTCCGCGCCCGCTCCGCCATACAGCGCGAGCACCTTCTTTACGAAGTCGTCGCAGGTGAAGTCCGTATCCACGGGATAGCCGTGCGCGCGCAAAATCTGCGCAGCCCGCGCCGTGACGGGCACGTCCAGCCCCATCGCGGCGAGCTCTTCCCCGCGCGAAAAGATCTCCTTCGGCGTGCCGCAGAGGGCGACCTTCCCCTCCGAAAAGACGGCGGCGCGCGTGCAGTTCTCGGCGATCTCGTCCATGTCATGCGAGACAATGACGATCGTCCTGCACCACCGCCCGTGGATGGAGTGCAAAAGCTCCATCAGCTCTTTTTTGCCCAGCGGGTCCAGCCCCGCGGCGGGCTCGTCGAGGATAAGCACCTCGGGCTTGGTGACGATGACGCCCGCGATGGCGACGCGGCGGCGCTGCCCGCCCGAAAGCTCGAAGGGAGACTTTTCGGCGACCTCGTCATAGTTCAGCCCCGCGACGGAGAGCGCCTCGCGCACGGCGGCGTCCGTCTCCTCCTCGGAGATGCCCTTATTGAAATTTTTCAGCCCGAACGCGACGTCCTTTTTCACCGTCTCGGCAAAGAGCTGGTACTCTGGGTACTGAAAGACCATGCCGACTTTGCCGCGCAGCTCCAAAACCTTGCACTTTTTGTCCGCGAGGTCGTAGTCCCCCACCTTCAGCTCCCCGCCCGTGAGGCGGATGAGCGCGTTCAGGTGCTGCACGAAGGTGGATTTGCCGCTGCCCGTGTGCCCGATGATGCCGAAGAACTCCCCCTCCTCGATGGTGAGGTCGACGCCCTTGAGCGCCTGCGTGGCGAAGGAGGATTTCGGGTTGTAGACGTAGGTCAGCCCCTTTGCAACGATGCGCATATTCCCTCCGCAAGCTCCTCCGCGTCGAACGCGTTCTTAAGCGGCATGCCCGCCTGCTGCAGCCGTTTGCAGATATACGCCGCGCGCGGCAGCGTCAGGTTGTACGTCTCCAATTCGTCCGCGCGGGCAAAGATCTCCTCGGGCGTGCCGTCCATGACGATCTCGCCGCGGTGCATGACGACCGCGCGCCCCGCCTCGAGCGCCTCCTCCATGAAGTGCGTGATGAGGATGACCGTCATCCCCTGCTCGCGGTTGAGCTTTTTGACGACGTCCATGACCTCCCGCCGCCCCTTCGGGTCGAGCATGGCGGTGGATTCGTCCAGAATCATGATCTTCGGCTGAATGGCGAGCACGCCCGCGATGGCGATGCGCTGTTTCTGCCCGCCCGAGAGGCGGGAGGGCGTGGCGCTGCGGAACTGCGTCATGCCGACGGCGTCCAGCGCGTATTCGATGCGCCGCCCGATCTCCTCGCGCGGCAGCCCGATATTCTCGGGGCCGAACGCGACGTCGTCCTCCACGACGGAGGCGACCGTCTGGTTGTCGGGGTTCTGAAAGACCATGCCCGCGCTCTTGCGGATGTCGAACGCCTTTTTGGTGTCGGCGGTGTCCAGCCCGAACACGGTGACTTTCCCCTCGGTGGGGCGCAGAAGGGCGTTGATGAGCTTGGCGAGCGTGGATTTGCCGCTGCCGTTCCTGCCGAGCACGGCGACGAACTCCCCCTCCGCAATGGTGAGGGAGACGCCGTTGACGGCAAATTCGCCGCCCTCCTCCTCGTCGTACGAATATTTTACGTTTTCAAAGCAAACGGCGGGGAGGGGCGCTGCGGGCGCCTCCGTCCCGTCCTGCGGAAGGGTTTCCGCGGGCGCGTTTGCAAGCTGTTCGGTCTCCATAGGAACACATTATAGCAAAACGGCGAAAAATTGGCAACGAGTTTTTCCCCGCTTTCGCCCGATTTGCGGGTCCGCACATAAAATTTAACAAAATTTCCGCATTTGGATTGACTATTGTCCTAAAAAACATTATAATAATGGCTGAACCGTGGCGCGCAGCCTGCAGAAGGTAATCAAGCGTGCACGAAAGAAGAAAAGAATCGTATTTCGGAGGTTGTTTTTTTATGAAGAAGATGACGATCGACGGCAACACAGCCGCCAGCCACGTCGCCTACGCCTTCTCTGAAGTCGCGGCGATCTACCCCATCACGCCTTCCTCGCCCATGGCGGAAGTCGCCGACGAATGGGCGACCGCGGGGCGCGTGAACATGTTCGGGCAGAAGCTGCGCCTTGCGGAAATGCAGAGCGAGGGCGGCGCCGCGGGCGCGGTGCACGGCTCCCTCTCGGCGGGCGCGCTCACCACGACGTACACGGCGAGCCAGGGGCTGCTGCTCATGATCCCGAACATGTACAAGATCGCGGGCGAACTGCTCCCGACCGTGTTCCACGTCTCCGCGCGCGCGATCGCGGCGCATTCGCTGAACATCTTCGGCGACCATCAGGACGTCATGGCGTGCCGCCAGACGGGCTTTGCGATGCTCGCCTCCGGCTCGGTGCAGGAGGTCATGGACCTCGCGCTCGTCGCGCACCTCTCCACCCTCAAAGCGAAGGTGCCGTTCCTGCACTTCTTCGACGGCTTCCGCACCTCGCACGAGGTCTCCAAGATCGACGTCATCGACTATGACGAGATGAAGGCGCTCGTCGACATGAAGGACATCGAGGACTTCCGCTCCCGCGCGCTCAACCCCGAGCACCCCATCCAGAAGGGCACGGCGCAGAACGGCGACACCTACTTCCAGAACCGCGAGACGGCGAACAAGTACTACCTCGCCACCCCCGCCATCGTCACCGAGATGATGGAGAAGGTGAACAAGCTCACGGGGCGCAGCTACCATCTGTTCGACTACTGCGGCGCGCCCGACGCGGAGAACGTCGTCGTCATCATGGGCAGCGGCGCGGACGCGATGGAAGAGACCATCAACCGCATGAACAGAGAGGGGCACAAGGTCGGCCTCATCAAAGTCCGCCTCTACCGCCCGTTCGTCGCGGACGCGTTCGTCGCGGCGATCCCCAAGACCTGCAAGAAGATCGCGGTGCTCGACCGCACGAAGGAGCCCGGCTCCCTCGGCGAGCCGCTCTACCTCGACGTGTGCTCGGCGCTGTTTGAAAAAAATGTCACGGGCATCAAAGTGGTCGGCGGCAGGTACGGCCTCGGCTCGAAGGAGTTCAACCCCTCCATGTGCTACGCGGTGTACAAGAACCTCGAGCAGAAAGAGCCGAAGAACCACTTCACCGTCGGCATCTACGACGATCTGACGAACACCTCGCTCGACTTCTCCGAGAAGTACGACGCAGCCCCCGAAGGCGCGATCTCCTGCAAGTTCTACGGGCTCGGCTCGGACGGCACGGTCGGCGCGAACAAGGATTCCATCAAGATCATCGGCGCCCCCACCGACATGTATGCGCAGGCGTACTTCTTCTATGATTCCAAGAAATCCGGCGGCATCACCGTCTCGCACCTCAGATTCGGCAAGACGCCCATCCAGAGCTCGTACCTCATCGACAGCGCGGACTTCGTCGCCTGCCACAACCCCTCCTACATCACCCGCTACGACATGCTCTCCGACATCAAAGAGGGCGGCAAGTTCCTCCTGAACTCCTCCTGGAACACCCTCGAAGAGCTGGAGAAGAACCTGCCCGCGCAGGTCAAACAGCAGATCGCGAAAAAACACCTCAAATTCTACAACATCGACGGTATCGGCATCGCGTCGAAGATCGGTCTGAACGGCAAGACGAGCACGATCATGCAGTCCGCGTTCTTCTATATCAACGATTCGATCATGCCCTACGAGCAGGCAGCCGACTACATGAAGAAGGCGGTCTACAAGAAGTTCTCGCGCAAGGGCGACGCGGTCGTCAACATGAACTACGCTGCGATCGACTCCGCGAAGAGCGGGCTCGTCGAAGTCAACTACCCCGCAAGCTGGGCGAATGCGACGGACGGCGCGCCGATGGTTGCCGTGGCGGACGACGAGTACTTCAAGAACGTCGTGCATCCCATCCTCGTGCTTGAGGGCGACAAGCTGCCGACCTCCGCGTTCAACGCGGACGGCTCCGTGCCCGTCGGCACCACCAAGTTTGAAAAGCGCGGCGTTGCGGTCAAGGTGCCCAAGTGGCTGCCCGAGAACTGCATCCAGTGCAACCAGTGCTCCTTCGTCTGCCCGCACGCGTGCATCCGCCCCGCGGTCATCGACGACGCGACCGAAAAGCCCGAGACCTTCGTCACCAAACCCACGACGGGGCTCAAGGGCACACAGTTCCGCATGCAGGTCTCCCCTCTGGACTGCATGGGCTGCGGCGTCTGCGCAAACGTCTGCCCCGGCATGAAGGGCAACAAGGCGCTCGTCATGGTGCCGCTGGAAGAGGTCGTGGACGCAGACTCCAAGAACTGGGAGTTCGCGCAGGAAGTCAAACAGGCGGATACCTCCTCCATCAAGCGCACGACGGTCAAGGGCAGCCAGTTCAACCAGCCGCTCTTCGAGTTCTCGGGCGCATGCGCGGGCTGCGGCGAGACCCCGTACGTCAAGGTCGTGACCCAGATGTTCGGCGACCGCATGGTCATCGCGAACGCAACGGGCTGCTCCTCCATCTACGGCGGCTCCTCCCCTACCTGCCCCTACACGGTCAACAAGGACGGGCACGGCCCCGCCTGGGCGAACAGCCTGTTCGAGGATAACGCGGAGTTCGGCTACGGCATGAACCTCGCATACAGCGCAAGGCGCCATAAGCTCGCGGACGAAGTGAAACAGCTCGCCGAAAACGGCTGGAAGGACTACGCCGAGGGCAAGGCGGCGTGCGAAGAGTGGCTCGCCAACATGGACGACGCTGAGGGCAGCAAGGCTGCCGCCGAAAAGCTGGTCAAGGCGCTCGAAGAGTGCAAGGACTGCGGCTGCGATGCGGACGCGCTTTGCAAAGAGATCTACGGCGCAAAGGACTGCCTCGTCAAGAAGTCCGTCTGGATCTTCGGCGGCGACGGCTGGGCATACGACATCGGCTACGGCGGGCTGGACCACGTGCTCGCGTCCGGCGAGGACGTGAACGTGCTCGTGCTCGACACCGAGGTGTACTCCAATACGGGCGGACAGGCGTCCAAATCCACACCGACCGGCTCCGTCGCGAAGTTCGCTTCCTCGGGCAAGCGCGTCAAGAAGAAGGACCTCGGCATGATGGCGATGAGCTACGGCTACGTGTACGTCGCGCAGGT
>JAGHJD010000020.1 GCA_017886895.1 Clostridia bacterium | reverse complement strand
GAGTATGAAAGCAACAGGGATCTTGCGCAGGATAGACGAGCTGGGGCGTGTGGTGATCCCCAAGGAGATCCGCCGCACGCTGCGTATCAAGGACGGCGACCCGCTGGAGATCTTCACCGAGCGGGACGAGCTGATGCTCAAAAAGTATTCGCCCATCGCCACGCTCGAAAAGTTTTCGGAGGGGACGGCGCGCTCGCTCAACGACCTGAGCGGGCATCTCGCCGTCATCTGCGACACCGACGAGGTGCTCTGCGCCTCGGGCGAGGGGCGCAGGGAGCTGAACAAAAAGCACATTTCGGCTGCGCTCGAGCGCATCATGCAGGAGCGGCGCAGCTACGTCGCCAACCTCGCCGAGGGCGGCGACATCGTGCCGCTCACCGAGGACGGCGCGGCGAACGCGACCGCGCAGATCATCGTGCCCGTCGTCTGCGGGGGAGACTGCCTCGGCGCGGTGTCTCTGCTCTCCTTCGAGGAGGGCGCGCGCATGGAGAGCGGCGCGGTCAACCTCTGCCGCCTGACGGCGGATATTCTGGCGAGCCAGTTCGAGTGAGCGCGCGTGCGAAAAGAGCGTGCGGCTGCGGCGGGGAGCATCCCCGCCGCAGCCGCTTTACGGGCGTGCCCGTGCTGCGGGTGCGCCCGCAGCGGATCGGATCTGCCCGCGCCCGCTACATATGGAAAAGGGGAAGGAACACGGGTTTCTATGGGGGGCAGCGGTCGTGTCGCTCGGCGGCGTCGCGGCAAAGATCCTCGGCGCGTTTTACCGCGTGCCGCTGATGAACGCGCTGGGCGGCGAGGGCGCGGGCGTGTACCAGCTCGTGTACCCGCTCTTTGTTCTGCTGCTCACCCTCTCGTCGGCGGGGGTGCCCGCCGCGCTCGCGCGCGTGGTCGCGCAGGCGGAGGCGGCGGGGGATACCGCCCGTTCGCGCGCGCTCTTCCGCCGCGCGCTCGCCCTCTTTTCCGCGCTGGGGCTTGCGGGCAGCGCGGTCATGTTCTTTGCGGCGCGCCCGATGAGCGCGCTCATCGGCACTCCCGCGGCGGTGTGGGCGTACCGCGCGCTCTCGCCGGGCGTGTTCTTCGTCTCCCTCGTCGCCTGCTGCCGCGGCTGGTTCCAGGGGAGGGGGAAGTTCGCGCCCACGGCGCTCTCCGAAGTGCTCGAGCAGCTCGTCAAGATCGTGCCGGGACTGTACTTTGCGAACGCCCTGCGCGGGGATATGCCCCGCGCCGTCGCGATGACCCTCCTCGCGGTGACGGTGAGCGAGGCGGCGGCCGCGCTGTTCCTGCTGCTGCTCGCCTCGGGGGAGCGCGCCGTCCGCCGTCCGCTGTTTTCTCCCGCCCCGCCGAGGGCGTCCTTTCTTCTGCGCGTCACGCTGCCCGTCGCGGTCGCGGCGGGCGTGCTGCCCCTCTCGAACATGCTCGACAGCGTGCTCATCGTGCGCATCGTGAGCGGCTATGCGGAGAACGCGACGGCGCTGTACGGGCTGTATGCGGGCGGCGCGCAGGCATTGGCGGGGCTGCCCGTCTCGCTCTGTTACGGGCTGGCGGCGGCGAGCGTCCCCGCCGTCGCCGCGCTGCGCGCGGCGGGGAAGGTGCGCGAGGCGGAGCGCAAGGCGCTGTTCGCCCTCAAATGCACTCTCTTTTTCGCGCTGCCCGCCGCGGCGTTCTTCCTCGCCTTTCCGCGCGGGGTGTGCGCCTTCCTGTACCCGCAGGTGACGGGCGCGGAGCGGGAGACGCTCGTGCGGCTGCTGCGTATCAGCGCCGTCGGGGGCGCGCTGCTCGCGTGCGCGCAGACGCTCTCCGCCTGCCTGACGGGGCTGGGAAAGCCGCGCGTCGCGGCGGTCGCCTTCACTGCCGCGGCGGGGGTCAAACTGCTGCTCGAAGCGGGGCTTCTGCACCTGCCGCGCCTCTCCGTTTCGGGGGCGGCATACGCCGCCTGCGCCGCGTATTTGATTGCGCTTTTCGTCAATTTGGTGTATAGTATCAGGGAACGCGGCAACAGGCTGGAGGCGCTGCGGCATGCGGGAAAGTTCGCCCTCATGTCCGCGCTCGCCGTCTGCGCCGCCCTGCCCCTGCGCAGCGTGCACGTGCTCGCCTGCCTCGCGGCGGGCGGCGCGGCGTACCTGCTGCTCGCCTTTGCCCTCCGCGCCTTCACTGCGGAGGAGATCCCGCTCCTTGGGAGGAAGAGACATGTTGACAATCGTAGGCTTAGGTTCGGCGGCGGGCGATCTGTCGGAGAGCGCCGTCCGCGCGGTCCGTTCGGGCGCGCGCGTCGTGCTGCGCACGGGCGAGACCGCGCCCGCCGAGGGCGTGCGCGCGCTGGGCGTGCCCTTTGAGACGCTCGACGCGCTCCGCGCGGGCAGCCGTAAATTCGACGCGCTGAACAAAAAACTCGCCGCAGAGGTCCTGCGCATGGCGAAGGAAGGGGACGTCGTCTACTGCGTGGACGGCTCTGCCTGCGACGACCTCTCCGCGCGCATTCTCGCGCAGAGAGCGCGCGGCGCACGGGTGATCGCGGGCTGTTCCAAGGCGGATTCATCCTTTGCCGCGGCGGGGGTGCTCTCCCCCGACCGCTGCGTCCGCTCCGCCTATTCGCTCGCCAAGAGCAGACCCTCTCTGCCCCTCGCCGTCTATGACATGGACAGCGAACTCGTCGCCTCGGATGCGAAACTTTACCTCTGTTCGCTGTTCGGGGACGAGACGGACGCCTTCTTCGTGCGCGGCGGGAAGGCGAAGAAGATAAAACTGTTCGAGGCGGACAGGCAGCTTACATATGACGACACCTGCGCGGTGGTCGTGCCCGCCCTTCCCTTCCTGAAAAAGACGCGGTTCAATTACGACGACCTCGTGCACCTTCTGCGCCTGCTGCGCGCGCCCGACGGCTGCCCGTGGGACAGGGCGCAGACGCACGGGAGCATCCGCTCCAACATGGTCGAGGAGGCGTACGAGCTGGTCGACGCGATCGACAGGGGGGACGATGCCGCGATCTGCGAGGAGGCGGGCGACGTGCTCATGCAGGGCGCGTTCCACTCCGTGCTGGGCGAGGAGCGCGGCGCGTTCACGGTAGAGGACGTGACGAGCGAGGTGTGCGCAAAACTCATCTCCCGCCACTCGCACATCTTCGGGAAGGACCGTGCGGAGAGCGAGGCGGGCGCGCTCTCTGTCTGGGAGAGGAACAAGCGCGCCGAAAAGGGGCAGAAGAGCGCCGTCGACAGCGTCGACGCCGTTCCCTCCGCCTTCCCTGCCTGCCTGCGCGCGCAGAAGGTGGGCAAGCGCGCCGCCGCGGCGGGGTACGATTTTGCCGATCTTGCCGAGGTCGCGGAGAGCGTGCGCGAGGAACTCTCCGAGCTGTTGGACGCTGCGAAAGAGGGGGATAGGGCGCATATCGCCGAGGAGGCGGGCGACCTGCTCCTCGCCGCGGTCAGCGCGGGGCGCATCGCGGGCGCGGACTGCGAGGAGGCGCTGCGCGACAGCACGGAGAAGTTCGTCAGGCGGTTCCGCGAGACGGACGCGCTCGTCCGCGCGGACGGGAAGTCCATGGAACAACTTCCGAAAGCGGAGCTGTGGGCGTATTATGAGCGGGCGAAGGAGCGCCTCCGCGGAGAGGAGAAGGGGCAATGTCCGTAAACTTCGGGGAGATCCCCGCGGCAAGACGGGAGGGCGGGGAGCGCGCGGTGTTCCCGTTGCGCCCGCTTGTAATCGGCGGCGTGACCCTGCCCGCGAACGTCGTCTGCGCGCCGCTCGCGGGCTATACGGACTTCGCCTTCCGCGATCTGTGCTATTCCTTCGGCGCGGGGCTGTGCTATACCGAGATGGTCAGCGCGAAGGGGCTCCTGTACAACAGCGCGGCGACGCGGGAACTGCTCCTGCGCGGCGAAGGAGAGCCGCCGCAGACGGCGGTGCAGCTCTTCGGCGGCGACGCGGACATCCTGCGCGCCGCCTGCGAGAGCGAGGAGCTCGCGCCCTTCCCGATCGTCGACCTCAACATGGGCTGTCCCGTGCCCAAGGTGTTCAGAAACGGCGAGGGGAGCGCCCTTTTGGGCGACCTGCCCCGCGCGGAGAAGATCGTCTCCGCCTGTGTAAAGAGCGGGAAGATCGTCACCGTCAAATTCCGCACCGGGCTTGCGCG
>JAGHJD010000019.1 GCA_017886895.1 Clostridia bacterium | reverse complement strand
TTGACGGCGGCGTCGAGCACGACTTTCGCCGCGGCGATGGTGCAGCCCTTTGCGCGCGGGTGCGGCGAGATGATGATGCCGTTGCGCGATTTGAGGCAGATGAGCGTCTTGAAGATCGCGGTCGAAGTCGGGTTGGTGGTCGGGATGACCGCCGCGACGACGCCGATCGGCTCTGCGATCTTCTTCACGCCGTAGGCGGGATCCTCTTCGATCACGCCGCACGTCTTCATGTCCTTGTACTTGTTGTAGATATACTCTGCGGCGTAGTGGTTTTTGATGACCTTGTCCTCCACGATGCCCATGCCGGTCTCGGCGACAGCCATCTTCGCGAGAGGGATACGCTGGTTGTTTGCAGCCAGCGCCGCCGCCCTGAAGATCTTATCGACCTGTTCCTGGGTGTAGGTGGCAAACTTTTCCTGCGCCTTCCTGACCTGTTCGATCTTTTCCATCAAGGCTTCGACCGAATCGACGAGCTTGTTCTCCATACCATCTCTCCTTTAAAATTATTTTTCGCTGTTTAAAATTTCCGCGAGGCGTTTGGACAGGATCGCGAGCGACGCCGCCATATCCTCGTTTTTGACCGCTATATTTTCGGGCACGTTCAGGTGCACGGGCGCGAAGTTCCAGATCGCGCGCACGCCGCCCCTGATAAGCTCGTCTGCGACGCCCTGCGCCGCCTCCTTCGGCACCGCGATGATGCCGATGAGCACGTTCAGCCGCCGTACCAGCCGCGCGAGCTCGTCCGCGGGGAAGACTTTGATCCCGCCGATCTCCGTGCCCGCACGGGCGGGGTCCGCGTCGAACGCGGCGACGATGTTCAGCCCGTAATTTTTGAACCCGCCGTAGCCCGCGAGCGCGCTGCCAAGCCCGCCCGCGCCGACTAAAACGGCGTCGTTGAGATTGTCGTACCCCAAAAACCTGTCTATGTCCGCGATGAGGTCGGCGACGGCGAACCCGAGTTTGGGCTTGCCCGCCTCCCGCGCGATCGCGGATAAGTCTTTTCGCACCTGCACCGCGTTGAGGTGCAGATCCTCGGCGATGGCGGTGGAGGAAACGGTCTTCTCCCCTGCGGCGAGCTTTTCCTGCAGGTACCTGTGATATGCAGGCAATCTGCCGATCGTCGCCTTCGAGACGTTCAGAAGTTCCTTTTCGTTCCCCATTCTGCCCCTCTTTGCAGCCTATTTGCCGCCGCCCTTGTAATTCGTGCCGTACCCCTCGTTTTCGGGCGGGCGCAGCGCGTTGGGAAAGGCGATGTCCGCCTGTATGTCCGCAACCGTCTTCTGCGCGATCTTGTATGCCTCGTAGGGCTGCTCTATGTCGAAAAACACCGTCTTACGGCTGCCCGCAGACGTGACGAAATAGAGGTCGCCCACCTTCATGAGCTTGTCGATCAGCCCCACGCGCAGGTCGACGTTCTGTATGTCCTTATAGCTGACCGACTGATAGTCGATCCCGATCAGCCCGCTGCGGATGAGGATGCGCCTGTCCGTGAGCGCGTAGTGCATGTTCTTGTACCGCCTGTTCGCCGTGAGCACGTTTGAAAGCCAGATCCAGAAAGGCAGCAGGTGCACGCACACGAACGCCACGACGATCCACTGCATGACGGCGGGCGCGCCCAGAACGAACACGAGCACGACGATCGTGACGTCGACCGCCGCCCACAGGAGGGCGATCGGCAGCATCGTGAGCACTTTGTTGGCAATGAACGCCGATTTTTTCGGCTTGCCCTGCCACAGGATGCACTCTCCCTCACCGAGCATCGACTCTACGTCCGCCGCAGAGTCAAGCTCGTATGCGCGTTCGCTCTTTTCATACTTCATGGAGCCCCTCTCGTCCGCGCGCTCCCCGCCGCGGCGCGGCAGGCCTATTCGATAATTTTTTATCGATAAAATAATATCAAATCAAGCGGGAAATGTCAAACGCCTTTCCGTGAAAATTCGCGCGCGGGGAAAAATTGAAAAACCGAACGGAAAGTGTGCTTAGTTGACAGCCCGCACCCGCTACGAGAACAGAATACCACATTTTTTTGCGGGTTTCAACCCTTTGGCAAAAATCGGCGGGAAAAAATTGCCGCCCGCGGCAAGAGCAGGCGGGCAAACAGAGGCGGCGGGGCGACAGAGGCAGACGGGCAAACAGAAGAGGCGCAGCAGAGGCTGACAAGACGGCAGAAAAAAAGCGCCGCCCGCGAAAGAGACGGCACGGCGGCAAAGAAAAACGCCGCCCGCTTTCGCGGGCGGCGCAGGATATGCCCCTTTGCCCGCCGCAAAGAGACCGCGGCGCAGCTTTCTTTTATTCCTTCTTAAAATCCTCTATGATCGAGCGGACGAGCTCTTCCTCCTCGGCGAGGGCGGCTGCGCGCGTGCCCGCGTCCGTAGACCCGGGGCGGGCGCACATGGAGACGAGCGCGCGGGCGAGGAAAAGGCGTTTCGCCGCAAGCGCCGTGAACACGAACGCGACCGCCGCCGCGACCGTGCAGACGATCGCGCCTATCAGGATCCCGCTGCCCGAGATCGCCGTGATGCTGCACCAGAGCACGATCGCCGCGACGAGGCAGGCGATAAGCGCCACGCCCGCCGCCGCGAAAAACTTCACCGCCGCGGAAAAATCGCGCTTTGCGGCGGGTGCGTGCTCCTCGCGGAATGCCGTATCCTTCTCCTCCTCCGCCGCGCGCTTTTCGTGCAGTTCGTCCGCATACGCCCCGAGCGCGGGCACATATTTTTCGGCGAGCGCGGCGCGGTCCGCCTTGCCCATGCGGCGGAACGCCTTGTCGTACGCCGCCTCGCAGTCGTAGATCTCCGAAAAATCGGTGAAGTCCTTCGTCTGCACCCGCACGACGCCGAACCACGCCCGCCAACCGGAGCCGTCGAGCTGCGCGCTGTCGAGATATTTCTCTCCGGCGGCATACAGTTCGCCCGCCGCGAACAGCGCGTCCGCCTCGCCGAGCATCGCGGCGGCGCGCGCCTTGCGCGTGCTGCGCTCTTCCTCGCGCGCGCGGAGCTTTGCCGCGGCGTCCTCCTCGGAAGGCTGCTGCGCGCCCTCTTCGTCAAAGTCGGGCACGTCCAGCACGATCTCGTTCTCATCCTCCGACGCGGGGACCGCGTCCTCCCCGGCGATGGAGCCGATCGTGCGCTTGTTCAGCCTGATCTTCCCGTCGTCGTCCAGTTCCAGATTCCGCTCTTCCATTTTTTCTCCTTTTCTCTGCCGCGGCGGGAACCCGCCGCGGCGCTCTGCTTATTGCCCGTGCGGCGCTCACCGCGCGCTCGCGCGCACCGTGTGCACGACCTGCGCGCGCAGCCCCTTCCTGCCCCTGCACTTCTCCCGCGCCCAAAGGCACAGCTCTTCGCTTTCAAACAGCGCGAACACCGCACTGCCCGACCCCGTGACCGCGCATGCCGCGGGCGAGAGCGAGCGCGCGAACGCGAGCGCCTCTGCCGTGCCTTCGCACAGCGCGCACGCGGGCGCGCCCAGCGCGTTGTAGACGTTCGCGCACACGCCCGCGAAATCGCCGCGCGCGAGCGCCGCGGCGAGCCGCGCGCTGTCCGCGCGCAGCGGGTCGGGCGAACGGTCGTACTCCCCGTAGCACGCCCCCGCGGAGACGGTCCCCTCGGGAACGAGCAGCAGCATGGGGAACGTGCGGGGGGAAGGGAGCTGCTGCACGCGCTCGCCGCGCCCCGTCAGGCGGGCGAACCCGCCCGTGAGCATGTACCGCGTGTCGCTGCCGCAGGCGTCCGCAAGGGGATAGAGCTCCTCCTTCTCCACACCGTACAGCCGCGCAAGCGCGTTCAGGACCCCCGCCGCATCCGCAGACGAGCCGCCCAGCCCCGCGCCCATGGGGATATTCTTCCTGATCTCGATGTCCGCGCCGCAGGTGCCGAGCGCGTTCACGAACAGCTCTCCCGCGCGCACGGCGTTGTTGCGTTCGAGCGGGATGCTCTCGCTGCCCATGCCGCGCATGTAGACGTTGACGAGCCCGTCCTGCCGCGGCACGGCTGAGACCTCGTCGCACACGTCCACAGACGCGACGACGGAGTCTATGAGATGATAGCCGCCGCGCACGCCCGAAATGTTCAGCGAAAGATTGACCTTCGCGAACACACGGCACTTGGCGCGGCTCTTTTCCGCACGCTCCAAAACGGCTGCCTCCCCGCGTGAACGGGCGCAAAACGCAAGCCTCTCACGCGCCGCGCCCCTGCTTTTCACCATTATACACAAAAAAACCGCCGCTGTAAACAGAAGGGCGGTTTTTTGCCGTGAAATTCATCTATTTTTCCGAAAACCGCGCAGACAGCCGCGCGGCAAAAGCGGATATTTCTTCTCCGCACGGCGGGCTTTTGCTCCGCGCGCCGCGTGCGGCGCGCGGAGCGGACGCCTGCTGCAAAAACCGCGCTATGCGCCGAGCTCGCGGCGGCGGTAGACGACGATGCGCTCGTCGCCGCGCAGGGGAAAGGCAAGTTCGGGGTTCTCCTCCGCGACCTGCTCGGGCGGCTTGCCGAGTTTTTTCGCCGTCTCCCAGAGCGTATCGCCCGCGGCGGGCATGAACACGCGGATCGCCGCGCCGCTCTCGGGCACGGGCTCGCCCGCGGTCAGCTCGGTCACGCAGGCTGTTTGCTCGCCGCCGAAGAGGGTAAAGAACAGCCGCAGCGTCCCCTCCGCCTCCAGCTCGCCCTCCGTCTTCTGCCGCACGGAGACGCCGCAGACGATCGCCGTCATTTCCGCGCGGTCGCCCGCCCTTGCACGGTCGGAACGGACGGGGAAGGCGAAGGGCAGGCTGACGGGCAGGCTGTTCTCTTCCTCTCCCTCGCGGTAAAACACAACGGTATGCAGCACGCCTTCGACGGCGATCTCGCCCTCCGAGACGGACGCCGCCGCCTCGACGGTGCACTGTGCCGCCGCCTGCAGGGCGCAGGAAAAGTCGACCGTGCCGCCGAGCGCCGCCGTTCCGCTCACCCGCTCCACGGCGGTGAACGCGCAGGTCGGCTCTTCAAAGCGAACGGAGTCGCGCCTGAGCGCGCAGGCAGCGCCCGGGCAGAACGCGTCCGCGGGGAGCAGCACCTTCTCGCCGCCGAACACGCAGCCCGACACCGAGACGGCGATCTGCGCGAGGATGCGGCAGCGCCCTTTCTCCTCGTCGCAGGTGGCGGAGAGTTCCACCGAGGAGATCTCCGCAGCGGCGCGGCACGCCATGCCCGCGGCAGCCTCGTCGCAGGGGATCTCCGCGCGGAAGGGAATGAGCCGCTCGTAGGAGACGACCTCGCTCTCCCCTGCGCGCTTTGCAAGCACGCACAGGCACACCTCGCCCGAGACGTCCAGCGCGCCCGTGCCCGCCACGACGCGCGTCAGCCCGATCTGCTCGCTGTGCGCGAGCACGTCGCCGACGTAATCGGTGTCGAATTCCTCTTCAAACTCCGCCTGCCCCGCGCAGGAATACAGGCGGCACAGCCGCGCGGCGCGGAAGTCGCAGACGACGCCCTCCCCGCCCGAAAGATAGTGCATCTGCGAAGGGACGAGCAGCCCGATCTCTGCGGTGACGATCGCCGAGAGGATGAGCGCGCGGCCGTCCTGCCGCGTCTCCGTCTTTTCGACGGTGAGCCGCACCTCCGCGCGGCAGGCGGGGGCAGCGTCCGCGCATTCGGCGCGGTGCGAGAACTCCGCGCCCCGCTCCGCGCTGATCACGGCGCCGTCCTCCGTGCGTGCGACGACAGAAAAGTACAGCTTGCCGCTGTAACGCACTTCGCCGTCGCGCACCTCCGCGCCCGTGAGTGTGACGCGCGGGCAGACGGCGAGCGGGCGGTTCTGCGCCCAGTCGCTCAGCCTGCACTCCACAATGGACTGCGAACGGATCTGCGCGCCGCGCGCAGTATAGTCGTATGCGGCATATGTGGGAGTAATAGCCATGGTATCCACCTCCGTGTCTGACACTCCATTGTATGCCGCGCCCGCCGCGGATATGCGCGCGAACTTTGTCGCTTTGCGGCGGATCGGCGCGCGGACGCATAATTTCTGCAAAAAGAGGGCATACTCACACCATGATCAAAGCGCCGAAAAATATAAACAGCGTCCGCGAAGAGATCGCGGACTTCTACGGCAAGGAAGTTTCCGTGCACGTGGACATGGGCAGGAACCGCACGGCAGACTTCACGGGCAGGCTGACGGGGCTGTACCCCGCGCTGTTCACCGTGACCCCCGACGACAAGAATTACCGCGGAAAGACCTCGTACTCCTATTCCGAGATCCTCTGCGGCGAGGTGAAGGTGCGGGCGCGCTGAACCTGCCAAAACGCGGCGCTGCCGCGCCCCCGCCGCACGCCGCGCAAACCCGCGCGGGACGATCCGCCGCAAAAAAGCGGGCGCGGCAGAACATGCCTTCGCGCCGCAAACGGGCAGACGGAGCCGCCGCCACGCCGCGCAAGCCCCCCCGCAAAGCGGCAGGACGCAGCGGGAGCCGCACGATACGAGAGGATACGAAAAGCCGCGCAGGGCAAAGCCCTGCGCGGCGGTTTTTTATCCTACGCGGCGGCAGTTCTGCCGCCGCGCACCCGAAAACAAATCAAAAATCCTCGTCCTCGTCGTCCTCATCTTCATCGTCGTCCTCGTCCTCATCGAGGTCGGAGAAGTCGTCGTTGAAGTCGAAGTCGTCCTCTTCCGCGTCTCCCGCGTACTCCTCGTCCTCGCCGTAGCCGTCGTCCTCTTCCTCCTCGTCGTCGAGGTCCTCGCCGAAGTCGATGCCGTCCTCCCCTTCGATGGAGAGATCCTCCGTGTCCTCGTCGAGGTAGTTGCGCCACTCCTCGTCCTTTTCGGGGTCGATGTCCGCCTCCTCTTCGTACTCGGCGTTCTTCTTGCACTCGTCGCACATCTTCTCGCCGACGCGCATGTAATTCTCGCCGCAGACGGGGCAGAGCTCCGTCTTTTCGGTATCCTCCTCGTCGTCGAGATCGGCGAACATCAGTTTGCCGCCCTGCATCTCGGCAAGGCAGACGTCGCAGTAGTCCTTATCCTCTTCAATATAATTGAGCTCGCAGCGCGGGCATTTTTTATATTTTCCCATATGCTTTTCCCCTTTCGGCCGCCGACAAAAACCCCTCTTGCCCGGCGCACTTCCGCCTCCTGCGTACTATGTGCAATCCCGCCCGAAAATACGCGCGGATAACGGCCTGTTTTTTTCGGCGTTATTATACAGTGAAATATATGATTTGTAAAGAGAAATCCGTGCATTTATGCAAAAAATTTCAATAAAAAAGGAACGGCGGACCTGCCGTTCCTTTCTGCCGCATTTCTGCGTTTTTTGTTTATCTGCGCCTGCGCACAAGGACCACCGCAACGACGACCGCCGCAATGACCACGACGCCTACGGGCACGAAGATCGCAGCCCACTGCCACGTCCACGCGTCGCTGCTTGTATCCGTCGATTCGGTCGCCTGCAGATAGGCGCCCTTGAGCGAATCCGAAAGGCTCTCCTCGTCGTCCTCGTCGATCTGCCCGATGCGGCCGTAGAACGCGCTCTCGGTGTTGTAGAGCACCGTTTCGTCGCCGCTGTCGTCGTACAGCGCCGTGAAGTCGAGGCGGTAGGAAGAGAGCGTGCTCTGCGAGCTCTCGGACGTGGGATCCATGAACGCGCCGATCAGGTCAAGATCCTCCTCGGTGTAGTTCTCGTAATAGGCGTTCTCGTCCTCCTCGTCCGTGAGCAGGGTCAGCAGGTCCGCGTCCGCAGAATAGAAGTAGTACTGCGCCGCCTGCGACGCGTTCGAGAAGCTGTCGGAAAGATCTGTGATGACGGCCTGCACGTCCTCCCAGCGCTCGTTGAGCGTGGTCAGCGCTTTGTTGTCGACGGGGTTCTGCATGACATACGCATAGCCGCCCGCGTAGTCGCCCGCGCTGTTGAAGAACAGATACTCCGCTCCGCCGACAGTGATGACCTCCGGCTCGTACCAGGAGCTGTTGTAGTCGAGCTGCAGGTACTGCGTCGCCTTATAGTCGTCGTTCGTCGCCGCCTCACCTTCGAGGTTGTTGTAGTCGCCCGCATCCCCCGTATAGTTGATACGGTACAGCGCGTTGCCGTTCGTGCCCGTCATCGAATAGTAGAGGTAGTTCCCGCTGCGGTACAGAAGAGCGGCTTCCGTCTGCGCGCGGGCGAGCGTCGCGCTCTTGTTCGTATCGATGAGGTCGGCATAGGTGAACGTGCCGTCCGTATCCGTCGCCGCGTTCACGGCGTTGCGGAAAATATTCCCGTTGGAATCCACATAGATATAGTATGTGACCCCTTCCTGCACATAGTAGAGCGCGGAGGACGTTGCGTTCGAGGAGGAGATCGCCACGGGCGTGATGACGTCCGTCGCGGTCGTCGTATCGTCCGCGTTGCCGCTGCCGTTCGCAAGGATGGTGGGATTTGCGGTGATGGAGTTCCATGTCCCCGCCGTGACCGCCGCGGCATATGTCGCCTCGTCAAAGCGGTAGACGAAGGAGGTGCCCTCCGTGACTTTGCTGACAGAGAGATACAGCGAACCGTCCGTATAGGAGATGAAACTGTAGGTGTACCCGCTCAGGCTCGCCGCGCCGCTCTCCTCGCCCGTCCAGTCGTGGTTGAAGGGCGTCTTGCTCTGCCCGCTTCCCACGCCGTCGAGCACGAGCGTGCCGAGGTTGATATACTCCATGACGCGGTCTTCGTCATCCTCGTCCGCGTCCTTGTCGGTGTAGGCGTCGAGGTATTCCTGCGATTCGGTGAACGGGACTTCGCTGTCCCCTTCCGTCACCGTATACGGGCACTCCGTCTCAAACGCGCTCACCGCGTAGAGCTGCTGGTAGTCCTCCGTCGTGCCCGACGTGCTGCTCGCGGTGTAGGTGTTCGGGCGCGTGACGGACATCGTGTAATAGACCGTGTAGTCCTGCTCCCCGTTCGGGATCTCTTCGGGCAGGATATAGGAGGAATATCCGGAGACGAGCACCGTGTTCTCCCCCGTCCGCGTATTATAAGAGTGGATCTCCGTGTTGGCAGAGTCGACGTAGATGAGATACACGTCTCCGCTCTCCGGCTCCTGCACGTAGCGGTAGACGGTCGAACTGTCCGAGACCTGCACATAGTAGTCGCGCATGGTCTCCGACCCGTCGAGAGAGCTGCTCTTGAAGTCGAGATAGGAGGTATCGACCTCGCCCTGCATGTTCTCGATGACGTTGGGCGTAGCGTAATAGACGGTGTCGCCGTAGATATACACGCCGGACGTGTAATCGGAGGAGACGAGCAGCAGCGGCACGACCGTCTCCGTCTCAGTGTAGTTGCCCGCAGCAAGGTCGGACGCGGAGATGCGCTGGAGCGAACCCTGTACGACGTCGCCGTAGGTGTTGTCGTCAGAGGCGTCCGCAGAGCCGTTGATGAAGTAGACGTAATTCCCCTTCTGCACGACGAACCCGCCGTTGGACGTGACATCCCCCGAACGGTCGCCCGCAAGCGCGGCGGAAGTATAGTTCCCCGCGCAGCCCGCAAGCGCCGCCAGCGCGAGCGCCGCAACAAGCAGAACGGGCAATATCTTTCTGAGTTTTTTCAGCATAGAGACTGAACTCCTTACAATGGGCTGCCGCGGCTGCGCCGCGGCCCTCCGTTTTGACGGACGGCATGCGCGGATACGCGGTGCCGTATATTCAATTATACCTTATACCGCCTGTTTTCGCAATTAAAAACCCGTAAAATTTGATGAAAATTTGCGGGCAAACGCAAAGAATTTACGCAAAAAGGAGGCAACATGGAAAAATTCGGATTGTTCGACCTGCTCGCCGCGCTTGCGGGCGGACAGGGAAACGGCGAAGAAAAGCCTGCTGCGGAAAAAGGCGCCCCTCCCGCAGCCGAAGAGCGCGGGGCGCGCCCGCCCGAACGGGAAACCGCACAGGGCGCGCAGGGCGTTTTCACCGCCGAAGAGCGCCGCCGGCGCGCGGAAGAGGCGCTTTTGCGGCACGAGGAGATCTCCCGCCGCATCGACGGGCGAAAGCGGTAAAAACGGCGCCGCTCGCGCGGCGCCGTAACCGTTGAAAATTACCTCTTGGAGAACTGCGGAGCGCGGCGAGCCTTCTTCAAGCCGTACTTCTTGCGTTCTTTGCTGCGCGGGTCGCGCGTGAGGAAGCCCTCTTTTTTGAGCGCGGGACGAAGCTCGGGCTGCGCCTGGATGAGCGCGCGCGCGATGCCGTGGCGGATGGCGCCCGCCTGCCCCGTGTAACCGCCGCCGCAGACGTTGACGACGATGTCGTACGCGCTCTCGGTGCCCGTGAGCGCGACGGGCTGTTTGACGATGTACTGCAAAGTGCCCTGCGGGAAATAGTCCTCGAGCGCGCGGTCGTTGATGACGATGCTGCCGCTGCCGGAGGGAATGAGGCGGACGCGAGCGATCGCCTTTTTACGCCTGCCCGTGCCCCAGAACTGCAATTTCTTTTTCAGATTCGCTTTAGCCATTTGCGCACCTCGTTAAAATAATTTAAGCTCTTCGGGCTTTTGCGCCTCGTGCTTGTGCTCCGCGCCCTTGTAGACGCGCAGCTTTTTGAGCATCTTCCTGCCGAGCGAGTTCTTCGGCAGCATGCCGCGGACAGCCTCGTATACCGCGAGGTCGCTCTTCTCTTCCATCATCCTGCGGTACGAAACTTCTTTCAGCCCGCCGATGTACCCGGTATGATAGCGGTAGAACTTATCGTCCAGCTTTTTGCCGGTGAGCACCGCTTTGTCGCTGTTGATCACGATCACGAAATCGCCCGTATCCACGTGCGGCGTGAACGTGGGTTTGTTTTTCCCGCGCAGGATCGCCGCGACCTTGGAAGCAAGCCTGCCCAGAGGCACGCCCGCCGCATCGACGACGTACCACTTCCTTTCAACCGTCTGGGCGTTCGCCATATAGGTCTTCATGCTGTTGGTCTCCTTCACTGTTGTTTCGAAATAGTCTGTATTGCCCCGCCGCGCCGCAGCGGGACGGGACGGGAACGGCGGCCCGTGAGAGTGCCGCCCGCAGATTCCGCAATAAATTTTATCTTATATAAAAAATGCTGTCAAGCGGTTTTGCTCGCGGTTCTCCTACTTTTTTTAAAAAAATTCAGCCCTTCCGCACGCGGCACGCGCCGCCCGCACGGCAAAAAGCGGACCGCCCCGAAGGGCAGTCCGCCGCATGATGAGACAGGATCCCGTTTTTCCGCGCCCTTTCAGCGCCCGTCATCCCCTTTCCGCGCCGCACGGCAGGCATGGCACCCGCCCGAACAGCAGTCGCAGCCGCAGTCGCAGCCGCCCCTGCCCCTCTTTTTCTGTACGATGCGATACGCGATGACCCCGACGACGATCCCCACGGCGAGCACCGCCGCGAGCACCGTGAACACAATGCCGAGAGGTTCCATACTTTCCTCCTTGCGCCGCCCGCACGGGCGGCGCGCGTATTGTACGCTATGCCCGCTCTGCCGCGTTTATTCCTTGGCGGCAGGCAGCTCCTTCCTTTTCCTGCGGAAACGGATGATGCCTTTATTCCGCAAGATGAAGAATGCGATGACCGCGGCGATGAGTACGACGACGATCGCGACCGTCCACGGCCAGCTGAACATGAGGTAGATGCAGGTGGACGTGACGTACGATGTGAGCATCCAGAAGGCGAGCGTGAATTTGAACTTGCCCTTCGGCGTCTCGCCCTTGACGACCGCCGCCGCCGCGAAACAGGGCACCGTGAGCATGTTGAACACGCAGAACGCGATCAGCCCCTGCCAGGTGATGCCCGTCTGCTGCATCAGCGTGACGACCGCGCCGATGCCGTTCTCGCCGTCGTCGCCGACGCCGCCCGCGACGCCCGCGCCGATCGCCGCGACCAGCACGTAGAAGGTGGAAATGACATTCTCCTTCGCGATGAGGCCCGTGACCGCCGCGACGACGAACACCCAGCCGAACTCGCTGAGCTGCAGACCGAAGCCCATCGGCGTGCAGATCCAGAGCAGGAAGTTGCCTATATCCGCGAGAATGCTCCGGTTCATCAGTTCGTCCTCGAGGTACGACCAATCCCACGCGAAGTGCGAGAGGAACCAGATGACGATGGAGGAGGCGACGATGATCGTGCACGCCTTCTTCACATAATGTTTGAGTTTATCCCACAGGTGGATCATCAGCGAGCGGAACTGCGGCGCATGGTAGGCGGGCAGCTCCATGATGAAGGGCGGCACTTCGCCGCGCATGGAGGTCTGCCGCATGAACAGCAGCATGACGATCGCCATGATCATGCCGAACAGGTACAGGGCGAACACGAGAAGATCTGCGCTCACGCCCGTGTATTCGGCTGCGATCGCGCCGCAGATCGCGGCGAGGATGGGCGCCTTCGCCCCGCAGGTAAAGAACGGTATGACGCGCGTGGTCATAATGCGCTCTTTGTCGTCCGCGAGCGTCCTCGTATTGACGACGGCGGGCACCGAACAGCCGAACCCCATGATCATGGGGATGAACGCCCTGCCCGACACGCCGAACCTGCGGAAGATGCGGTCGAGAATAAACGCGACGCGCGCCATGTAGCCCGAATCTTCGAGAATGGAGAGGAACAGGAAGAGCACCAGCACCTGCGGCACGAAGGACATGACGCCCGCGACGCCGCCCCAGATACCGTCGTTCACCAACCCCTGCGCCCAGGCAGCCGCGCCCGTGGCAGCCATGCCGTCCGCGATCCAGCCGCCGAGACAGGTGTTCATGATAAAATCTGTCAGGTTGAACAGGATCGCGCCCGGCGTCGAGATGCCCGCACCGTTAAAGAAGACCGCCACGAACGCGTCGAGATAGGCGTTGCCCGTCTCCACGTCGAACCCGAACCCGAAGATCGCATTGAGGTAGAAAAGATCTTCGCCGAAGGTGAGGTGGAACACGAAGAACAGGATGGCAACGAAGATCGGGATCGCCGCCCACCTGTTCGTGAGCACCCTGTCCGCCTTATCCGATTTGGAGAGCGCGCCGCGCTCCTTCTTCTGCGAATGCACCAGCGCGCCCGAGAAGTTTGCGGATATGTACTTGTAGCGCGCGTCCGCGACGAGCGCCTCGAAGTCGCCCCCGAAAATGTCGTCGCTGTGCTGCGTCTTGAACTCGCCGACCATCTTCATCTCGTCGGGATGAGCGGCAACTTCCAGCTCGTCCCCTTCCGCGAGCTTGACGGCGTGGAAGAGCGGGTTCTCCACCTCTTTGCCGCGGAGCGCGATCTTCACGTCGTCGATGACGTGCGCGATGGAGGAGCCCGCAAGGACGGTGCTGCCCGCGCGCGGCGTCTTGGATGCCGCGTATGCGCGCTCCATCAGCTCCTGAATGCCCTCATTCTTGAGCGCCGAGATCTCCACGACGGGCACGCCGAGTGCCTTTTCGAGCTTTGCCGCGTCCAGCCTGTCGCCGCTCTTCTTGACGGCGTCCATCATGTTGAGCGCGACCACGAGGGGCACGTCGATCTCCATGAGCTGGGTCGTGAGGTACAGGTTGCGCTCGAGGTTGGTCGCGTCCACGATGTTGATGACGCAGTCCGGCTTTTCGTCTAAGATATAGTTGCGCGAGATGACCTCTTCGGGCGTGTACGGCGAGAGCGAATAGATGCCGGGCAGGTCGACGATCTCTGCGGGTTCGGACAGCTTTTTATAGACGCCCTCCCGCTTGTCGACGGTGACGCCCGGCCAGTTGCCGACGTGCGCCGTGCTGCCCGTCAGTGCGTTGAACAGCGTCGTCTTCCCGCAGTTCGGGTTGCCTGCAAGAGCAAAACGGATCATCTTTTACCCTCCCTGGCTGCCTGTTTCGCAGCCCTCTTCGCGGCTTTTTCCGCCTGCTTTGCCGCCTTTTTCGCCTCCTTCGCCGAAGAAGCGGGCGCTGCCGCCATGCCCTCGGAGCGCATGACCACGCTCGCCGCCTCCGCCTTGCGCAGCGTCAGCTCGTAGCCGCGCAGCGTGACCTCGACGGGGTCGCCCAGCGGTGCGAGCTTGCGCAGCACGATCTCCGCGCCGGGCGTGATGCCCATGTCCAGAAGGCGGCGGTAGACCTGCCCCTCTCCCTCGATGCGCACGACCACGCCGCGCTCACCGACGGAAAATTCGTTCAGTTTCTTTTCCATACCATCCTCAACAAGAATTTTTTACGGGCGGGCTGCCCTTTTCGGTCATTTTGTTAAGCATGGTTAACTCAAATCCCGAAAAAAACCGCCTGTCCCGATTTTGACAGACCGATCAGACTAAGATCTTCATGGCGAGGCTGCGGTCCAGCGCGAGCCTGCCGTCGTGAATGCGGACGATGACGCTGCCCCCCACGCGGGAGAGCACGCGCAGTTTCGCGCCCACGATGATCCCGAGATTTTCAAAATGACGGCGCTCTTTTTCGTCCGTCAGCACCTTTTTGACCGTGACTTCCTCCCCCTGCGGGGCAAGCGGCAGCGGCATGTTCCAAGCCCTCTTTGATTAACTTTAGTTAACGAATGTATTGTATTCCTTCGCCCTGCGTTTGTCAAGCGAATAAAACGGCGGCGGGCAAATTTTTGTAAAAAAATTTCCCGCCGCCCGCGGCGCGGTATCTTCCGCGTGCAAGCCGGCGGCGTTGCGTATGCCGCTCGCGCGCGCCGCTCGCGGCGGAGCGCGCGAGCGGCGCTTTTCTTTTTCGGCACGGGAAGTTGCCGCCGCGCACATTCTGTGCTATACTATATACGCTTTCCGTGCCATACAAATTAAACGGAATGCAAAAAAATCGGAGTGCGCGCCGCCGTGCGCGCAAAGAGACCATGAACCGGATCGGTAAACTATTCCTGCGCGGGGAAGCCCGCGCGGACCTCATCGGCGCGCGCACGCGCGCGGGCGTCTTTTCGGGGGTGCTAGGCATTGCATGCAACCTGCTGCTCGCGGGCGCGAAGATCGCGCTCGGCGCGGTATCGGGCATGATCTCGGTGCTGGCGGACGGCATCAATAACTTCACCGACTGCGGGTCGAACACGGTATCGCTGATCGGCTTTCGGGTGAGCGGCAAGCCCGCGGACAGCGAACACCCCTTCGGGCACAGGCGGGCGGAGCCCGTGGCAGCGCTCATCGTCGCCGTGCTCATCCTCGCCGTCGCGGCGGAGCTGGCGGTACAGTCCGTGCAGAGTATCTTCTCGCCGCAGGAGGGCGGCTTTTCGCTCGCGCTCGTCCTCGTGCTCGCCGCGGCGATCGCCGTCAAACTGTTCCTGTTCGCCTTCAACCTCGCCTTGGCGCGCGCGTTCGGCTCGGACGCGCTCAAAGCGACGGCGACGGACAGCCTGACCGACTGCGCCGCAACGGCGGCGGTGCTCGCCTGCCTGTTCGTCTCCCATTATACGGGCGTGGCGCTGGACGGGTACGCGGGCGTGCTCGTGGCGGCGTTCATCGCCTTTGCGGGCGGGTCGGTGCTGAAAGAGACGGTCTCGAAACTGCTCGGCGGCGCGCCCGACAGGGAGACCGTGCGCCGCATAGAGGACTGCGTGCTCGGCTGCGACGGGGTGCGCGGGCTGCACGATCTGACCGTGCACAGCTACGGCAGCGACAGGGTGTACGCGACGGTGCACGCGGAAGTGGACGAGACGCTCTCCCTCACGGCGGCGCACGACCTTGCGGACGAAATCGAAAAGCGCGTCCTCGCGCAGACGGGCGCGCACCTGACCGTGCACATCGACCCGCTCGCCTACGGGGACGAACGGACGGACCGCCTGCACGCCTGCGCGCAGCGCGCGGCGGCGGCGGTCGACGAGCGGTTCCGCGTGCACGACTTCCGCGTCGTGGGCGGCGAAGAACACGCAAAACTCGTCTTTGAAGTGGCGATCCCCTTCGACTGCCGCCTGCGCGAAGAGGAAGTGCTCTCCCGCATCCGCGCGGGCATCGCCGCCGAAGAGCCGGACGCGGACGTCGCAGCCGTCATCGAACGGCAGAACGTGGAGTAAAACACGGCGCGGAAAGTCCTGCACAAGGCAAAACGCAGCATATAACGCGGCGCGGAAAACCCTGCGCGCAGCACGGTGCAGTATAGAACATGGTGCGGAAAGCAGCGGTTCGGAACAAAGCGGCGTGCGCGAAAAAATCTTTTCCGCGCACGCTTTTTTATCGCACAGATCCCCTTCAAAAAACAAAGGCGGCGGCGCCCGCAAAATTGCGGGCGCCGCCGTTATTCTTTTACATTGCAGACACGCTATTCGCCCGAACCGAGCAACTTCATTTTTTGCTCTTCATATTCCTGTTCCGTCAAAGCCCCCTCATCGTAGAGCTGTTTCAGCATGCGCAGCCGTTCAAACATCTGCATCTGTGCGTCCCGCCGGGAAGGGGTGACTTCCTTTTCCTCTGCGGCGACTGCGGTTTCCTCCTGTACAGGCGTCTCTGCGGCTTTCCATTTATAATATACAAGCCAGAATACCGCCTCAAACAGCATGACCAAAATAAAGGGTACATAGGCGAGCGTATCGAATAGTTTGCCGTAAAACTGTAAGGAACTGCCTGCCTCTTCTTTGAGCAACTGTTGCCACTCCGTTTCAAGGACAAGAGAAACAACCAGCCCCTGCACCAGATAGATGACGGAGAGCACGGCAATAACGATCGCGATACTTTTGACTGCCTTTTCGTCTTTCCACAAGAAGAACCAACATGCAGCAGTTATACACGCAAACAGCGACGCCACAAGCAAAACAATGTCACAGACCTGCGAAAAAACCGCCAGCGCTGAAAAATCAGGAGGAGGATCAGGTGTAAACCTGTAATGGTACAACTCTGAAAATTCTTGAAAAATTATAAGTATCTTGCTGTTGCCGCTGAGCAAATCAAAACCGCTCTCCGCCGTCGATGCAGACAGAAATGATTCAATTAAACTACTTCCCCCTCCGTAACTTGCTTGCGCGCTCGCAAAGTCTATGCGCACTACCGCAAAACACAGCGACAACAGCGACAACAGCGACAGCGCAAATGCCAGTAAACCAAGCATCACACGCCGCGTCATATACTTTCTCATACAGCTCTCCTCCTTTTGTTTGAAAAAAAGTATATCAGGTCTTTTGACCTATGTCAAGACTTTTGACCTGAACAAAACTTAAAATAGGAGTATGGAAACCGCACCGTATATCGAGGCGCTCAGAGAACTGATGAGCGAACACGGACTGAGCCAGCAAAAACTCGCCGACGCGCTGGGGATCAACCAGACGACGGTGAGCCAGTGGCTCTTAGGGCGCAAAAAGCCCGGATATGACAGCATTTTACTGCTGTACGAGCGGTTCGGGCTGACGCCGAACGCGCTGTTCGGCATCGATCCGTAGTTCGCCGTCGCTAAAAAACAGCCCTTGCCCTGCCGCGCTTTTCTAAAATTTTACTCAACACTAATATTGAGTACATTAAAAAGCGGCTGGACGGGATCCAGCGCTACCTCAACCGCCGCTGAAACATCGCGGCAGTCAGGATAAAACGGTGCGGCGGGCTTGCTCGCCGCCAGAGCGCCGCCGCGCGGTTTCCGCGCGGCGGCGCTCTTTTTACGAAAACACCACGTTTCCCGTACGTATTGTCAAATACAGTTGCCGGCAACACCAAAACGGCAGGACGCCGACGGCGCCCTGCCTGAAGTTGGGAATTGGAGTGTGTTCCTTTTTATCGCCCGCCGTTCTGCGGCGGAACATTGCCGCCGCCCTGCGGGGGGATGCCGTTCTGCGGAGCGTTCTGCGCCTGGGAGGCGCCCTGCGGCGCGGAGACTGTTTGCCCCGCCTGCCCGTACTGCGGCTGCGCGGCGGGAGGGGCATAAGGAGCCGCGGCAGGCTGCGCCGCTCCCTGCGGCGGAACTGCCTGCCCCGCCTGCGGCATGCCCTGCGCGATCTGCCCGCTCTGCGGCGGGATATAGGGCTGCCCGTCGGGCGCGTAACCGTACGGCTGCTGCGGATACGGTTGGGGTTGGGCGGCAGGCCCGTCCTGCAGACCGTATTCTTCGCGCAGGATGGCAACTTTCACTTTGCGCAGCATCTGCCCGCCGACGATCACGAGCACGACCGCCGCGAGCATGAAGAGGATCGTGATATAGCCGCTCGCCGCCAGCCCCGACATGACCGAAAAATAGCTTGTAACAATGCTCCCTTCCGTGAGATCGGTCAGGTAAATGCTCAGAAGGACTGCCATCACCTCATAAACGAACCCGATGATGATCCAATAGGTGGGCGAAGAGAAATAGCCGCGCCTCCCCCTCTTTTCGGTGCGCTTTTTCAGCTTGTCATACGTTTCGAGCGCGTAATTTTCAAGGGAAAGGATGTGCATGATGTTGCGGATCACCGAAACGAGCGCCATGATCAGCCCGACCGCAAGGAAAATAATGCCCAGGATCTGCAAAAAGCCAAAACTGAGAGCGAGCGTGCGGGCGGTCGAATCCTCCCCCGTGACGGGCGCGATCACCGCGTAGAACTCGTCCCAGATCGAAAAGTTGATCTGCGAACCCATAAACGCCGCTTCATCGTGCAGTTTGGGCAGCGTCGTCTCCGCAAACAGCACGGTAAGCGTGTCTATCGAAAAATTTGGCAGAAACAGCAGAAACACCGTCGCAAGCAGCGCGACCGCGCTCGCAACGATCTGTACGATGCACTGCTTTTTCAGCGGCTGTTTGTACTGCAGATACTGCGTTTTCGCATCCATATTTCCCTCCGGCGGCAAAGCGCATCCGTTTTTTACACGCCTGTTCCGTCATTTTTATTGCATTTTCACTCAAAACGCACTAATTCATACATTTTGTACTTATTATAAAGAAAAAACGGAGGATTGTCAACCGTTTTGTGTAATAAAACCTACATTTTTCGCACGTTTTGTATAATACATGCGGAGGGCTGAGACATGTTCCGGTTAAGGGAATTGCGGGAAGAGAACGGCATCAGGCGGAGCACGCTGGCAAGAGAGCTCGGGATCAACGCGGGAACGATCGCAAATTACGAAAACGAGCTGCGGCAGGCGCCGTACGAATACCTGCTGCTGTTTGCGGACTATTTCGACGTGAGTGTAGATTACCTTTTGGGGAAAGAGAAGCGGGAGCGGCTCGCCGTGCGCCTCGACGGCGCGCTGACAGAGCCCGAGCGCAGACTGATCGATGACTATCGCGCCTGTTCGCCGACAGGGAAGAGCCGCATCGGCGAATATGCCGCGCTCTGGAGAGAGCGCGGGTATTGAGGCGCCTTCCTGCCGCAAAATTTTGCGGCGCTTCTTGCGGTCAAGAACCGCTTGCAGACCGCGCTTCTTGACCCGCCGCAGCATGGGAAAGATAACGCGCACAAGAAAGCGCTCTTTCCCCTTTAATGCAGGGGCGCGATCGCGCTGCCGAGCGCACAAGAAGCCGCTCAGATAAAGCGCACGGGAAAACAACAGCCCCGCCGCGCGGGTAAACCGCGCGGCGGGGCTGTTTCGTTAAAATATTATTCTGCCTGCGCCGCCTCGCCGGCGAGACCGGCGGCGCGCAGGACGGCGTCCAATGCGGCAAAGTCGGTATAGTCCGCACTCTCGCCCTCCGTTTCGAGCACCGCGCGCATTTCGGGGGTGCGCTGCGCAGGGTCGGTGCGCTCTGCCATGGAGCGGAGCATCTTCAGCAGCAGACGGCGCCCCGCCGAAAGGCGCGCAAAATCGACCGCGCCGCGCAGGTGAAAGACCTGCACACTTTTGTGCAGCCGTTGCGGAACGGCCGCAAGCACCGCCCCGCTGCGGCTCTCCGCAACGGCGGGCTCGGACGGGTCGGCGAGCCCGACCGTGACGACCAAAAGCCGAGAACAGCCCGCAGCTTTTTTCACTGCCCGTTTCAGCCCGTACACCCTGCCCATATACAGCGCGCCGAAAAACACAGTTATCTCCTCCGCCGCGGACACCCTGCCCTTCACCGAAACCGCCGCAGTCCCTGCGCGCCGCGCAAATTCTTCGGCATAGCGCCTTGCCGTGCCGTATTTACTCCCGTACAGAACAAGCATGCTTTCCCTCCTGTCTGCATTTTACCATACGGTTGTATAAAACTTGTCATCAACCGCTCCGTAAAATAATTTTTTGCAGAAAAGCCTTCGCGGAACGGTTTTCCGCAAAAAGTCCGCAAAGATGGGAAAAGAGCACTCGTGAAAACGAGTGCTCTTTGTTTGAATGCGGCAACTACCTATCCTCCCGTGGGTGAACCCAAAGTACTTTCGGCGTAAGAGAGCTTAACTTCTGTGTTCGGTATGAGAACAGGTGGGACCTCTCTGCTATCGTCACCGCAATGGCTATATATCCGCTTGCGCGGGGTATATACATCTCTGCGTTTTCGCGGCCTGCGCCGCTTCGCGCTATCTCCAAGGGCTCGCGCCCTCTTTGTTCCGTCCGCGGGGATTTCCCTCCCCGCCCCTTATCAAT
>JAGHJD010000018.1 GCA_017886895.1 Clostridia bacterium | reverse complement strand
GTTCGGGCGCTCTCAGCACCCTCGCAGGATGCCGTCACACGGACAACAAAATCTTGCGCCCGCACGCCGCCCTGCCGCCTGCACACTGCAAATCCGATGCCGCGCTGTTCGGGCGCTCTCAGCACCCTCGCAGGATGCCGTCACACGGACAACAAAATCTTGCGCCCGCACGCCGCCGCCCTGCCGCCTGCACACACCGAGCCTATCGGCAAGCCGCAGACAAACCCGACGCCCTCGGCCGTACGATACCGCCGCACCTGTGCGCAACCCCTGCGGGTCGTTGACAGGCATCGGGAGATGTTTGCGGAAAAATTCCTTGCTTTTTCTTGATTATACAAAAAAACAGCCTGAAAAGCAACTGTTTTTCAAAAAATTCAGAAATTCTACTGTGATTCTACGTGCAGTAGAGTGCTGATTCTACTACTCTACCGCACCTTGCAAAAGTGGATAGAGAAAACCGCCGGAAAGGTATTTACAAATTTTCGGAGTCGCGCTATAATAAACCCGTAAATATGAGACGGGCGCAAGGAGACGCGCGCCGCATACCGAAACAGAGAAATTGTTTCCGTATTTACACCGCGGCAGAACGGAAAGGCCTGCCGCATCCCCACAAAAAGTTCACCCTTCTTTCGGTGTTCGCACCACCGAAAGATCCTCTGTTATGTCAGAATGGAAACCGTCCGCATACCAATGCGGGCGGTTTTCCGTTTCCAAGTTATAAAAACATTTATAACAAAACGGGAAGCGTCCAGCCCTTTCAGCCGCAATAACAGCAAACGCAGTCCTCTTTACAGTCTATGCAGAAGCGGGCTCGACAGGCTGTACAGCAAGCGAGTACGCATGCTTATACCATACCACGCGGCAAGCGATACGGTAAACGGCATCAAACCACACGGCAAACCACACGGCAAACGGCGCGGCGAAGCGCATGACAAGCTGTGTAACGAACCGCACGGCAGACTGTACGGCAAGTGAATGTAATAAACTGCGCGGCAGACTGTACGGCAAGTGAATGTAATAAACTGCGCGGCAAACTGCACAACAAACAATGCGGCCGGCGATGACGGCGAACCGTGCGCCAAACCGACGCGCAAATTTTGACAAACAACTTGCCGCACGCCTTTTAATATGGTATAATCAAATAAAAATGAAAAGGTGACCGCTTATGCCAGTAGCACCCCCGACCGCTGAGGAATTGAAAACACTGCTCGGACGACCTCACTGCGAAGTCTGGAATAAATTAACCGCTTTCATCGATGCGAATTATGATATGGAGCATCTTTGGAACAGCGGAGGAGCGGCGTGGAACTATGAATACAAATACCGCCGCGGCGGCAAAACCCTGTGCGCCCTCTACGCAGGGAAAAACCGTATCGGATTCATGGTCATCTTCGGCAAGGAAGAGAGAGCAAAATTCGAAGCTGACAGAGAAAAATTCTCAACGGAAACGCAATCCGTTTATGACAAGGCGCAGACATACCGCGACGGAAAATGGATCCTGTTTGAACCGAAGGATACGGCACTGTTCGGGGATTTTTTGAAGTTGCTGCAGATCAAAAGAAAACCGAACAGACAAAAACGCCGCGAGCCCTGAAAACTGCGCAAGAGAAAGCCGTTACCGCCGCCGTGCTGCGCTGCGTCGCATCGCAGCGGCACTGCCCGCATGGAAGGCACAGAACACCGAGCAGCGGAGCGCCCGCATGGAAGGCACAGAACACCGAACAGCAGCACAGCGGCAGCACCCGTGTACAGGCACGAAAAAACACTGAACGATACCGAACGCCCGCATGAAGGCATAGAACACCGAACAGCAGCGCCCGTGTACAGGCACGAAAAAACACTGAACGATACCGAACGCCCGCGTGGACGGTGCGAAACACCGAACAGCAACGCACCCGTACCCGCCGCATAAAGGCATAGAGAGCTTTCCGCGTGCCCCTGCCCTAAAATATTTTTTCTGACCGCAATCGCAGCCCCGCCAGCCGCATACCCGCCTGAAAAGGCAGGCAAAGGCGCGCCCTCCCGCAGGAGGGCGCGCCTTACTGTTTTTATGACCGATCCTTATTCAAGCTCGAACGCACCCGTATAGAGCTGGTAGTACGTTCCCTTCTGCGCGATGAGCTGTTCATGCGAGCCGCGCTCGATGATGCGGCCATGGTCGAGCACCATGATTGCGTCGGAATTCTGAATAGTCGACAGCCTGTGCGCAATGACAAAGACCGTCCTGCCCTTCATGAGCGCGTCCATGCCCTTCTGCACGAGCGCCTCGGTGCGGGTATCGATGGAGGACGTCGCCTCGTCCAGGATCATGACGGGCGGGTCGGCGACCGCCGCGCGGGCAATGGAAATGAGCTGCCGCTGCCCCTGCGAGAGGTTGGACGCCTCATGCCGCAGCACGGTGTTGTAACCCTCGGGGAGCCGCGTGATGAAGTCGTGCGCGTTGGCGAGCTTTGCCGCCTCGATGCACTCCTCGTCCGTCGCGTCCAGCTTGCCGTAGCGGATGTTCTCCATGATCGTGCCCGTGAACAGGTTCGTATCCTGCAATACGATGCCCATGGAACGGCGCAGGTCTGCCTTTTTGATCTTGTTGATATTGATGCCGTCGTAGCGGATCTTGCCGTCGGCAATGTCGTAGAAACGGTTCAGAAGGTTGGTGATCGTCGTCTTGCCCGCCCCCGTAGCCCCGACGAAGGCGATCTTCTGCCCGGGCTTTGCGTAGATGCTGACGTTGTGCAGAACGATCTTTTCGGGCACGTAGCCGAAATCCACGTCAAAGAGGCGAATATCCCCTTTCAGCTCTGTGTAGGTGACGGTGCCGTCCGCCTGGTGCGGGTGCCGCCAAGCCCACTTGCCCGTGCGCTCCGCACTCTCGGTGATCGTGCCGTCCTCTGCAATGTTCGCATTGACGAGGGTGACGTACCCGTCGTCCGCCTCGGGCTTTTCGTCCAGCAGCTCAAAGATACGCCCGGCACCAGCAAGCCCCATGACGACGGAGTTGATCTGCATGGAGACCTGCCCGATATTCAGCGAGAACTGGCGCGACATGTTGAGGAAGGTAGCGATCAGCCCGACCATCGCAACATTGGCAGTAAATACGTCGCCCCAACCCGTAATAGTAAAGTTACGCACATTGAAGAGCACGAACAGCCCGGCAACGATCGCCGTAACGACGAACATAAAGTGCCCGATATTCATGACGGCAGGCATGAGGATATTGCCGTAGGCATTCGCCTTGTCGGACGCGTCGCAGAGCTCATCGTTGATCTTGTCGAAGTCCTGCTTGGCCTGTTCCTCGTGACAGAATACCTTGATGACCTTCTGCCCGCCCATCATCTCTTCGATGTAGCCCTCCGTCTTGCCCAGGATCTCCTGTTGGCGGATGAAGTGCCGCGCGCTCCTGCCGCCGACGAATTTCGCGACCAGCGCCATGATAACAACACCGAGGAGCACGACGAGCAGCAGCCAGATGCTGTTCAACAACATGATGACGAGCAGAGTTACCGCCGCAACAATGGAGTAAAATACCTGCGGGATACTCATGGAGACGAGCTGACGCAGCGCGTCGGTATCGTTCGTATATACGGACATGATGTCGCCGTGCGTGTGCGTATCGAAATATCGGATAGGAAGGGACTGCATTTCCCCGAACATATCGTCACGCACATGCCGCAAGAACCCCTGCGTCACGATCGCCATCGTCTGATTATAGAACACCGACACACAAAGCGCAACGATATACATAAGCCCCATGCCGCCGATGATATAGAACACGCTGTCGGCGACATCCGCCCAGACGGCGCCCCCGTCCGTCAATGGCGTGATGACCTGAGAGAGAACAAGCTGTAAAAACACAGATGAGCTGATACCTGCCGCCGCCGTAACGGCAATGCAGACAAACACGGCGATCATCCTGCCCTTATAATAATGGAAAAGATACCGAAGCAGTCTGCCGAGGATCTTAAAGGAGTGCATCCTCGGCCTCTGCCCGACTGCCGCATGCGCCTTACTCATTTGCAGCACCTCCTTCCGTTGCGAGCTTTCCCGAAACAGGCTCGGAGTCCGCCTCCTGTTTCCCCTCTGCCGCCGCCAAGGCAGCCTCTGCCGCGGCGGGATTGCCGATCTTGTTCTGCGAATAGAACACTTCTTTATAGATCTCGTTGCTTGCCAGCAATTCCTCATGCGTGCCGATCGCATCGATCTTACCGCCGTCCATGACGATGATCTGATCTGCCTCCTGCACGGAGGAGACGCGCTGCGCGATGATGATCTTCGTGACGTTCGGGATCTCCTCGCGGAAGGAGCGGCGGATCATCGCGTCCGTCTTGGTGTCGACGGCGCTCGTCGAGTCGTCGAGGATGAGCACTTTCGGCTCCTTCAAAAGCGCGCGAGCGATACAAAGGCGCTGTTTCTGCCCGCCCGAGACGTTCGTGCCGCCCTGCTCGATATAGGTATCGTATTTGTCGGGGAAGGACTGGATAAAGTCGTCCGCACAGGCAAGGCGGCAGACGCGCCTGATCTCGTCGTCGGTCGCGTCCTCCTTGCCCCAGCGCAGATTGTCCTTGATGGTACCCGAGAACAGCACGTTCTTCTGCAGGACCATGGCGACCTTGTTGCGCAGCGTCTCGAGGTCATACTCCTTGACGTTGACCCCGCCCACATACACCGCGCCTTCCGTCGTGTCGTACAGGCGCGGAATGAGGTTGACGAGCGTAGACTTGGAGGAACCCGTCCCGCCGAGGATGCCGATCGTCTGCCCGCTCCTGATATGCAGGTTTACGTCGGCGAGGGCGAACTTTTCCGCCGTTTCCGAATATTTGAAGCTGACGTTCTCGAACACGACGGCGCCGTCTTTGACCTCTTTCACTGCATTTTCGGGAGAGACGATATTGCTCTTTTCTTTCAGCACCGCCACGATACGCTCGGCAGACGTGCGCGCGATGATGATCATGACGAGCACCATCGAGAGCTGCATGACGGCGGAGAGGATCTGCGAGGCGTACATGATGAGCGCCGTCAGATCGCCGCCCGTGACGGTGCCTGAAGCATTGCCCGCTTCCATCGCGTTGCTCGTAAGGATACCTGCCAGCAAAAAGATGAGCAGGAAGGAGAGCCAGATGCAGAACTGCATCACGGGTCCGTTGATCGCCATGATGCGCTCGGCAAGGGTGAAATCCTTGCACACGTCCTCGGAAGCCGCCTCGAACTTCTTCTTTTCAAAGTCTTCGCGCACGAAGGACTTTACGACACGGATACCCTTGATGTCCTCGCGGACGGAGCGGTTCATGTTGTCGTACTTGTGGAACACCCTTTCGAAGATCGGATGCGTCTTCAAAATAATAAAAACAAGCACCGCCGCCAAAACAGGCACGAGCGCAAGGAATACCCAGGAGATCGTCACGTTCACCGTGAACGACATGACCAGCGAAAAGATGAGCATGAGCGGGCAGCGGATCGCGACGCGGATGATCATCATGTACGCCATCTGCACGTTCGTCACGTCCGTCGTCTGACGGGTGACGAGCGAAGAGGTGGAAAAGCGGTCGATATTCGCAAAGGAATAGTCCTGTATCGCGTAATACATATCCTTGCGCAGGTTCTTCGCAAACCCCGCGCTCGCGCGGGCGGCGAACCTGCCCGAGAGCATACCGCAGATGAGAGACAGCACCGCCATGCCGATGAGGATCCCGCCGTAGACGAGGATGACCTCCATCAGCCTGCCCTGCGCTATGGTCTCTTCGCTCTCCAGCGCATCGAGAAACAAAACGATGACCAGCGGCATCAGGCACTCGAGGATGACCTCAAACGAGACAAAGATCGGCGACAAAATGGACGGCCGCTTGTACTCGCGTATGCTCTTTGACAACGTTTTTACAATCATGCACAAACTCCTTCATAGAATAAATTTTTAAACGACTTCATCAAATCCCGCACCCGCGCACGCCGCTCAGGCGCCGTATTTTTCAAGGTTGGCATTGAACCGCTCCACATACGCAAAAAAATTATCGATCTCTTCCTGCGTGAAGCCCTCGGTCAGAAGCGTTTCGATGCGTTCGACCTGTTCGCCGAGCTGTTTGCGGATCTCCTGCGCGTAATCGGTGAGCACGATCTTTTTCAGCCGCGCATCATAGTCCACAGGTACGCGGCAGAGCAAACCTCCTCCCTCCATCGCCTGCAAAACTTCGCTCGCCGTAGAACGGCGGATCTGAAATTCCGCCTCAATGTCCCGCTGAAATACGTCTCTGTCGGCGTTGCGGAATAAAAAATTAAGTATCCAAACATGAATACCCGTCAGAATTTTATTCTCCTTGATCGCGGGAATGTTGTCGACCGCAAGATTGATACGCCTGCCGAGCGACTTTACCGCATAGCCGATATGCCGTTTATTCACACAGCACCTCGAAAAAATAATTGTTAGGTTAGCTAACAACATTATACCGATCTATCGAAAATTGTCAACGCTTTGAGCCGTGTATTTTCATCTTCCCGCAAAAAATTTTTTACCGTTCAGGCGCATTCCCGCCGAAATCCCGCACATACAAAAAAACAACCCGCAAGATGCGCTTGCGGGCTGTTTTTACCTCTCCGTCGCTGAAAAAGCTGTCCGTCGCCGCTCAGCGCTGCGGCGTGGACCTGCCTTCGATGAGCACGGAGACATGCGTTTCCCTGAACGAAGGAACGGCAGCCTTTTCCTCCCCCGCAAGAAGCGCGAGCATGACCTCCGCGCCGGCGCGGGCAAATTCATAGACGTTTACGTCGATCGTCGTCAAAAAGCGCGGCATGCGCAGCATCTGCTGAATATTGTCATAGCCGACGATGCCGTAATCCCTGCCCGTCACAAGCCCGCGGCGCTCAATCGCCTCTATCATCACAAAGGCGATAATATCGTTGTAGCAGAACAGCCCGTCTACCCCGTCCGCAATAAGTTTGTCCACGATCTCGTCCGGAAGCGCTTCACGGATATAAAAGATATGCGAGGGATCGAGCGTAAGCCCCGCGCTCTCCAACGCGTCCGCAAATCCGCGCTGACGGTCAAGGCAGACTTTTACATCGTGCCAGCTACCGATATAGGCAAGATTTTTATATCCGCGGGAAACAAGATGCTGCCCCGCAAGTTTTCCGCCGAACTCTTCATCCGCGTCCACCCCGCGCATGGAGTACGGAGCGCCGTCTCTGCCGAAGATAACGAACGGGATACCCGTATCGCGGATAAATGCGACGGTGTCCTCCGCAGGTTCCAGAAAGGAGAGGATCCCGTCCGGCTTGCGCGAAAGGACGTTGCGGATCAGATCGTAATCCAGATACGGCGAACGCGCATTATTGGAGAAGATGATCGTATTATAGCCGTGTTCCTCAAAGATACGGGAAATGATGTCCGTCGTATAAGAATAGAACGGGTTGACGAGGTCGTCGAACACGATGGCGATCGTACGCGTACTGCCGCTGCGAAGCCCCGAGGCATTCCTGTCCGCGATATAGCCGAGCGCGCGACAAGCCTCCGTCACCTTTTCCTCCACTTCTTTTGTGTAGTACGGCTTCTTATTGAGAACGCGCGACACGGTGTTGACGGACAGCCCCGTATAGGCGGCAATGTCTTTCAATGTGATCTTTTTCTTTCCCTGGCTCATTGCATTTACTCCCCATTCGTTGAAACGATTTTGCGCCGAAAGCGGCACATTTTTCCTTTTTACTATCATACCATTTTTTTGCCGCGCTGTCAATACCCTTGCAAAATATAAAACAGAAACAAACATATTCCCCCGCTTTTTTTACATATGCCGAAACATTAAAATTGTCTTTCGAGAAAAATTTGAAAACCACCGTGAAATTGTTTTACTTTTTCCGAAAAAGTTGTATAATAAATTATGCTGTTTGCGGGAAGGACAAACACCTATCCGCAGCGCAAACCTGCACAGCCGTTTTTCGAGCTGCGGCAAAGTATTGGCAGCGCGCACGGAGAGGGCTCCCTAAAATCGCAGCGAGCAAGGCGAGCGAGATTTTTGGGAAAAGGAGGAGCGGAGCGCGCACGCGAGCATTGCCCCACCGGGCAATGCGAGAACGCAGCCGACCGCGACGACGCAGGGACCAAGAGGTCGTGAAACGACCTGCCCGTT
>JAGHJD010000017.1 GCA_017886895.1 Clostridia bacterium | reverse complement strand
TAGAGACAGTAGGACTCGAACCTACGACCTCTCGCATGTGAAGCGAGCGCTCTAACCAACTGAGCTATGCCTCCGTATCCGTCTTAAAAACGGATATTGGTGCGAGTGACAGGACTTGAACCTGCACGGGATCGCTCCCACTAGAACCTGAATCTAGCGCGTCTGCCAATTCCACCACACTCGCAGATAGTCACGCCTCGGATATGGTCACAAAACCAACTCGGGCGCAATGACTGTCTTTTCGAGCTTGCCCTCGCTTACATGTAATCTGTAAGCCCTGCCGCCTCCGTTGAGCGAACGAACTATCCGTCCGTCCGTGATTTCGATCGCGGCGTTGTCCTCCAGCCCGATAGCGTCTTGCTTATTATACGAAATTATTCCGTCAAAGTCAAGCGCTCGGAGGTTATAATGCGGAGAAATTGTATCTTTTATCCAATTCAGCCCGGGATAAATCGCATATGGCACGGAGGCGCCGCTCTGCACTGCCTCGGGGGAATCTGTGTACATTGTCTGAAACCAGCAAATCGCGCCTGCAGACAACCCGCAGATGAGCACGCCGCGTTCATAGGCATCGCAAATCAAGCTGTAAAGCCCCGTCTTTTTCCAATGCTCCAGCATAAAGAGCGTATCGCCGCCGCCGACATACAAAAAATCTGCTTTCAGAAATTTTTCCCGCAGCTTTTCAAAACTCATTTCACCGTATACGGTCAGCGCTACGTCCGCCTTGATGTCAAAGACGGACGTATAAGTTTTGCGGAAACTGTTGAAGTACGGCATGCTGTCGTGGCTTGCAGTCGGAATGAACAGACCGTACGCGCGGCGCTCGCCGGCTCGTTCTTTTGCTTTTTCTGCAATATATGCGTCTATCCTGAGCGTCTCTTTTGTTTTAAGTTCGCCGCCGCCGATGAGGATCAGCGTTTTTTCCATAATTATTTTGCACTCCTTGCCTTCAACTGCTCGTCGCGGGCAAGAACGTCTCTCATCACATCGAGCGCCGCCCGCAGTTCCCTGCTAGCCTGTTCCATTCCTGCAAGGTCGTACTGTTCCCGTTTTCCGTATTTATAAGGCAAAAGATCGTTCCTTGTCTTTTCAAGCAGGACTGAAACGTTATCGATGTCGGTATCCCGCTCTTTTCTTGCGAGCGCAGACGCCGCATAGATAAGTTTGTCTGTTGTATATAACAGTTTGGAGATCTTTTTGAAGAACCGCACGCCCGTCTCTTTCCCTTCGCGAAGCGAGGTCACATAGCCGTCCATGTCCTGCAAATGGGCAGCCATGTGTTCCTGCAATTTCTGATGCGTCGGCAGCTTGCTTGCGCGGCGAAGAAAAATGAGCAGCACGATCCCGACGATAATGGCGGCAACATAGATGAGATACTCATAGACGAGAGGAATGTTCATTGCTCTTCACCCCCGAATTGCCGATCTGCCGGAACGGCGGCCGGGCGAACCGAATTTCTGTCCGTCTGATCCACGGTATTCTGTTGCGCAAGGCTGATCTCAAGTTTGTTGTACGGACGCTCAATCCCTTTATCCCGCAAAGCGGTGTACACGAGCACGCGCAAATCGTAAAATGTGTCCCAATAATTTTCATTCGGCGCCCATGCGCGGACGGAAAATTTGAACGTGCTTTCTCCGAAATCTTCCAAAACGACGGCAGGCGCGGGCGTCTTCACCACATATCGGTAGGATGCCACGCTCTCCAATATAATTTTTCTGACCTCATCGATGTCCGCAGAATACGGAACAGGCAAACTGAAAACGATCCTGCGCAGCGGCATCGAACTGTAATTGACCAGGTCGTTACTCAGAATGTCGCTGTTCGGAATGATGACTTCTTCGTTGCTGTACGTCAGAATTTTCGTGTTGAACAAGCGAATATCCTGTACGAGCCCGTCCTTGCCGCCGATCTCGATGTAATCCCCCTTTTTGAACGGCTTTGTAAAAATAATAATGATTCCGTTTGCCAGGCTCGCAAGGCTGTCCTTTAAAGCCAGAATGACGGCAAGCGCGACGGCGGAAAATGCGGCGATGATGCTTGCGGTGGAAAAGCCGAGCGACGAAACCAGCGCAATGACCAATGCGATATACAGAACGATCGTCACGATCGAAATGACAAAGGTCGAGGCCGCGCTGTCCAAACGGCTTTTCAGCGTGACGCTGCGCAGAATGAGCTTGACGATCTTGATGATGACAAGCCCGAGCACAAAAAATGCGATCGTGCGGACGATGGCAAGCCCCGTGTTATTGGCAAATTCCGATGCGATTTCTTTGATCGTTTCCCACATGTGTACACTCCTTTTGCTGCCGAGAAAACCGAAGATCTGTCTCCGACCGCGCGCTCAGCGCAGCGCGGCTTCTTGAAGAAGTCGGTCTTTTCTTCTTTCACATTGAGCGAAGATCGTATCGAGATCCTCTCCGATATCGTATTTCCCCTTCTCGTAGACGATTTTTCCTCCCGCGACGGTCATGAGCACGTTCGAAGTATCCGCACTGAAAACCAGGTTTTTACGAATATCCGAAGCTGGGCGCATATTCGGCGCAGACAGATCGATCAGGACCAAATCTGCATACTTTCCCTCGGCAAGCATGCCGCCGTCGAATCCGAGCGCGGCGTAGCCGCTCTCCGTCGCCGCGCGAAGCGCCTCCTCTGCGGGGACTGCGGCGGCGTCTTTCATCGACGCCTTTTGCAGGCAGGAATAGAGGTACATCTCACGGAACATGGAGGTCGCATTGTTGCTTGCGGCGCCGTCGCTGCCGAGCGCGGGAGACAGCCCCGCGGAAAGCATGGACACAACGGGCGCAATGCCCGAGGCCAGTTTCAAATTACTTGCGCCGTTGACGACAGGCGTCACGCCGCATTGCGAAAGCAGCGCCAGGTCGTCCTTGTCCGCGTATGTACAATGCGCCGCCAAGCCGCCGTTGTCAAAAAAACCGAGCTTATGCAGGTATTGCGGCGGAGTCAGCCCGCCGTGCCGCACGGTGCATTCCCCAACTTCCTTCAATGTCTCGGACAGATGGATGTATGTCTTTGCACCGCTCTCTGCCGCAAAGTCCGCGACGTCCGCGATCAGTTTTTCCTCGCAGGTATATTCGGCGTGGAGACCCGGAAAATAGTGAACTCTGTCTGACAGAGTATTATATTTACTATAATTTTTCTTAATTTCACATAGAATATCGTAATCAGAATACGAATTTGAGCCACAACAGAGAGCGAGACACACATTGGCGTTCTTTGCCGCGGCATAGATTGCATCGATATAAAAGTACATATCGGCGAAACAGGTGATGCCGTTGCGCACAAATTCTGCGATCTGCAGCATCGTCCCCCAATAGACGTCTTCTTCCGTAAGATGATCTTCTAACGGAAAAATACGGTCATACAGCCATTGCTCCAAAGGCAGATCGTCCGCAATGCCGCGGAACAGGCACATTGCGGCATGCGTGTGCGCATTGCAGAACCCGCTCATCAAAAGGTTCCCTTCGCAGTCGATCTCGCGGTCTGCTTGAAAGGATGCGGCACCCGATCTCCCGACCCCGACGATCTTTTCCCCGTCGGTAAGGATCTCGCCGACCTCTACGGCATCCCCCGCCCGCCGCAGCAATTTCGCATTGTACAGTCGCAGTTTCATTCCCTGTTCTCCAGTTTTTTCGCAAGAGACTTGATATAAGAGCGCATACCGTCGCCCAGCGACGGATCGCGCAGTGCGTATTCTATATTCGCCTCCAGATATTCCAGCTTATTCCCCGCATCATAACGTTTTCCGGTAAACAGGCAGCCTACCAGCCTATCCTGCTTGGCAAGCGCTCCGAGCGCATCCGTGAAATATACCTCTCCGCTCTGAGAGGGCGGCGTTGTGCGGATAATATCGTAAATATCGCTCTCAACAACATATCGGCCGATCACTGCGCGGTTGGAAAATTTTTCGCAAACAGCCGGCTTTTCAACGATCTGTTCGATGGAAACGGTATGATCGCCCGTCTGCGTTCCCTTTATGTTGGCATATTTCGGAATATCGGCATCGGAAACTTCCATGACGGCTACGGCAGGTTTTCCCGTTTCTGCATAGACGTCGATGAGTTGCCCTATCCCCGCTCTTTCTCCTTTGGGCGTATAAATTATATCGTCGCCCAGCAAAATCGCGAACGGGTCTCCGCCCGTAAACGTCTGCGCAAGCAATATTGCGTCGGCAAACCCTGTAGCGTGAGACTGACGTATATAATGGATGTTGGCAAGCTTTTCCGTGCTGCGGCAGATCTGAAGAAATTCTTCCTTCCCCTCCCGCTCCAAAAGAGATTCAAGCTCGGGAGCGCTGTCAAAATAATCCTCAAGGATCTTTTTGCTTTTTCCCGTTACGATAAGGATATCTCTTATTCCCGCCGCCACGGCCTCCTCAACGATATACTGAATGGTCGGCTTATCGACGATGGGAAGCATTTCCTTGCAGACCGACTTTGTGACGGGAAGGAACCGGGTGCCGAACCCCGCAGCGGGAATGACCGCCTTGGTGACTTTTTTACTCATAAACTGTTACTCCGCGGAATTTAGTGCTGACAATATTTTTCTTCTATTGCACTGATTTTATCCACGCGGCGCTGATGCCGCCCGCCTTCAAAGCCTGTCTTCAGGAACGTTTCCACGATTTCCAGCATCAGTCCTTCGCCGATGATCTTCTGCCCGAATGCGAGCATGTTCGCGTCGTTGTGCAGGCGCGTATATTTTGCGGAATAGGTATCGTGACAGTGCGCACAGCGGATCCCCCGCACCTTGTTGGCGGCAATGGAGATGCCGATTCCCGTGCTGCAGATAAGGATACCCCTTTCGCATTGCCCGCTTGCCACCGCCTCTGCGGCGGGCAGCGCATAATCGGGATAATCACAGCTGTCAGCGCAATCCGTCCCGAAATCCACCGTTTCATACCCGTGCCCGGCAAGGTATTTCAGCAATGCTTTTTTGAGTTCCAACCCGCCGTGATCGCATGCGACTGCAATTTTCATCTTTTTTCCCTCCCTGTCTTTTTTATTGCGGCAGGAATCTCATCCGAAAAATATTTGCGGATGATCGCCTCCGCCGTCGCTTCCAAAAGTTTTGCTGTCTGCTCGTACTCTTCCGCACTTCCGCCATACGGATCGGGAACTTCAAACCCCGTGAGGTCGTGAACACAGCAGATATTCCCTGTACCGCCGAGCAATGCCTTCTGCTCTCTCGTCATACATACGACAAGAAAGCTGTTTTCGAGCATTTTGTGCCGCAGTTGGCGCGGAACGAATTTTGAAAAGTCGATCCCGCGCGATGCAAGGCATGCCGCACTCTTTTCATTAATCGCAACGCTGTTTTTTGCGAAAATGCCCGCCGATGCCGAATCGACAAATTTTATCCTGCGGCGTTTGATCTCGCGGCGGAATAAAAATTCAGCCATCGGACTGCGGCAGGTGTTGCCCGTGCAGACGAACAAAACTTTTCTTCTCTTCATTTCCCCTCTCCGCACGCTTTGCGCAATCTGTTCAGCACGCCCGCCATCGCGCCTCCTCGGGCGCGCGGCTCGACGGCGATAAGAACGTCGCAGCGGGTCTCCGCCTCGCGCAGAAGACGGTAAAGGTTTGCGGCAAACATTTCCGCCGTATCGCCGAGGTCGAGCGCCTTCCCTTTCGGAAAACTGTCGCAGGCAGCATGCTCACACAGCGCCAGAACACGCCGCCCAGCCTTCTCTTCCGCCCCGAAGCAGGCGATCGCCCCTTCAAGTTCTGCGGCGGGAAAAAGTTTCGTTTCGCACGCGGGCGCATAGTGCTTGTATTTCATTCCGGGAGATCGCACCGGGGCGCTCTGATCGCCCTGCCAGACGCCGCACTCTCCGACAACGGAGGCGATCTGTTCACGTGTGACGAGGCCCTCGCGCAAAATGATCGGATATTCACCCGTTACGTCGCAAACAGTACTTTCGATGCCGCCTTCGCTCGCGCCGCCGTCCAAGATCAACGGGATACGCCCGTTGAGATCGGTATAGACGTGTTCAGCCGTGACGGGGCTGACGTGTTTGGACCGGTTTGCGGAAGGCGCCGCAACGGGAATGCCGACCGCGCGCAGGAAGCGCTGCGCCCCGTCGTGACGCGGGACGCGTACGGCAAGCGTATCCAACCCGCAGGACACAACACTGCTCACCGTGCCCCTGCTCTTATAGACGAGCGTGAGCGGGCCCGGCAGAAAAACTTCGCGAAGGCGCTTTGCAAAAGGCGTATCGAACACAAGTCCGTCCAGATCATACTCTTTATGCACATGCACGATGAGCGGATTATCGGACGGTCTTCCCTTCACCGCATAGATCGTTCTGACCGCGCTGTCCGATCGGGCATCGGCACCCAGCCCGTAGACCGTCTCCGTCGGGAACGCTACGCATCCGCCGCTCAACAAAATACGGCGCGCCTCGGCAAGCGACTCTTCGTCTATCGGGAGGACCTGCGTTTTCAAAGGTCTTCCTCCCCGTCACCCTGAAGATCGGGCGCAAGCGTTTCTGCCGCCTCTGCAAAATATGCCTCCGCATCGGCGCCATGCTCCTGCGGGATCGGCGACGTTTCGTCGGGAACAAAACCGGGAGGCGGATTGACGTAACGCACCTGATCGCCGCGGAAACGCAGTTTGACCCTGCCCGTTTCGCCGTTGCGGTGTTTTGCGATGATGAGATCCGCCATGTCTTTGACAACTTTGCCGCTCTTGATCTCCTCTTCCGTTGCCGCAACGTCGGGACGGTGAATGAACATGACGATGTCCGCGTCCTGCTCGATCGCGCCCGATTCGCGCAGGTCGGAAAGCTGCGGCTCTTCTTTTGACGAGATACGGCGCAATTGTGAGAGCGCAATGACGGGCACGTCAAGCTCTTTTGCCATGATTTTAAGATTCCGCGTGATCGAAGAGATCTCCTGCTGCCTGTTCTCTTCCTGCCGCCGCTCGCCGCTGCGCATGAGCTGGATATAGTCGATCATGACAAGATCGAGCCCGCTCTCTTTGCGCGATTTCAGTCTGCGGCACTTGGAGAGGATCTCCGCAGGCGTGATCTGCGAAGAGTCGTCTATGTAAATTTTCGCCTTGCCGAGTTCAGAACGGGCCGCCCACAGCTTCTTCCATTCCGCATTGTTGAGCTCGCCCGAAAGCGCTTTCGACATACTGACGCGCGCAAAGGAGCACAAAAGACGCTGTGCAAGCTGTACGCGCGGCATTTCCAGGGAAAAGATCGCACACGTCTTTTTGTCTACCATCGCCGCGTATTCGACGATATTCATGCCTATCGTCGTCTTGCCGACGCCGGGGCGCGCGGCAAGCACAATGAGATCGGACTTCTGGAACCCGTTCGTGATCTTGTCCAGCTTTGTAAAGCCCGAGTTCACGCCGCGCATGGAATCCTTGTCCTTATAGATCGCCTCAAATTTGTGAAGGACCTGATCGTAAGAATCGTCTTCGCGCATATCAACGAGCGCGGAAGTGTCCGTCTGCTTGGATATGTCAAAGACAAGTTTCTCGGCATAAGCGACGCTCTCCGCGACGTCCGGACCTGTATATGCGTTTTCGCTGATATTCTGCGCCGCGCGGATGAGCTTGCGGTTGATGCTGTCTCTGCGGACGATCTCAAAATACGAGCGGTAATTTGCTGCCGACGGCGTGATCTTTGCAAGGTCTGTGATATAGGTCAGCCCGCCCGCTTTTTCAAGCGTGTTTGCTTTTTCGAGTTCATCGGCAAGCGTCACGACGTCGACGGGCTTGCGCGCATTGAAAACGACTTTCATCGCGCCGATGATCAGCCTGTGCGATTCCTGGTAGAAATCCTCCTCCGAAAGGCGGTCGAGGATCTCGGACTGTGTGTCGTTGTCGATGAGCAGGCAGCCGAGCAGTGCCTGCTCTGCTTCGAGATTGTTCGGAAGTACGTTCGTCTTTGGCATATCAACTCCGCGGCGGCTGTGCCGTCAGTTCTTCAAGCTGTGTGAGCGCGTCGTCAAATGCGCGCATCGCCGCATCGAAAGCATCTTTTTTCGTCAGGTCCACGCCCGCGAGCTTCAAAAGTTCGACGGGGCTGTCGCTGCCGCCCGAAGAGAGAAACGCTTTATAGTCCTTTACCGCACTCTCTCCTTCCCGCAGGATGCGCTCCGCGATGGAGATCGCGCTGACGATGCCTGTCGAATATTTATAGACATAGAACGACGTGTAAAAATGCGGGATGCGCGACCATTCGTGCGCGATCTCTTCGTCGTGCACGATCGCATCGCCGTAATACTGTTTGTTCAGCTCCAAATAGATCCCGCTCAGGTTCTCGCTTGTGAGCGGCTCGCCGTTTTCCGCCTTCGCATGGGCGATCGCCTCAAATTCGGCAAACATCGTCTGGCGGTGCAAGGTCGTGCGCACCATGTCGAGGAAATAATTGAGCAGGTACTTCTTCATGGCGGGATCCTGCGTCTTTGCAAGCAGACAGCGCAGCAGCAGGACTTCGTTGACCGTACTTGCCACTTCCGCCACAAAAATACGGTAATCCGCCTTGGCATAGGGCTGATTCGCATTGGAATAATAGGTGTGCAGCGAATGCCCCATCTCGTGCGCAATGGTGAAAATGTCGTGGGTGGTCTGCTGATAATTTAAAAGCACATACGGGTGCAGCCCGAAGATCCCTGTACTGTATGCACCGCTGCGCTTGCCGGCAGTCTCGCAAACATCGACCCATCCTTCCGAAAAGCCCTTGCGGAGCAATCCGCAATACTCTTCGCCGAGCGGAGACAGCCCTTCGAGTACGAGCTTGCACGCCTCCTCATAGGGCATTTTGAGTTCCGCATCCGCGACGAGCGGCGCGTAGATGTCGTACATGTGCTGTTCGGAGAGCCCGAGCAGCTTTCCGCGCAGCGCGATATAGCGGTGCATCGTCGGCAGACTGCCGTGTACGGCGTCTATGAGGTTCGAATATACGACTTCTGCGACGTCTTCCCCGGACAATGCGCGCTGCAGGCAGGAGGAATACCCTCTCGCCTGCGACAAAAACACGTCCTTTTTAACGTTGCCGAAATATGTCGCCGCAATTGTATTCTGAAGGGAAATATATCCCGCATAGTACTGTGCAAACGCGCGTTTGCGCAGTTCTCTGTCCGTTCCGTGCAGGATCACGCCATAGGTTCCGTGCGTAAGAGCGATCTTATTGCCCGCGCCGTCCTCGATCTCGCCAAAAGAAAGGTCGGCATTGTCGATCATGGAAAAGATATTTTGGAACTGCGCATAGACCTCCCCGCCCGCAGCAAGCAGTTTTTCCTCTGCGGCGGAGAGGACGTACTTTTTATTGCGCAGAAGCGAGCGTAAAAAGTAGTCGTAATCTTTCAGGCTTTCCTCCTGAAGATAGCTTTTCAGCACGCCTTCGTCCAGTGCGCTCAGTTCAGGCTCCGCAAAAGAGCATTCCGATGAAAAGCGCACATACAGCGCCATCGCGCGGGACTGCATCGCCGTATATTTAGCAATGCGCGTATCTTCGTCGTGCTTCATGTGCGCGTAGAGATACAGCCGCTCCAGCTTTTTCCCTGTGCTCTCCTGTGCGGCAAAAAAGGCGCGCAGCCCCGCTGCCGTACCCAGGGTGCCGACAAATTTTTCGAAATCTATAGTCTTTTCGGCATCGGCATACGCGCTTTCCCAGGCGTCGTCATTCGGATAAATATCTTCGATCTTCCATTTATACGTTGCAGCTACGTCCTTTCTTTCCATATATGCCTCAGTTTTTGTTACTGTGAATGGGAGCGGGGATGCGTCCGCCGCGGCGCACGAATTTTGCACTGCTTGCGGTATGCACGGGCAGGATCGGCGCATGACCGAGTAACCCTCCGAATTCCACCGTGTCCCCCACGGTTTTCCCCGGAACGGGAATGACGCGTACGGCGGTCGTCTTGTTGTTGATCATACCGATCGCCGCTTCGTCCGCAATGATCGCAGAGATCGTCTCCGCGGGCGTATCGCCGGGGATCGCGATCATATCCAGCCCGACCGAACAGACGGCAGTCATCGCCTCGAGTTTGTCGATGTGCAGCGCACCTTTTTCAGCGGCCTGGATCATGCCTATATCTTCGCTGACGGGAATAAAGGCGCCGGACAGTCCCCCGACGTGCGAGCTCGCCATCACGCCGCCCTTTTTGACGGCGTCGTTGAGCATGGCGAGCGCGGCGGTCGTGCCGTGCGTCCCTACAACTTCCAGCCCGAGTTCTTCCAGAATGTGCGCCACCGAATCCCCCATGACGGGCGTAGGTGCGAGCGAAAGATCGACGATCCCGAATTCGGCGTGCAGGCGCTTTGCCGCCTCTTTTGCGATGAGCTGCCCCGCGCGCGTGATCTTGAACGCGGTGCGTTTGATCGTCTCCGCACAGTCGTTCAGATTTGCGGACGGAACGTTTTCGAGCGCATGTTTGACGACGCCTGGACCCGAAACGCCCACGTTGATGACCGTGCCGCTCTCACCCGTACCGTGGAATGCGCCCGCCATGAAAGGATTATCCTCTACCGCATTGGCAAACACCACAAGTTTGGCGCAGCCCAAACCGTCGCGCTCTTTGGTAAGTTCCGCAGTCCTCTTTACGATGCCGCCCATCTGCGCGACGGCATCCATATTGATGCCCGACTTTGAAGACGCCACATTTACGGAAGAACATACGCGTTCCGTCTGCGCAAGTACGGACGGGATACTCTCCAGAAAGATCTGTTCGTACTCCGCCGTTCCCTTCTGCACGAGAGCGGAATATCCGCCGAGGAAATCGATGCCGAGTTCCTTTGCGGCTCTGTCAAGCGCAAAGCCGATTTTTTCCGCTTCCTGCGGAAACGCGGCGCAGATCAGGCTGACCGGAGTCACCGATACGCGCTTATTGACGATGGGAATGCCGTATTCACCCGAAAGCTGCCCCGCAACTTTTACGATGTCATGTGCCTTGGCGCAGACGGTATCGTAGACGGCTTTCGCCGTTTTTTCCGCGCTTTCGCGGATACACGGGAGCAGGGAGATCCCCATCGTGATGGTACGGATGTCGAGGTGCTCCCGTTCGATCATCTCAACTGTTTCAAGTACTTCTGTTTTATTGAACATAACCGCCGCCTTTTATACGTTGTGCATTGCGTTGAAGATCGCCTCGTGCTGCAAGCGGATGCTCATGCCGATCTTTTCGCCCAACTCTTCGCACTGCCTTGCGATAGAAGAGAGTTCTTCCTGTGCATCGGCAATATCCACCAACATGATCATGGCAAAACAATCGCCCAGAATGGTCTGGCTGACCTCTTCCACATTTGCGCCCTTTTCCGCGAGAAAAGAGCTGACCTTCGCGATGATGCCTTTGTTGTCCTTTCCTGTAACGGTAACGACTGCCCGCATTTTATTCTTCCTCCTGATGTTTTTCCGGCTGCTGCCCGCTTTCTTCCGCCGTGCGTTCAGTCACGAACCTGTCACTGTGCCCGACGATCTCATAGCCGATCATCGTGTTCCCGTGCGTGAGATAACTGACCTTATCCCCCGCCGCAAATTCGGGGCACGGCTTTTCTTTGTCGCAGTAAATTTTTCTGTCAAGATATTCCGATTTCTTTTTGCTCCATTCGCACATGGTGAGCACATAATAATCTACGCTGTCGTTCAGCTCAGGTGTTGCATAGCGAAGGAAATAACTGCTGTTTACATGCTTCATCCCGACGGAAAGCGATGCGATCATTTTATAGTATTTCCTGACGCGCTGGAATTTGATGCCGAGGAAAATAAAGGAGAAAATAATATAGATGCACGCCGCGACGCAGAGAATGAGCTGCGGCAGATACATCAGGCTGTCCTGATACGGCATCGACACATACCAGACGATACAGCCGATCAGAAGCGCCGCAAACGCCGCCGTGACTGCCATATAGATCCAGAACAGCCTGCGCTTTTGTTTAAACGCGGCAACGAGATCTTCATCCCGAAAAACAGTTGTCATACGCCTTTACAGTCTCCTTTATTCTCCGATGAACAGAATGCCGATCGTATTTCTTCCGCAGTGGCTCGTTACGATGCTGCCTGCGACCGTTTCGATGATCTCATTGAAACGGAAAGTCTCGCGGGCAAGTTCTTTTGCCCGTTCGACAAGTTCAGCATCGGCATGGCTGTGGGTCACAAAACATCTGGTCGCATCATATGCCGTATATGCCGCGGCAAGATCTGAAACATACTTTTTCAGGCACCGCATCATATTCCCCATATATTTGGCGCGCGGATAAAGTTTTCCGTCCTTCATTGCGATCTGCGGATGGATGGAAAGCACTTTCGACCCGTAATACGAAAGCGTCGAACAGCGCCCGCCTTTATAAAGGTACAGGAGCGTATCGGGAATGAACGAAGTATTCACCTTATCCCGCAGGCTGTTGACGATCTCGTAAATGGACTGCGCGCTTTTCCCTTCTGCCCGCAAATCGCACGCCTTCATGACAAGCAGCCCCTGCCCGGTCGAAAGCGCGTGTGAATCCACTACGTAGACATTTGCGCCGAGCTCCTTTGCCGCAGCAGAGGCAAATTCGTACGAGGCGCTTGCGCCCGAGGAAATATTGAAATGGATGACCGTCTTTCCCTCGTCGGTGAACTGCTTGAAAAAATCACGGTATTCCCCGATGCTCGGGGCGGCTGTTTTAGGCAGTTCGCCCGTACGATCCACAAAATCAAAAATATCCTGCGGGGTGACGTCTATACCGTCATAGAATGAATCCGCCCCGAGGATCACGCGCAGCGGAAGGATCCGGATGTCGTTTTCCTGAACCAGCGCGGGGCTGAGGTCGCAGGTGCTGTCCGATGTGATAATGATCTCATTGTCCATATTTGGTTGCTCCGTAGAATATAGTTTTTTGTTTTAAAGCGCTCAGGAAAAGAGCCCGAAAAAGCCGCTCAAAGTATCCTTCATATCGATCGACCAATGCGTTACGACGCCGAGCATGGCTTCGAGCGGGAGGCACCCGATCTCGCGGCTGTCGTGGCTGTCGTTGCGGTTGTCGCCAAGCACATATACGTATCCCTCCGGAACGGTCAGTTTTTCGATATCGTTGTCTCTCCACCATTCCTCATAGAGATACGGTTCTTCAACGGCATATTCCTGTTCGGTTCCGGCGTCGGTGCGGTACAGTATGCCGTCTTCGGAACGAATGCTGTCTCCGGGAAGCCCGATCACCCGTTTGATGAGCCATTTGGAAATGATTTCACCGTTTTCATATTCGTCCTCTTCGATCACGACAATGTCGCCGTGCGAGGGCTGTGTGAGTGTACAGACAAACAGATAATCTCCGTTCTGCAGCGTGGGAAGCATGGAGCTTCCGTTGACCCGCACGCCGATCAGGACTTGCGTAAAGAGGAAACAGATCGCCGCAACGATCAGCAGCAGCCAGGCATAAAAACGGATCTGCGAGCGCAGTTCGCCGTTCGGGTCGCGGTATCTTTCGAGGTTCTGCTTATATTCGTCGCCGCTCATTCCGTCAACCGCCTTTTGACTGCCCTGCGGAACTGTTCTGCCGTAAGCATCACGACTCTGCCGCAAGTCTCGCATTTCAGCTTGAAATCCGCCCCTGTCCGAATGATTTCCCAAATTTCACCGCCGCAGGGATGTTTCTTTTTCGTAACGACCCTGTCGCCCACGTTATATTCCATAAAAGATGCTCCGCCGCAGAAACAGTTTTACAGCCAAAGAAGATTGTTGATGCAAAACACGCCGTCCGAAGAAAACGTCATATACTGCGCATCTCCGATCTGCCCGAGCGGTTTGCTGATACTGTTTTTGAAATCCTTTGCGCTCACGACAAAATTCGCCCAATTGTCTCCGCCGCAGAGCTCAAATTCACAGGTATAGACCTCCCGTTCGCCCGCCGCCGCAGGAACGAACAGACTGACGCGCAGCGTGCAGACCGAGGGGCTGTAAATGTCGAATTTAAGCAGTGCTCCCTCCGCAGGGCGGTAACGCGCCTCATTGATACGGAAAAGTTTCAGCCCGTACTCGGAGGCGATCCCGCGGATCCCCTGCGGTCCGTCCATCAGAACGACGGGCGGGCTTTCATTATTCAAAAAGCATCCGGCAATAAGTTTCTCGCTCGTATTGTCTATCGTAAAACTGTCGCGCCCGTTTTCACTGGAATAAATGATACGGCTCCTGCCGACCGCGTTTGCGTATTCTTTTTCCAATTTTTTTACCGCGATCTTGGAAGAAACTGCAAACCCGCTCTTATATTTTGCCTTGGCAAATGCGAAAACGCGCGCCGCCTTTTTGTATGCGTTCAGATAAAATACCAGCCCGTCCTTTTTATCGTCTCTCTTGAGCGGGCAGACAGTCCAGTCGCGCGTAGAAGAATCGGGATCGTCCTCCGCCATAAAAAGGTCGCAGTAATCCAGGCGGCACCCCTTGCTCTTGTTATGTTCGAGACTGACGCGCGCAACCAGATCCCCTTCGTCCTCTTCGATGCTCACAAGCACGGGTTCGGGAATGATGCGCTCCTTCTCTTTCAGGTATTTTTCGGCAAATAAAGACAGATCGTTCAACCCCGTATTGCCGATATGCCCGTCGTACCGCGCCGCGAAATAAAAAGATTTCTGGACTTCGGGATTGATCCGCGCGTACGTATCGAACGCGCGGTCCGCATCGAGGTTCTCATCGTTCGTGGCACAGAGCATCAGCAGCGGGCACTTCACATACGGCGCGTAGGACTGCGACTCGATCCCCGCGAGAAAACGATAGCGCTCGTCATCCATTTTCAGTTCGGCATTGTCCCCGTATTTGCGCAGTCCGCGGTAGGCGCGCCACCCGCCCGCACACACCGTGACGGCGCAGGAAAGCTCCGCGCTTGTCGCGGCGAGCTGCCACACGATCTCCCCTCCCGCTTTCAGACCGACGGCACCGATCTTTGTAACGCAGGGCAGGCTGCCGAGATAGCGGACACAGTATCTGGCTAACGCCGTCCATTCATACCAGCTCGTCTCTCTTGCCGTTTCGTCGGCATAGCACAGATGCCGCCCTGCCGAAGCGTAATTTGCATAGGAGATCGCCTTCGGGTAGACGGTGTGCTCTTCGCAGCCCTCCCACTCGCCGCGGTAATCGGGCATCAGAACGGCATAGCCTTTCTTTACAAAAAGTTTTATAAGCGTCTCGTCCGACGTAAGAGAGCAGTCGGGCAGGATCAGGAGGGCGGGATACTCTTTTTCCGCCGACGGCCTTGCAAAGACCGCCGAGATCCGCACGCGCTCGCTCCCCACTGCGCGCCCGCCGAAGCGGACGCGCGCCGAGACTATGCCTTCCTGCGCGTTCTCCCGCACGGTTTCCGCGTCGAGCGGAAGCGAATCATCAAAATCGCTCCATAATGTGATCGGGGTAAGGATCTTGTTTGCCAATTTTTTCCTTCCTTTCAGAAACTGAACTGAATTTCGGAACTGCCGTTCTCTGCCGCGCCCTGCACAAGGATCTTGTTTGCTATCCTGTGCCTGAGTTCGTCCACATGGGAGATAAGCCCGACGGAGAAGTGACTGTCACGCAGCTTTTCCAGACTGTCCATGACCGTATCGATCAATTTTTCGTCGAGCGTGCCGAAGCCCTCGTCGAGGAAAAAGAACTCGATCGGTTTCAGAGATTTTGCATAGATCGCGGCAGACAGTGCCAGCGCAAGAGCGAGAGAGACCAAAAACGTTTCTCCGCCCGAAAGGGTGTTCACGCTGCGCAGCTCCCCGCCGCAGAGATTGTCGCCGACCATAAAACCCTGATCGTAACGGATAAAGTACCGCCCGCCCGTCAGTTTGAGCAAAGTCTTTGTGGCTGCCGCGGAAATATCGGCGAGGTACTCGCCCGCCACATACTCCATGAGCCCGTTCCCGCGCAGCAGCTCTCGCAGCTTTTCCACCAGCTCCAGCTCTTGTTCCGTCTGCCGCAATTCTTTTTGCAATTGTTTTTTCTTCTCTTCCCGCCGTTCGAGATCCGCGATGCGGCTCTCATAGACCGCGGCGCTCTCCGCAACGGTCTGCCTGCTCTTTTCAAGCTGCTCCGTCTCCTGCCTGCGGGCGGCAAGTTCCTCTTCGGATACGGCGGGAGGGATCCCCTCTTCCGTGAGCGAAGCGAGTCTTGTTTTTGCCGCGAGCAATTTCCCCTCAAAATCGGCGAGCTCTTTTTCGGCAGACTGTTCATCGGGGAATGCCTCGAGCAAAGCGCCCGCCTCGCGCACGTTTTCAAAAGGAGAGGCGGCAATGCGTTCCTGCAGTACGCGCCTGTCCTCCGCGTCGTCCTGCAAATATTGCGCAAGCGCAGTCTCTGCTTTTAAAACGGCGGATTCCGCGCATCTTTTGCGTTCCTCTGTCCGCTTTGAAGCGGCAGCATAACGTTCGCGGACCTCTTCGGACGCGCTCTTCTGCCGCAAAAGATCTTTTTCATATGCGGCGAGATCTTTGGTGCCTTCACCCAATGCGGCACGCAGTTTCTGCTCCGCCCGCTCGGCGCGCTCTTTCGCCTGTGCGCCCGCTTCTGCCGCACGGGACATCAGCGCTTCCCACTCCGCGAGAGCGGCTGCTGCCCTGCTTTTTTCAAGCACGGCTTTGTTGCAGGCGGCGTGCCAGACATTTTTTGCCTGCTGTGCGGATTTATATGCGTCTAAAAGTTTTTCAGCATCGCCTGTTTTCCGCGCGCTCAGCAATCCGTCATAGCGCGAAAGCTGCGAAGAAAGCTCCGCGTCGACCCGGCGGTACAGCTCTCCGTCCCGGAAATCGCGGCGAAGTTCCTCTCTCTTCTCAAAAAACCAGCCGCGCATCTGCCTGTATTCGCTTGTCAGCAGTGCGCTGTCAAGGTCATGCCGCAGAAGCTCGTCCAATGAGGCATCCGAAAAATTTTCCGCCTCTGCCGCAAGCTCCTTTTCTTTCGCCTCGCAGCGCTCCAAAAGTTTCTGCGCGTCCGCACGCTTTTTCTGTGCATCCGCATAGACCGACCGCTGCTTTGCATATTCTGCCCTGTCCTGCGAAAGCGCATCCGCATCCGCGCGCAGCGACGCCGCCAAAGACAATTTTGCCGTGAGCGCGGCAAGCTCTTCCGCGCCCTTTTCCGGGTCGTACTTCAGCTTTAATGCCTCTTCTTCCGCCGCGGCTTTTGCCCCCTCGTCTTTTGCCGCAGCCAGCGAATTCCTGACCGCCTGAATTTTTTTCTCCCGATCTTCAATGCGCCGGCTTACCGACAGGATCTCCCGCGCCGCCGGCAACAGTTTCAGCCTTTTCCTGCGCTCTGTCATGCGCGGCTCATCAGTCTGCAAGGCTGCAAGCGCCGCGCTCTGCGTGCAAAAATCAAGATACCGTTTGCGCGCCGCGCCAAGTTTTTCGTATTCCGCACGGAAGCGTACGAATTCCTCGTCAAGCGCCGCGCCGCGCGCGCAGCCCGGCAAGCTCTTCCCGCAGTTTTGCGGCGCCCCCCTCTGCGACCTCGCCGTAGCCGCTCAGCTCTCCCGCTTTCAGATCGTGCGCCGACCTGACCTGCGCATACCGTTCTTTTAAGCGGTCGCTCAATTTGTTCCCGTACTTATCCAGCCCGAACAGATGCGAGATCAGTTTGAGCCGCTCGCTTTTAGTCTCCTTCAGAAAACGCGCAAACTCCCCCTGCGGCAGAGCGATACACTTTTTGAACTCTTCAAACGACAGTCCGACGATCTCCTCGATCATCGCATTTGTGTTTTTGACGCCCTCGCTCAGCGCGATCAGCCGACCGTCGGTGCGCTCGTACAGCCGCAGGGTCTGCGCGGAATTTTTTCTTCTGAGTTCCCGTTCTATCCTGAAAACGCGCCGCCCCTCCTGCGTCGAAGTCTCAAACTCAAAATTGGTATAAGCGCGGTCACAGTTATAGTTGATAAGATCGCCCGCCGTGCCGTCCTTTACGCGGTCCGCTCTTCCGTACAGCGCAAAGATCATGCTGTCGAGGATCGTCGTTTTGCCGCTGCCCGTATCCCCGAAGATGCCGAAAATACCGCCGGAGAGCAGTTTGTCGAAATCGATCTCCGCTTTCCGCGAAAAGCTGTTGATGCCGCAAAATTCCAAACGTTTAGGTCTCATCGGCATCCTCCGACAAAGAGAGAAACAATTCCATGAGCGGCTGCGGCGGCTCCTCTGCATAAAGGCTCTTATAATATGCCGCGAACAGCTCGCGCGCACTCATCTGCCTCCTCTGCACGGCGAGCTCCTCCTCCGCGCCGCCGCTTAGGACGGGCACGATGGAGACAAGCCCCTCGTTTGCCTCCCTGAGCGCCCGCACCTGCTGCGCCGTCAGGGGTTCGGAGAGAAGAAGAGTGAGTTCGATATAGCAATCCTCGTAGGAGCGCAAAGGCCCCATCGCCCGTTCCGCGTCCGATTCGGTGAGGCGGACAAGTTTCCGCCCAGCCGTCAGCGGTACGGTGTGCAGCCCGTGCACGCCCTGCTTATCCAGGTCGAATACGGTGACGGATTTCTCCGCGCCGACTTCGTCAAACGCATATTGCAGGATCGACCCGCTGTAGACCACGTTCCCGCGGAACGCCTGCCGCTTGTGCAGGTGCCCGAGCGCCGAATAGTCGCAGGCGGGCAAGAGTTCGAGCGGAACGGCGCGCGCACCGCCGAGGTCGATCTCCCGCTCGCTCTCCGAAACGGCGCCGCCCGCAACAAAGAGATGCGACAAAAAGACGGACGGAAGGGCGCGCGCGTTTTCGCGTTGCCCGGCCTCGATCCAGCGGCGCATCTTGTCGGAAAAACTTTCTTCGGGCGCTTTATCCTCTTTGAGCCGCGCCTCGTTCGGGTACGGCAGCACGTTCACAAAAACTTCTTCGCCCCGCTCGTTGACAAACACGATATGGTGCGCGCCCGCCTCGCTCGCGCGCAACCCTTTGCGCGGATATAAGCGCGGAATTCGCTCGGCATTTCCGTACAAGTAGATCCCCTGTTCCTCCGCCAGCGCCGCAGCGGCGGTCAGCCGCATGTAGTCGTCGTGATTGCCGCTGATCGCAAGCAGACACCTGTTTTCCCCGGCAATCTTTTTTACGGCGCGGAAAAATTCGCCCTCCGCTTCTGCGGACGGAAGAAAGGTGTCGAACACGTCGCCCGCAACGAGCACAAGCTCAACACTCTCGCGCTCGCAGATCGCGGCGATCTCGTCCAACACCGCTCTCTGTTCGTTCAGGCGCTCGCGCCCGGCGAGGCGTTTGCCGATATGCCAGTCGGAAGTGTGCAGGATCTTCATGCAGGTCAGGGCGGTAAAAGAAAAGTTTGGGTCATTTGCCGTTAAATTGCGGCAAAATGCCCTTGCTTTTACGCCAAATTATTTATATAATAGTATAGCGCAACTTTCAAAATAAATCAAGCGTTGCGCGGAGTTTCCAAATGGGATTTTGCACGTATTCCGACGCGTTCTCGGCGGCGTCTTACACGAATGTCGAGAACCAATTTATCAATAAATATATGGCGGGCGCCGACGGCGATGCCGTAAAAGTATATATATTCGGGCTGTATCTCTGCCAGAACGTGCAGGCGGAGTACACCCTCGCCGAAGCGGCGCGCACGCTCTCCATGCCGCAGGAGAAGATCGTGGATCTTTTCAAGTTCTGGGAAGACTTCGACCTTCTGGAGATCGTCTCTTACGAGCCGTTTTCCGTCCGCTACTTCCCTGCCGACTACGCCAAGGGAAAGCCTAAACGCATCCGCACCGAAAAATATGCCGATTTCAACAAAGCGGTGCAGTCTCTGATGCCGAAAAAGATGATCTCCTCCTCCGAATTCATGAAATATTTTTCGGTTATGGAAGAATATGCGATCAAACCGGAGGCGATGCTGCTCATCGTGCGCTACTGCGTCGATCTCAAGGGGGAAAACATTGCGCAGAACTATATCCTGCAGGTCGCACGCAATTTCGCTGCCGAGGGCGTAACGACGGTCGAGCAGATCGAAAATAAACTTTCGGACTACGTTGTCCGCAGCGGCGATGCCGCGGCGGTCCTGCGCGCCATGAGCTCGTCGCGAAAGCCCGAACCCGAAGATTATAAACTTCTGAAAAAATGGACGGACGAGCTCGGGTTCGGCATGCCCGCGATCCTCTACACCGCGTCTCTGCACAAAAAAGGCACCTTCGCCAGATTGGACGCCGCCCTGCAGGAGCTGTATGCCAACAAAAAATTCTCCGAAGGAGAGATCGGCGAATACCTCTCCCGCAAAACGCAGATCCGCAGCCTGACTATTTCCATTGCCAAAGAGCTCGGCGTCTACTGCCAGGTCGTGGATACCTATACGGACAATTTTGTGAGCGGCTGGCTCGCCGCAGGGTACGACGACGCCTCCCTGCTGCAGCTTGCAAAGTACTGTTTCCGCCGCGGAAAAAAGTCCTTTGAAAAAATGGACGAACTCATCAAAAAGCTCACCGAGCGCGGCGCGGTCTCCGCCGAAAGCATCGTCGCCTATATGGAGGCGGAGGCGCGCGAACAGGCATTTATCGGCGAGATCCTGCAAGCGGCAGGGCTTTCGCGCAAGGGCAATAATTGGGACAGGGAGTGCCTGCGCACCTGGCGTGGATGGAATTTTTCGGATGAAATGATCTTAAAAGCCGCGGAACTTGCGAACGGCAAAACAAGTCCCATCCCCTATATGAATTCTGTGCTCTCTTCCTGGAAGGCAAAGGAGATCTTCACCCCCGAACAGATCAAAAAGGAAGAACCGCAGGAAAATTTCTACAGGCAGCGGCAGCGCGAAGAACAAGACGAGGAATTCAGGCGCAAAGTGCGCAATTACTACTTCAATCTGCGCGAAAAGGCGGAAGACCGCGCGGAACATTTCTGCAAGCTCGCCCGTTCGGACGCGCAGTTCAAGGAAAACGAGGAAGCGGTCCGCGCCGCAGATCTTGCGCTTGCCAAAGCGGAGGCGGCGGGCAAAGACGCAGCAGCAGAACGCGAACGATTGCAAGCTCTCCGCTCGGCGCGCGCGGAAATCCTTGCGCGGCTCGGCATCACGGAGGAGATGCTCGTTCCGCAGTACCGCTGCAGGATCTGCAACGATACGGGGTTCGACGCAGACGGGAACATCTGCGAATGCTATAAAAAATTCGTCGAGGACGCCAGCGACGATAAAAAGCTGGAAAACATCCTCGACGTCTATTCCAATATTGAGATTTAAAAACGCGACAATTCAATTCACGGTGGAGGATGGAAAAGGTATGTTTGTCAAGAATGATACCGCCCTTTTTAGAGCAAGACGCACCGTCATTGCTCTGCTTTGGGTAATGGGGATTCTTTTTGTCATCGCAGGCATTATTCTGTGCGTCCTTGCATTCTTGCCGCAACTCGCGCCTCAGCTTTGTCCTGAAGGATGGGTAGGAGAATTTAACCTTGGCATGCTGATCGGTGGGTGTTCACTCATTCTATTTATCCCGATTATCTGTTATATTATTTGGATATTTGCAAATCTTAGATTTACACAAATGCTTGATTTAAAATCGATCCGCAATAAATTGTATGGAATTTATGATCCGAAAATGTTTAAATATGTAATGTAAAAATATGATCGTCAATTGCAAAACAATTCTTTCGCCGACTTGCATCATCAATCCTGATCAATCCTGATAAAAAAGCTCTGCCTCTTATAAAAATCAGAGGCAGAGCTTTTTCCGTTGAAAAGTTTTAGCGCATCGATAAAAGCAATCTCAGCGTCTCACTGAAAGAGCGCATATCTCCTTCGCGCAAGTCAATGTAATAGCACCTGCCCTCGTATTTGCCGCCGCTGTACCGGACAAGATTGAATCCCCTGTATTCCGGTTCGACTTTGAACAGCAGCCGCTCAAACGGCATGTTCGCACAGATATGCGGCGCGGAAAAACGAAATTCCGCCCAAAGCCCGCGCTGCATTTCTTCCCTGGTCAGCCTGTCTATGCTGACGCCGAACGCAGGCATCCGCACAGCGTTTTCCGTCATCCCCTCCCAAGCCTGCAAAAACAGCGCGTACTGCTCCGAGCCGCTCATATAAGAGATACTCTCCCCCTCCGAATAGATGCAGACTGCATCCGCGTTCCTCAAATATACATTCAGATCGTTCACGGCCATCCCTCCCGTAAGAAACTGCAGCAGGCAGACAGCCGCGCAAGCAAGTGCGCGTACCATATTTTCAGTTTGCCGCCGTCAGAAAACATTATACGTGTTTGTGCTGTTTCGCGCAAGTAAGTGACACGCTATATTTTGTAAATTTTTTTATATAAAATCCTTGACATTTTTTAAAAAGCGTATATAATGTAAGCTAAGAAAAATCAGGAGGTGGGCAGCATGAAAAAGACAATGTACAGCCTGATGCTTGCCGAAGAAGTCGTGCGGGAAATTGACCGCCTCGCCGCAGAAAAGGGAACGAACCGTTCCAATCTGATCAATCAGATCCTGGCGGAATACGTTTCCCTGACTACGCCCGAAAAGCATGTGAGCAACATCTTCGACTTTATAGAAAACATGATCGGCAAAATGGACGGTTTTCTGTTGCACGCACAGCCGAACGACATGACAATGTCCATCAAGAGTTCGCTGCAATACCACTACCGCCCGACGATCCGCTACGAGGTCGAAATGTACCGCATGCCCGACAGCACGATCGGGCAGCTCAAGATCATCTTCCGCACGCAATCGCCCGAATTGCTCGTGGGGCTCACGCGGTTCTTCAAACTGTGGATGCGGCTGGAAGACATCTATATCAAACAGTATTTTCCCAAAGACGCGATCCGCTACGGAATGGAAAACGGGAAGTTCCTGCGGACTTTCGCGATCCCGAATGACCTCGAGTATTCGGAGGAACAGATCGCAAACGCGATCAGCAACTATATCGCAACCTTCGACGAGATGCTGAAGAGCTTTCTCGCCGAAAAATACAGCAGCACGCAGGAGATGGAGCAGCGCTACCTCGCCTATCTCAACAGCGGCGTACTGCTCATCTGAAAGGAGGTGAACTACCATGAACGCACAGAAATTTACGAAAAAAGCGCTTGAGGCCGTGCAGGCGGCGCAGAGCATCGCAATAGAAAACCAGAACATGCAGATCATGCCCGAGCACCTTTTGTATGCGCTCGTCGACCAGGAGGGCGGGCTGATCCCGCAGCTTCTGAAGAAATCGGGCGTAGATACGGACAACATGCTTGCCCTGCTCGACTCCGCGATCGGGAAGATCCCCGCCGTGAGCGGCAGCGGCAGAGAGCCGGACAAGATCTATATCTCCCCTATCACCGATAAAATTTTCAACGAGGCGGAGCGGCTCGCGAACTCCATGCGCGACGAATACGTCTCCGTCGAGCACATCATGCTCGCCGTCTTTGACCATGCCACGGACGAAATCAAAAATATCTTCCGTACGCTCGGCATCACCAAGGACAGCTTTTTGTCGGAACTGAAAAAGGTCAAGACCGACCGCGTCACGAGCGACGAACCCGAAAACACCTATGACGCGCTCTCAAAATACGGCTTTGACCTCGTACAGCGCGCCAAGGAGCAGAAGCTCGACCCCGTCATCGGGCGGGACAACGAGATCCGGAACGTCATCCGCATCCTCTCCCGCAAGTCCAAGAACAACCCCGTGCTCATCGGCGAACCGGGCGTCGGCAAGACGGCGATCGCCGAAGGGCTTGCGCAGCGTATCGTGCGCGGCGACGTGCCCGAAGGGCTGAAGGATAAGACCATCTTCGCCCTCGACATGGGCGCGCTGATCGCGGGCGCAAAGTTCCGCGGCGAATTTGAGGAGAGGCTCAAAGCCGTCCTCAACGAGATCAAAAAGAGCGAAGGCAAGATCCTGCTTTTCATCGACGAGCTGCACACCATCGTCGGCGCGGGCAAGTCGGACGGCGCGATGGACGCGGGCAACCTGTTGAAACCTATGCTCGCGCGCGGCGAGCTGCACTGTATCGGCGCGACGACGCTCGACGAATACAGGAAATATATCGAAAAGGACGCAGCCCTCGAAAGGCGGTTCCAGCCCGTCATGGTCGACGAACCGACCGTTGAGGACACGATCTCCATTCTGCGCGGGCTGAAAGAGCGCTACGAAGTGTTCCACGGCGTGCAGATCCACGACCAGGCGCTCATTGCGGCTGCCACCCTTTCGCACCGTTACATCTCGGACAGGTTCCTGCCCGACAAGGCGATCGACCTCGTGGACGAGGCATGCGCGACCATCCGCACGGAGATCGACAGCATGCCCGCCGAAATGGACGACATCGCGCGCAAGATCATGCAGCTCGAGATCGAGGAGATGGCGCTCAAAAAGGAGACGGATACGCTCTCCAAAGAGCGGCTCTCGACCATTCAGAAAGAGCTTGCCGAGCTGCGCGAAAAATTCGACGCGATGAAGGCACAGTGGAACAACGAAAAGGCGAGCATTCACATTGTCTCGGATACGAAAGCGGAGATCGAAAAGGTCAACGGCGAGATCGAGGCGGCGCAGCGCATAGGCGATTATGAGACGGCGGCAAAACTAAAATACAGCCGCCTGCCCGAACTGCAGAAAAAACTGGACGAGGCGCAGAAAAACACGGGCACGAAGAAGAATACCCTTCTCCGCGACACCGTTACGGAGGAAGAGATCGCGCGCGTCGTTTCGCGCTGGACGGGCATCCCCCTCTCCAAACTGATGGAGGGCGAGCGCGAAAAGATCCTGCACCTCGACGATATTTTGCATAAACGGGTCGTCGGGCAGGATGAGGCGGTGACCAAGGTCACCGAGGCGATCCTGCGTTCGCGCGCGGGCATTGCGGACCCCAACCGCCCTATCGGCTCTTTCCTCTTCCTCGGCCCCACGGGCGTGGGCAAGACGGAGCTTGCCAAGGCGCTTGCCGAAAGTCTGTTTGACGACGAGCACAACCTGGTGCGCATCGACATGACCGAGTATATGGAGAAGTTCTCCGTCTCCCGCCTCATCGGCGCGCCCCCGGGATACGTCGGCTACGACGAGGGCGGGCAGCTCACCGAGGCGGTGCGCAGAAAGCCCTATTCCGTGGTCCTGTTCGACGAGATCGAAAAGGCGCACCCCGACGTGTTCAACATCCTCTTAC
>JAGHJD010000016.1 GCA_017886895.1 Clostridia bacterium | reverse complement strand
TTTTTTCTCCCTCTTCTGTTGCACTTAATAGTATAATTCACCCTAAACTAAAAAAAGCGCAAGTAAAACTTGCGCTTTTCATTATTATATTATTTCAAAATGTGCCAGAGTTTCTTTAATAGCCAAAACCATCTTTTCTGTCGGATGCGATCGCGGACGTTTTAATTCTTCAACTGCGTTGGGAGCATCATACATTGACAACCCCAAATTACGCTTGACCTCCGCAATATATGCCGTATGCACTTTGAAGCCATAATTCTCTTCGACGTATTTCTGTATTTGTTTATAAGTCGTTTTTGCTTTCGGTTTTATATCTTCTACTTGCTTTTGTGTTTCAGCCAAAGAAATTTGCCCTTCTTTCTCGCCAAATTCAACTTTTACGCTGATACGACTGTCGGGTTCTTTGTGGGACAAAAGAACCAACGTCTCAACGTGCTTGGTCTGCGGGAACATGTCGAAAGGCTGCACGCTGACGAGTTTGTAATGCCCCGCAAGCCCCTCGGAAGTGTAGGCGGGATTTTTCCTGAGTTCGTTCCCCTCCTCGACGAGCGAGCCCGTCAGAAGCCCGACGTCCCGCGCCATCGTGGACGGGTTGCAGGAGATCATCGCGACAGCCGAGATGCCCGAAGCGAGGATCGCCTTGACCGTCGCGCGGTCCATCCCCTTGCGCGGGGGATCGGCGAGCAGAAAGGTCTTTGCGGGGTCGCACTCCGAAAGAAGTTCGGGCAGAAGTTTCTCCACCGTTCCGCAGCGGTTGAACATCTTCCCGTCCAGCTTATTCAGAACTGCAAGCTCGTCCGCACAGGAGACCGCCTCCTGCACGCATTCGATGCCGTAGGCGCGCCCGAGCTGCTTTGCGAGCATCGCCGTGAGCATCCCGCCGCCGCTGTAACAGTCGATCGCGCACTCCGCGCCGCTCTCTGCGGCAAAGCGCACGGCGCGCTCGTAGAGCTTGCGGCAGACCGTGCGGTTGACCTGCAAAAAGGTTTGCGGCCCGACGGTATAGCGGATACCGCATTCGTGCCCGCCGTACCTGCCGTCGCCGTACAGGAGCTTCGAGCGCGCGCCGAACACGCCGTTCCCGTCCCCTCCGTTCACATTGTGCCAGAGCGAAAAGAACCTGAATTTTTCACCGAGCAGACGGATGAGTTCCTTCGCGTGCGGCAGCGATTCGCACGCCGTGACTGCCGTCACGATGAAACATCCCTCCACCTCGCGCACGACGATGTGGCGGAGCTGCCCCGTCCTCTTCTCCTCGTCGTAGCCGCGCACGCCGCAGCGCCGTATGTACTCCGAAAAAACGGAGATGACGTCCTCCGCCCAATCGGGATGGATGGGGCAGCGCGTGACGGGCACGATGCGGTGGCTGCGCTCGGCATAGAACCCGATGACCGTCTCACCCTCCCTGTTCACCCCCACAGGGATCTGCAGCTTGTTGCGGTAGCCGAACTGGCTGTCGCTCTTGACCGTGAGCGGGACCTCGCGGTCGATGCCCGCGATCTTGCGCAGCGCATCCGCCACGGTCTTGCTCTTGAGCTTGAGCTGAGAGCCGTAACGCAGGTGCTGCAGCTGGCAGCCGCCGCACTTGGTGAACTTGTCGCAGACGGGACGCACCCGCTCGTCGGCGGGCGTGAGGATCTCGATCGCCTTCGCATAGCCGATGCGGTTTTTGACTTTGAGCGCCCTGAATTTTACTTTTTCGCCCATCACCGTGAAAGGAGCGAAATAGACCGTTTCACCGAAACGGACAATCCCCTCCCCGTTGCTGCCGACGCCCTCGACAAAGCCCGTAAATTCTTCGTTTTTCTGATATACGGCACCGGCAGGCGCAGCGGACGCCTGCGCCTCAGCTATCCTCTCCATTCTTTTTTCTATCCTCTCTTTTTTCTTTCTCTTCCCGTTCGCCGTCCGCCTGTCCGTCTCTGCCGTCCTCTCTCTGCGGCGGGTCATCCCGTTTCTCTTCCGTTCCGCGTTCTCCCTCCGCGGGCGAACGCTCCGCAGCGCCCTGCGCGGCGGATGCACCTTCTTTCCTATCCTCTGACCTGTCCTCCAAACCGAACACGTCCTCCACCCTTCGCTCGGGAGAAGACGGACGCTTTGCCGCGCCTTTGCCGCGGCGCAGATGCCGCACATACACATTCAGCACGCCCTGCAGACGGCGCATCGCCCAATCGTAAAAGAAGAAAAAGACGGTGCCGCCCAGCCCTATGATGAGGAAGATCCAATTCCCGATCAGCTCGACCCAGTTCACGCTCGCGTCGAAGAAGTACTCGTACGCAAATTCCCACGTCAGCCAGAGGGAGACGTCGAACCAGACCGCTTTGACCGCGAACGCGATCCACTTGTTCAGGTTCCATTTATTTTGCAGGCTGTTCGCAAGCGGATGCAGCCCGAAAAAGATGCAGAACAAAAACATGCGCCACGGGTTCCAGATGCCGCCGAACAGAAAGCCGAGCAGCACCGTCGCAAAATACGCGATCAGCCCGCCCGCGCGCGAATCCGCCGCGAGCGGCAGCATGAGCGCCGCCGAAGCGAACAGATAACAGGCGAGCGTCAGGAAGGAGAACCAATTCCCCAGCGTCAGAAAGATGACCGCCAGCGCGCAGGAAACGCCCGACAGCGCGATGATGAACGAATTGCGTTTGAGCTTCATGGCAGCACCGGGCGCACAGCGCGCCGCAAAAACATAAGCCGCAGACCTGCCATGCGCGGGTCTGCGGAGGTCGCCTACCTGCAGCCGCAGCAGGCGTTCATGCAGCAGTTGAAGGCGAGGTTGCACGCACAGCAGGTCGCGCACTGCTCGCACAGCCCGCCGCCTCCCATCTGCTGCTCTTCGGGATAGGGCTGCTGAGACTGCTGCGCACCCGCCCCGTTCTGCTGTGCCTGCGCGTCGGGGTTCGCCGCGCGGCGGGCATCGCCAGCGATCTTGTCTTTGAGTTTGGTGTACGCCGTCCTGTACTTGGCGTTGTCCGGATCCATCTGAATGGCGATTTCGAGCTGTTTTTTGCTCTCGTTCACCCAATTCTTCTTGTAAAAGACGGCGGACTGCAGGTAGTGCCACTCGGCGGGGCGCTCGTTGAACTCGTCGAGGACCGCCTGCGCCTCGTTGATCTTGCCCTCGCGGATATAGGCGTCCACCTTCGCATAAGAGCCGCCCATATCGTCCGCTGTGTGCCGCTCGCCGCGCTCGGTCATGATCTCGTTGTACGCGACCTCGATCCTGTTGAGCATGCGCGCAGCTTCGTTGCCCGCCTCCCCTTCGAGAAAGCGGTCCTCCGAATACTTCTTTTTCAGCTCTTCGTAGCGCGCGGTGACTTCTTCGTCCGTCGCGGACTCGGGAATGCCGAGTATATCGTAATCTTTTCTGCTCATTTTCTTTTCCTCCCGGCTCTCGCCGTCACAGGCGGATGGGTTCGGGCTTTGCCTTGCACCCGCACTTCACGCGCTGCGTCGCCGCGGGCATGCCGCGGAGTATGATGTTATCCGTCAGATCGTGGTTGAACGCAAATTTTATTTCGCGCAGGTGCTCCGCGTTCAGCGCGAACACCGCCGAAAAGATGAAGTCGGTCTCCTCCCCGTTTTCGCGCAGAAGCTGCTCGCGCGACTCCGCGCCGTACGCCGCGCGGAAGGGATTGTAGCTCCCCTTCTTCTTGTCCTTGTCGTAGTCGTCGAGCGCGTCGATGAGATAGATCCACTTGCCTATCCCGTAGCACAGCCCGCGCGTGTGCTCCGTCGCCTTTTCGCCGAGACAGTAATCGGAGAGGTCCGCGACCATCTGCCCGAAGGGATCCGCCGCGCGCTCGGGCGAGCCGCAGTTCTCCTTTTCGAGCTTCAAAAGCATCTCCAGATGCCCGCGCACGATGCGTTCCGCCTCGGGGTGCAGTTTGCGGGCGCGCTTCAGCCCCTTTTTCAGCAGCAGCCGCCTGCCCCGCCCGCGGCGCTCGTCCGCCACGTCGTCCGCCGCCTTGTAGTAGGCGAGCACGGTGTTCAGGCAGGCAAGGGTGCGCGTCAGGTCGTCGTCCTCCGCCATGCGCCGTTTTGCAAACGGGTGCAGCACGCAGTGCTGCCGCGTGACGGTGACGTCCTTCCCTGCAATGTTGTGCAGGAGAGCGGATAAAAATGTAACGTCATACGAGAGCGCGAACCGCGCGCGCTGCCCGCAGCCCCTGCCGATGCTCTTGCACAGCCCGCAGTAGAGCGCGCGGTACAGCAGCCCGTCTTTCACGTACAGGTACGGCAGATCCGGTTGAAGGTAGCCAAACAACGGTCATTCCCCCGCGTAAAAACCCACTTTTCTGTAAACTTTGGCGAGCGTTCTGCGCGCGATGCGCGCCGCCGCCTCTTCGCCCCGTTTCATCACGGCGTTCAGGTACGCCTTGTCTGCAAGCAGCCTCTCCCGCTCGCTGCGGATGGGACCGAGCACGTCCGCGACCGCCTCGCCCACCGCAAGTTTGAAGTCGCCGTAGCCCTTCCCCGCAAAGTCGCGCTCCGCCTCCGCCATCTCCTTGCCCGTAAAGGCGCAGTAGATGGTCAGAAGATTGGAGACGCCCGGTTTCTTCTCGGGGTCGTAGCGCACTTCCGCCTCGCTGTCCGTCACGGCGCGCCTGAATTTGCGCAAAACGGTGTCGCGGTCGTCGCTCATCGTGACGAACCCGTTCGGGTTTTCGTCCGACTTGCTCATCTTTTTCGAGGGATCGGCAAGGCTCATGATGCGCGCGCCGCTGCCCTTCGGAATGAACGGTTCGGGAACGGTGAAGGTATTCCCGTAGCGGTTGTTGAAACGGATCGCAAGGTCGCGCGTGAGTTCGAGGTGCTGTTTCTGGTCCGCGCCGACTGGCACGAGCGCCGCCTGGTACAAAAGGATGTCCGACGCCATGAGCACGGGATAGTCCATCAGCCCCATGTTCACGTTCTCCGCATGGCGCGCGCTCTTGTCCTTGAACTGCGTCATGCGCGAAAGCTCGCCGGGATACGTCACGGTATTGAGCACCCACGTCAGCTCGCAGTGCGCGGGAACGTGCGACTGCACGAACAGGACGCACTTTTCGGGATCGATGCCGCAGGCGATGAACAGCGCGATGAGCTCGAGCGTGTTGCGGCGCAGCACGGAAGGCTCCTGCCGCACCGTGATCGCGTGCAGGTCGGCAACGGCATACAGACAGTCATACTCGTCCTGCAAAACGGCGAAGTTGCGGATCGCGCCGATGTAGTTCCCGATCGTGACCGCGCCGCTCGGCTGTACCGCCGAAAACAGTTTTTTTCTGCCCTGTGCCTCTTCCATAGCTCTCTCCGCATTCCCTATATAGTATTAGGTATTCACATGGGAGTATAGCACATCAAGAAAAAAAAAGCAAACGGCTGACCCGTATTGCCGCGGAAAATCACGCTTTTATCGGTATTTTCACAGGAATTTTACAACTTCCCGCACAGATGCACGCCAACGCAAAAACGCGGGGAACGTTCCCCGCGCAGCATACGGCAGTGAAGCGGCGCTCTGCCCGCGCAGCGCGCGCCCGATCGGCTGCGGCAGCGCCGCACCTTTCCCGCGCGGCGCGTTCAGCCGAGTTTGCGCTTCATCTCGGAGACGACGCGGCTCTCGATGCGCGAGATCTGCACCTGCGAGACGCCGACCACCTTCGCCACCTCGCTCTGCGTCATGTCGCGGAAGTAGCGCAGCATGATGATCTTTTTCTCCCGTTCGGGGAGCGCCTCGATCGCGTCGCGCAATTGCAGGCGCTCAATCATCTCGTCCTGGTCGTCCGCGGCGGGAAGGCGTTCGAGAAGCCCGGGCGTCTTCTCGTCTTTATAGTCCGCCTGTTCGTAGATGGAGACGGGCATGCGGGAGGAGCCGAGCACGAACGCCGCCTCGCTCTCCTCCATGCCGAACTTCTCGGCGATCTGCCCGACGGTGGGCGCGCTGCCGTGCTCGGCGGCATACTCCTCGGCATAGCGCGCCATGCTCTTCGCCGCCGCCTTGAGCGCGCGGGAGACCTTCACGGAGCCGTCGTCGCGCAGGAACCGCTTGATCTCGCCCGCGATCATGGGCACGGCATACGTGGAAAAGCGCACGCCGTACCCCTCGTCGAACCCCGCGATTGCCTTCAAAAGCCCCATGCCCGCGAGCTGGAACAGGTCGTCAAACTCCACGCCCTTGCCGAGATACCTGCGCACGATGCTCTTTAAAAGGGAGACGTTGCCCGCAAGCAGCGCCTCCTTCGCGCCCGCGTCCCCCGCCTTCGCGGCACGGAGCAGGCGGCGCGTCTCTTCGTCGCTCAGCATCCCGCGGGCGCAGCCCCTTTGTGCGGCGTCTCCGTACCCTTTCCCGCACCGCACTCTTCCTCTTCGGCAAGCCCCTTCCCGCGCGCGGGCGCGCCGAACCGCTTGCGCATGGTGACGCGCGTCCCCCCGCCGACGCGGGACTGCACCTCGAACGCCGTCATAAAGGTCTGCATGATCGTAAAGCCCATTCCCGAACGCTCCTCCTCTTCCAGCGTGGTGAAAAAGGGTTCGACGGCGCGCGCAACGTCGGCGATGCCCTTCCCGCTGTCCGAGATCGTGATATGTAGCGTGTCGCCCTCCGCGGCGCATTCGAGGCGCACGTCGCCGCGCTCCGTGCCCGCATAGGCATGGACGATACAGTTGGTCACTGCCTCGGAGACGGCAGTCTTTACGTCCGAAAGCTCGTCCAGCGTGGGGTCGAACCGCATGCAGTAGGCGGCAACGACGCTGCGCGCAAAGGGCTCGTTTTCGGAAAGCGCGGGGAAGATCACAGTCACGGTGTTCATAGTCTGCTCCATAAAAATTGAATCGGAATGGCGGGAAAGCCTGTCATCGGAAAACACTGCGCCGCAGAGCGCCGCGCGGTCAGACCTTCGGGATGATGGAATACAGCCCGCCCATCGCAAGGATCCTGTCCGCCGAGGGCGTGGGCGACTGCACGTACAGCGGCGTTCCCGCACGGCGCAGGCGCTTGTACCTGCCGATGAGGAAACCGATGCCCGTCGAATCCATGAACTGCACGCCCGAAAAATCGAAAACGACGCGCTCGCAGGAAAGATGCTTTTCAAGCACGGCGTCCACCTGCGCGCGGACGCTGTTCGCGCCGTACTCGTCGAGATCGCCCGTGAGGAATATGTAGAGCGTGTTCCCCGAAACCTTAGCCGCTGCTTGCATGGCTGCCACCCCTCCCGCCGCGGCATTGCCCCGGCGCTTCTTAGGATAGCATGTGCGGAAAGGCGGATTTTGGGGGATTTGCGCGCCGCCGCACTGCTTTTGCCGAAAGGTTTTCTGAAATTTTTTCAGAGAGCAGCGGAAAACTTTTGCCAAAACAGTTGACTTTTTTTTCGGGATAGTATAATATAAATAAGCGTTGCGCGGACGGAACGCGCCGTGAAAGATTCGGGCCTTTAGCTCAGTTGGTTAGAGCAGTCGGCTCATAACCGATCGGTCCGCGGTTCGAGTCCGTGAAGGCCCACCAAAAAATTTCATCCGTTTTATACGGCCCGGTAGTTCAGTTGGTTAGAACGCCAGCCTGTCACGCTGGAGGTCGACGGTTCGAGACCGTTCCGGGTCGCCAATCCCTTTCGGGGAAGCCTGTTTGATAGCATATGTCGGCTGTTAGGCGGGCTTTAAAATGCCTCGGTAGCTCAGTCGGTAGAGCGGAGGACTGAAAATCCTTATGTCGGTGGTTCGATTCCGCCCCGAGGCACCACCGCGCCGGTGTAGCTCAACTGGCAGAGCAGCTGATTTGTAATCAGCAGGTTGTGGGTTCGATTCCAATCGCCGGCTCCAACGCCAATAAGCGCAGCGACGCGCAAAAATTTGCGCAGACGGACGGGAACAGCCCTCCCCTGCCGCACAAAACTTTGTACAAGCGGCGGGAACGCCTTAGCGTACAGAGCCTTGTGCAAACGGCGGGAACAGAGCTCCCCTGCGGCGCAGAAAACAATTTTATATACGGGAAGATTCCAGAGTGGCCAAATGGATCAGACTGTAAATCTGACGTCTCCGACTTCGGTAGTTCGAATCTACCTCTTCCCACCACGCAAAAGGCGATACCCATAACGGGTATCGCCTTTTGCGCTGACAGGAAGAAGTAGTAGAAAGAACTACCGTGTTAACGGTAGTTCGCGCGAGCCTTGCGGCGTTGTTTCTTTATTTCCCCTGCTCTTGCCTATCCGCAAGGCGACGCTTTGCCGAGGGGGCCCCGCTTGCGGGGTTTCG
>JAGHJD010000087.1 GCA_017886895.1 Clostridia bacterium | reverse complement strand
CTGCGGGTCGGATATGATGAGCGACGTTCTGGCATACGTCAAAGATCAGTCCGTGCTGCTGACGGGGCTGTTGAATCCGCAGGTCGTGCGCACGGCGGAGATGATGGACATGCTGTGTATTGTGTTCGTGCGCGGCAAGCGCCCCGAGCCCGCCGTCATCGACCTCGCGCGCGAGAAGGGCATCGTGCTTCTGTGCACGCAGAAACGCCTGTTCGTCGCCTGCGGCATTCTGTACACGCACGGGCTGGGTGGCTGAGATGGGCGAGTGCATCCGTCTCGAATACGATGTGGACGGGCAGAATTTTGCCTCGGCGGGGCATGCGAGCGAGAGCGTCAAGCGCATGCTCAAACAGATGGGCGTGCCCGCGCTGACCGTCCGCCGCGTCGCCATCGCCATGTACGAGGGCGAGATCAACATGGTCATCCACGCGCACGGGGGGAAGGCGGTCGCCGAGATCTATCCCGACCACATCGACATCACGCTCGCCGATCACGGCCCCGGCATCGCGGATATATCCCTTGCGATGCAGGCGGGGTATTCCACGGCGACGGAGAACATCCGCAGCCTCGGGTTCGGCGCGGGCATGGGGCTGCCGAACATGAAAAAGTACAGCGACGACATGCAGATAGAGAGCACGGTCGGCGTGGGAACGACCGTAACGCTGCGCGTGAATTTTGAAGAGTAGTACGCGGCGCGCAAGTCATGAGGGGAGAGAGATGGTGACGTTGAAGACCGTCGTTCTGGACGCGGAGAAGTGCATCGGCTGTATCACCTGCATGCGCAGGTGCCCGACCGAGGCGATCCGCATCGAGAACGGCAAGGCGAAAATACTATACGACAAGTGCATCAACTGCGGTGAGTGCGTGCGAAGCTGCAAGGGCGGCGCAAAGCGCCCCGTGTACGACAGCTTTGACCTTGTGGACAGTTACAAATACAAGATCGCGCTGCCTTCGCCCTCGCTGTTCGGGCAGTTCAACAATTTAGACGATCCGAATTTCGTCCTCGAAGGGCTTCTGGCGCTCGGGTTCGACGAGGTGTTTGAGGTCGGGCTTGCGGCAGAGCTGGTCACCGACTGCACCAAAAAGCTGATGCAGGGGAAGGAACTCAACCGCCCCGTCATCAGCACGGCGTGCCCTGCGGTCGTCGAGCTGATCTTGTTGAAGTTCCACGAGCTCGCCGATCATCTGCTGCCCGTGTACGCGCCCGCGAAGATCGCGGCGAAACTCGCCAAAAAGCAGGCGCTCGAAAAGGGGATCCCCGCCGACGACATCGGCATTTTCTTCATTTCGCCCTGCCCCGCGAAGGTGTATTCGCTGCACCGCGAGGAGGTCTCGAACGAGAAATATATCTCGGGCGTGCTCTCGCAGAGCGACATCTATTTCCGCCTCGTCGAAAAGATGAACAAGATCAAGAACCCGCGCAGGCTCGGCAAGTGCGGCTATTCCGGGCTTGGCTGGGGTAGCTCGGGCGGGGAGAGCAACTCGCTGGGGCTGGGGAACTACATACACTGCTCGGGCGTGCGCAACGTTCTGGGGCTTTTGAAGGAGATGAGCGACGGCAAGCTGGACGGCGGCGCGGACTTCGTGGAGATGAACATGTGCCCGGGCGGTTGCGTGGGCGGCGTGCTGAACGTGGAGAACCCGTTCATCGCGCGCAACCGCATGCGCCAGCTCGCGGAGAAAATGCGCATCCCGCCCGCGACGCTGGAGGGCTACGGGCTGGACGAAAATTTCTTCATCTGGGACAAGATCCCCGAGCCGTCCACCTCCTTCCAGCTCGACCCGAACCGCTTTGTCGCCATGCAGAAGCTCATGCTGGTGGAGGAGTATCTCAAAAAACTGCCGGGCATCGACTGCGGCGCCTGCGGCGCGCCGACCTGCCGCTGCCATGCCGAGGACGTCGTCATGCACGGCGGCGTGCTCGACTGCGTAAAGCTGGACGAGGTGGGGAAATGACCGTTTCCGAATTTGCCGAGAAGGCGGGCTGTGTTGTGTTCAGCGAGGGGGAGGAGCGGGAGATCGGCAGCGGATACTGCGGCGATTTCCTCTCCAACATCATCTCCCGCGCGACGGACGACTGCGCGTGGCTGACCGTCATGAACAACGTGAACGTCGCCGCCGTGGCGACGCTCATAGACTGCGCCTGCATTATTTTGTGCGAGGGCGTCGCGCCCGACGAGGCGTTTGCCGCGCGCGCAAAACAGCTCGGGCTGTGGGTGCTCGGCGCCAAAGAGAACGTGTTCGAGGCGGCGAAGAAGGTGGCGGCGCTGTGCGGGGTATAAAGGTTCACGAAAAAAGTTTTGAGCTGACAAAACTTTTTTCCGTGACTTGAGGGCGACACCGCCGCTCTTGCGAGGCGGCGGTTTCTCCCTCTTTGCGGCATTTTTTGGGGCACACCGTTATAGGAATGCCGCAAATTCACCCTCTTCCGCCACACCGCCCGCGCGGTGCAGGGTGCAAAAGCAAAAAGTGTGATTTTTGCTTTTGCGAGGGATTATAGAAATCGCGTGCGTTCACCCCTTTTCCTAAGAGCCGAAGGTTTTCGGCAACAGGGCTCCCGAAAATCGCAACGAAGTGAGATTTTTGGGAAGAGGAGTACGGGAAGCGCGCATGCGAGCTTTGCCCCTCGGGGCAAAGTGAGAGTGCAGCCGACCGCGACGACGAGGGGGCGCTTTCCGAAAAGCGTGGTTTTCGGACGCGCAGGAGATTATTAAAATTTTCTACTGTGTCACCCTGAGCGAGCCGCCAAATAGCGGCGAGCCGAACGGGTCTGAGCAATTCCACAAGTTAGTGACATACAGTCAGTGTTGCATAACTTATTACATACAGCTTTCAACGCATTTGGCTCAGATCCCTCGGCTGCGCTCGGGATGACACATAGACGATATTCACATAGAGATCCCTCGGCTGCGCTCGGGATGACAAAAATAAGGCATCTGCGTTTCTGTGATCTCTCGCGCGAGGGAAATCGCAATTTACGTCGGAGCTTTCGGCTGCGCTCGGGATGACAGGACAAATAGTTTTACTTGTACGCAAGGGATTATGTTCGCAGGATTTCAAAGCCGTCAGATCGGTGAGAAATCCGCGAGGAGGCAGGGCATGAAACTGTATTATGATTTTCATATCCATTCCTGCCTCAGTCCCTGCGGTGACGCGGACAGCACGCCCAATAACATTGTCAACATGGCGCTCGTAAAGGGGCTGCACGTCATCGCGCTCTCCGACCACAACACGGGCAAAAATTGCCCCGCAGCCATTGCCGTCGGCAAAAAAAACGGGCTGGTCGTGCTGCCCGCCATGGAGCTGACGACCAGCGAAGATATTCACATCCTCTGTCTGTTCGAGCGCTATGAAGATCTGCAAAAGCTCGAAGCGCATATTCAGAAAACCCGCCTGCGCATCAAAAACAAGCCCGAAATTTTCGGGCGGCAGCTCATCTTAAACGAAAACGACGAGATCGTCGGTGAGGAGGAGGATCTTCTCATTGTCTCGTCGGGGGTATCCGTCGAGGATGCCGCAGCGCTCGTTGCGGGGTTCGGCGGCATCGCCGTGCCCGCGCATATCGACAAGCAGGCGAACGGGCTGATCGGCGTGCTGGGCGCGTTCGACTATTCCCTCGGGTTCCGCATGGTCGAATGCGCGCACGAGACGGACGTAGCCCTCCCGCGCATTACCGATTCGGACGCGCACTATATCTGGGACATCTCCGAACCCGAGCACTTCATCGAGGCGGAGAGCTGTTCCGTGCGCGGCGTGTTCGCAGCGCTGAAACGGATGTGCGCAGATGGGAAATGAGCCGTCGGCGATGAATGCGGCTTCAAAGCGGAAAAACGGCGGGGCCGCTGCCCCGTTTTTTTACGGAGAAAACGCCATGGCATTGGAAAAGGTAAAGGAATATCTCAAACAGTTCGGGCTGGCGGAGCGCGTGCGCGTGCTCGGGCAGTCCAGCGCGACGGTGGAGCTTGCGGCGCAGGCGCTCGGGTGCGAGCCCTGCCGCATCGCAAAGACGCTCTCCTTCCGTGTGGGCGAGGGGGTCGTGCTCGTCGTCTGCGCGGGGGACGCGAAGGTCGACAACCACAAATTCAAGGCGTTTTTCGGCACGAAGGCGAAGATGCTCCCCGCGGAGAAGGCAGAGCCGCTCACGGGGCACGCCGTGGGCGGCGTGTGCCCGTTCGCGCTGAACGAGGGCGTTAAGACTTATCTGGACGAGTCGCTTAGGCGCTTTGAAACGGTGTTCCCCGCCTGCGGCAGCGCCAACAGCGCCATCGAACTCACGCCCGAAGAGCTTGCCTCCTGTGCGGATAAATTCTGCGGCTGGGCGGACGTGTGCAGGGTCGGCGCTTAGATATTACACCGTTATTACAAAACCGTGCGCAGTTTTATACAAGGCTGCGCTATACTGAAAGCGTAAAGGCGGTACACAAAGGGGAACCGTGCTTACGCTCCCGCGCAAAACTGCGGCGGGGAAAAGACCTGCGATGAGGAGGAAAATTCCGCGCAGGGGACAGACTGCATGCGCGCGCCGCGAACTTGCGGCGCGCGGTTTGTCTTTTTTTGGCGAAAAGGGGCGGCGGTGCCTGCGGCGCGGCGCATCTCCTTGACTTTTTTATGAAAAAACTATATCATGATACCGCACGAAAGAGGTAATGCCATGAAGTCCTTTCTGAGCGTGCGCGCGCGGGAGATTGCGCCGTACACGGCGGGCGAACAGCCCTCCGACAAACAATACGTAAAGCTCAACACGAACGAGAACCCGTACCCGCCCAGCCCCAAGGCGCTGGCGGCGTACAGGGCGTTCGATTTTTCTTCGCTCAGGCTGTACCCGCCGCTGGAGATGCGAGCCCTGCGCGAAGCGGTCGCGGCGGCGGAGGGCGTTTCGCCCGAAAACGTGTTCTGCGGCAACGGCAGCGACGAAATTTTGGCGCTGTGTTTTCCCGCCTTTTTCGACGAAGGCGGCGCGGGTGCGGCGTTTGCGGACGTGACGTACAGCTTTTACCCCGTGTTCAGCGAGTTTTTCGGCGTGCCGTACACGCAGGTGCCGCTCGAAGAGGATTTCACGCTCGACCTTTCCGAACTGACGGCGGCGAAGGCGCAGGGCGTGCTCGTCGCCAATCCCAACGCGCCGACGGGCATCGGCATCCCGCTCGGAGAGATCGAGGCGTTCGTGCGCGCGAACGCGGAGCGCGTCGTCATTCTCGACGAGGCGTACATGCCCTTTTTCGGGCAGAGCGCCGCTTTGCTCACAAAAAAATATGAGAACCTGCTCGTCGTCAAGACCTTTTCCAAGGGGTATTCGCTCGCGGGCATGCGCTGCGGGTACGCCGTCGGCTGCCCCGCGCTCGTCGACGCGCTCGCGCGCTGCCGCGACTGTTTCAATTCCTATCCCGTCGACGCCGTCTGCCAGGCGGTCTGCGCCGCGGCGATCGGGGACGGGGCATACTACGCGGAGAAGACGGCGCTCGTCGTCTCCGAGCGGGAGAGGCTTAGCGCGGAACTTGCCGCACGCGGGTTCTCCGTCCTGCCCTCGTCCGCAAACTTCGTGTTCGCAAAGCACGGAGAAGTCGGCGGCAGGGAGGTGTACGAACAGCTCCGCGCGCGCGGCGTGCTCGTGCGGCACTTCGCAAAGCCGCGTATAGCCGGATACTGCCGCATCACGGTGGGCAGCCGCGAACAGAACGATGCGCTGCTCGCCGCATTAGACGCGTTTTTGCCCCGCTGACGGAGCGGGGCGCGCACACGAAAGAGGACACCGCTTTTTGTCAGGAGGGAACTGTTTCATGTGCGTGGCGTTGTTGCAGAACATGGTGCGCGCGTGCGGGCTGGGCACGCGCGTGCGCTTTTGCCCGCTCGGCGAGGCGGGAGAGCTTGCAAAGACGCTCCTGCCCTGCGGCAGGGCGGCAATCTTTGCGGACGGCGGCGCGCAGATGGCGCAGGTGCGCGGGCAGCTCGCGGACTTGCGCCCCGTCTGCGCGGTGATCGGCAGAGAGCCGCTCGCGGGGCTGTTCTCTCTTCCCGACGAGGTGCGCGTTGTCGTCGCGCTGGGCACAAGGAGCATCTTTGCCGCGCGGTTCTTTGCGACGCTGCGCGGCGGGTTCGTGCTCGCCGTGCCCCTCTCCGCCGCGGCGGAGGGGGTGTTCGAGGCGGCGCTGCCGCAGGGGTATGCGCAGGCGGGCTATCCGCTGCGCGCGCCCGATCTCGTGCTCGCGGACGAGGCGCTCCTGTCCGGTCTTTCGGGGGCGGCGGGCTATGCCGCGCTCGCCGCGCTGTGCGCGGAGGATCTCGCCCTGCACGCGCTGTTTGCGGAAGGTGTGGAAGATCCCGCCTTTTCGCGGGCGGCGGAGGCGTTCCTCTCCTATGGGGAGGGGGAGAAGGGGCTGTTCTGTGCCTGTTCGCTGCTGCGCCTCGCGCTGCGCCGCTCTCCCGTCCTGCCCGCGGTGCGCGCGGCTGAGGCGTACGGGGGCGACGCCTTCCCCCTCTTTGCGCACTTTGCGGCGCGCTATGCGCGCTTTCTGGAAAAGGAGGAACCGCGCAGGTACTTCGTGCCCGATTTTACGGGGCGGGTGCTGCGCGCGGCGGAAGTCACGGGCGAGCGGGCGGCGGCGCTTTTGAAGAACATCGCCGTGCCGACGGCGGCGGAGTGCCGCCGCCGCATACAGGTCTTTGCGGAGGCGCGGGGCGCCCTGCGCGCGCGGGGAGAGCTGCTGCGCTCGTTCGCGCAGAGAGCGGGGCGGCTGTACGCCGCACACGGCGGGCATATCCGCGCGGAGGACGGAAGGGAAGGGGCGGCAGGGCGCATCGCGGCGCTGTACGAGTGCGCGGCGGAGCTGTCGCCGCTGTTTTCCGTTCCCGCCGCGGAGCGCGAGTTCGGCTTGCTTGCCGACCTGCCGCAGAGCGATCTTGCCAAACAGATGAGAGCCGCTTGCGGATAGAGAGTACGGAGGAGGAACCCATGCAGAGAGGGGTCGTATCGGACGGGGAGCGCCTGCGCGCGCTCGCCGCGCGCACAGAGGTCTTTTTGCTGGACATGGACGGCACCGTCTACGTCGGCGACCGCCCGATCGGGGAGATGAAAGGGACGCTCGCCGCCGTCCGCGCGGGCGGGCGGCGCATCGTGTACTGCACGAACAACTCCTCGCGCAGCGCCGCAAGTTATGAGCAGAAACTGCGCGCGCTGGGGCTGTTCGACGCGCGTGATACGGTGTTTACCTCGGGCATGGCGGCGATCGGGCTGCTCAGAGAGCGGTATGCGGGGAAGAGCGTGTACCTCGTCGGCACCGACGCGCTCAAGGCGGAGTTTATGGCGGCGGGCGTGCCGCTCGCGGAGACGGAGGAGGGCGCGGAAGTCGCCGTGCTGGGGTACGATACCTCGCTCACCTATGAAAAGCTTGTCCGCATCAACCGCATGCTCGTGCAGGGCAAACCGTACATTGCCACCCATGCGGACGACGTCTGCCCCGCCGAGGGGGTGTACCCGCCCGACGTCGGGTCGTTCATACAGCTTTTAAAGCGCTCTTCGGGGCGGGAGCCGGACGTGATCTGCGGCAAGCCGCACACCGTGATGGGGCGGATGCTGACCGCCGCGCTGGGCGTGCCCGCAGACCGCGTGACGATGGTCGGGGACAGACCGTATACGGACATCCGTTTCGGGAACAACAACGGCTTTTCCACGCTGCTCGTTCTGAGCGGCGAGACGCGCGCGGAGCAGGTCCCTCGGCTTCCCGCCTCCGATACGCCTACGGCAGTCGCCGAGAGCCTGAACGATCTCGCGGCGTATCTGTAAAGCATGTTTGCAAGAGCGCATTTGTAAAAAAAGCAGAGCTGAAAACGCAGGCGCCGCGCGGAAAATTCCGCGCGGCGCCTGCGTGTATGGGCGCAGAGGCATATCCGCAGTGGGGCACGGCGGCATGCCCGCAGCAAGAGAGCGCGCCCCGCGCGGCGAATGCCGCGCGGGGCGCGTCGTTGCGGTGAGTTCTTTTTCGTCGGAGAGCGCTGCTCAAAAAATCGTTTTTTTCGTTTTTTGCGGCGCGCGGAAGAAAAAAGTTGAAATTGTTGTGATTTCTGCCGAAAAAGAGCATTGCATGACGATTTGCGTTGAAAAGAAAATTGATTTTCTCGCAAATGCATATTGACAGGTTTGTCTCGGCGGGAGTATAATTTTTATAGAAAAAATCGTTTTTCTGTTTGGAATAAAATTATTTTTGAGAGGTTTGTACAAAAAGCATGCGAGATTTTCAGCAGACCTTACAGGAATTGAAGGGAAAGATCTACAAAAAAGTTGCACCTTTGGAGGCAGTCTGCGGCGTGACGTCGGAGCCCGTGCCGTATGCCGATCGCGAAAAACTTGTGTTCCGCAGGATCGGCATAGGCGAAAAGTGGGGGAACCTGTGGGACTGTGCATGGTTCCGCTTTACGGGAGAACTTCCCTCTTCCTGTTCCCTCCGCGATGCGGCGCTCAGGATCGATCTCTCCGGCGAGGGTCTTTTGTACGGAGAAGACGGCGTGCCTTTGCGCGGCATCACGAATGTGGATTCGGAGTTTGACAGGACGCACGGTTACCCCGGCAAGCGGGTCGTGCCGTTTGCGGAGCTCGGGCTGGGAAGAAAGGTCGATGTGTGGGCGGATTGCGGTTGCAACGACCTTTTCGGGAAAGACTGCGGCGGCGTGCTGTTGCAGGCGGAGATCGTCGTCTGCGACCATGCGCTGCGCAGGCTGTACTACGATGCGACGGTGCTTGAAAATCTTGCCGCGTCGGAAGGGGAGGAAGGGCTCAGCCGTCTGGACGAGCTGTTTGCCGCGATCGCGCGCGGGGAATACGCGGCGGCGCAGTCCGTTGCTTCGGCGCTTCTGGCGCAGCGCGGCGGAGCGGAAAAGGTGTTTACTGCCTGCGGGCACGCGCATCTTGACCTTGCATGGCTGTGGCCGCTGCGCGAAACGAAGCGGAAAGCGGAGCGGACTTTCGCAACGGCGCTGCGCATGATGGAGCGCTACCCCGCTTACATTGCGGGCTTTTCGCAGCCGCAGCAGTTCGAATGGGTAAAGGACCACGCTCCCGCGCTGTATGAGCAGATCCGCACCCGCGTCGCGGAGGGCAGGCTCGAACCGCAGGGCGCGCTCTGGGTGGAACCCGACACGAACGTGACGGGCGGGGAATCGCTCGTGCGGCAGTGTATGTACGGGCGTGCCTTTTTCGGGCGCGAGTTCGGCAAAATGCCGACCGTTGCGCATTTGCCCGACTGCTTCGGGTTCAGTGCCGCGCTGCCGCAGATCTTTTCGCAATGCGGCGTGGACAAGATGGTCACGATCAAACTGAGCTGGAACCGCTATAACCGTTTTCCGCATACGACTTTCCGCTGGAAGGGGATAGACGGCAGCGAGATCCTCGTGCATATGCCGCCCGAAGGGACGTACAACAGCGCGGCCTCGCCTGCGGCGCTGCGGCGCGCCTGTGAAAACGACCGCGAGGCGGGCAGGGTAAAGAACGCGCTGCTCCTGTACGGCATCGGCGACGGGGGCGGCGGACCGGGACCTGAGCATATAGAACGGCTGCTGCGCGAAGCGGACCTCAAGGGGCTGCCGCGCGTGGAGTTCGGCACGGAGGAAGGCTTTTTCGAAAAGCTCGCCGCCGAACACCCGCCGCTCAAATCATACCGCGGTGACCTGTATCTCGAAAAACATCAGGGAACATACACGACGCGTTTTTATAATAAGCGGCACAATCGGATCATGGAGCGGCTGCTCGCCGATGCGGAGTACCTGCTTTGCTGCGCACATGTGCGCGAAGGCGCGGCGTATCCGCGCGCCGCGCTCGAAAGGCTCTGGAAGGAGACGCTGCTCTATCAGTTTCACGATATTCTGCCCGGCTCTTCCATCAAGCGCGTTTACGACGAATGCGAAGTGCGCTACCCGATGCTGGAAGCAGAACTTACGGAACTGGCGGAGACGGCGCTGCCCGAAGCGGGTGAACGCGGCTGCTGCCTGCTCCCCCCGTCCAAAAAATACAGGGGCGGGCAGATCTCTGCGGAGAGCGGCGGGTTCCGATTCTCTGCGGACGGCTGGTCTGCCCTGCTTTCGGCGGACGGGTCCGTCGCGTTCGGAGAGGAGATGCGCGAGAGAGGAAATGTCTGGGCGCTGTATGAGGACGGCGGCGACGGCTGGGATTATGCGGACGGATACAAAGACAGGCGGCTGGGCGCGTTCCGTCTCGTTTCGGCGCGGCAGGGGGAAAGCGGCGTTTCGCTTCGCTTTGCGTTCGGAGATTCGTCGATCGAGCAGTTCGTCTGTATCGGGCGTGAAGGAAAGACGCTCCGTTTTGAAACGGTGATCGACTGGCGCGAAAAAGACCGCCTGCTTGCGGACGAGTTCACCGTTCCGCAGGGCATCGGCGACATTACCTGCGGCGTACAGTTCGGCGCGTTCCGCCGCACGCTGCGGCGGGACGATCCCGTCTCCGCAGCGATGACGGAGTTCTGCGCGCAGCGCTTTGTCGATCTTTCCGATGCGCGCGGCGGTTACTCTCTGCTCAACGACGGGGTGTTCGGTTACAGTGCGGACGACGGCATGCTGCGCATGCACGTTCTGCGCAATGCGCTCTCGCCCGGCACATACGTCGATACGGGCGTGCATCGGTTCGTGTACGAGATCTATCCGCACGGCGGAGAGTTTTCCTGCTGCGAGACGCCGTATCTTGCCGAGCGGCTGAACGCAAGGGAATGGACGCGGCTGCCCGCGCCGCTGTTCAAGGTGCACGGAAAGGCAATCGTGAGCTGCATAAAACTTTCCGAGGACGGTACGAGCGTCGTGCTGCGGTTGTACGAACCGAGCGGGCGGCGCGTGCATGTCCGTGCGGAGGCGGAATTTCCTTTCCGCGGCATCGCCGCGGCGCGTGCGGACGAGACGGAGCTGTGCGAGATCCCGCGTGCGGAATGCGTCCTCAGACCGTTCGAGATAAAAACGTTCCTGTTCAAACTGTAACACGGTGAAACTGCTGCCGTCCGCGGCAGGTTCATGATAATAAAAAAGGAAAACCCACCGGTGGGTTTTCTGTCTTCGACAGAAAACCTATCCATTTAACGGAAAAGAGGTCTGAGATGAGTACGATCAAAGACGTTGCGGCGCTCGCGGGCGTTGCGCCGAGCACGGTTTCCAACGTATTTACCAAAAAGAAGTATGTCAGCCCGAAGGTCACGAGAAAGGTGCGCGAAGCGTGCGAACAGCTCAATTATACGCCGAGCTTTCTCGCTTCGGGCATGCGCACGCAGAAAACGAGCCTGATCGGACTGATGCTCTCCTCCGCGGCGGGCGGGTTCCAGGAGTTTTATCACTATTTTATCGAGGGCGCGACGATCGCCGCCGCAGAATGCGGGTACTCGGTCATCCTGTATTATGAAGTCACCGACAAAGAGAAACTGCGGGCGATCTTCGCCAGCGGCAGGGGACCGATCGAGGGCGCCGTGTTGCTGACCCCCCGCACGGGCGACTTCCGCTTCATCGAAATGGAGACAAACAATATCCCGTACGTGCTCGTCGGCAGGGAATTTCTGGGCGGCGGCGCGACGTTTGTGGACGTCTGCAACGATACGATCACCTATGAGATCGCCAGCCGGCTGATCGGAGAAGGAAGGAGAAATTTTGTTTTTCTCAACAGCGCGGAAGAGCTGTACATATCGCAGGACAGGCTGAAGGGGTTCAACCGCGCGCTGCGGGAAGCGGGCATCCCCGTATCGCGGGCGCGGGTGGAGAGCGTGCTCGCCGCAGACGCCGCCGCGGCGGCCGCAAGGCTCATCACCGAAAAGACGGATGCGGTCATCGTCGAGTCGGACGTCTGCGCGGCAGGGGTGTACGAAGCCATGGCGGAGAGAGGGCTCAGCCACGAAAAGATCAAGGTATGCGCCCTGGGCGGCGAAACGGTCGCCCACAGGCTGGACCCGCCCGTCACGACGGTGCACGTCGATTACCGTTCGCTGGCGGATACCGCCGTGCGCCTGCTCGTGCGGCGGCTGCGCGGCGAGGAGTGCCCGCGCGAGAGCTATGCGGGGGCAGAGATCCTGTACAGGTGAAACGAGTATGGAAAAGAGAGATCTTCAGAAAACCAAATTCAGGGTGCGGCACAGAGACGCGCTGCTCGCGCTTGCTCTGCTTGCGGTGCCGGTCGGGTTCTGGCTGCTGTTCTGCGGCTATCCCGTTGTGTACGGCGTCGTTCTCGGCTTTTTCGATTATAAAGGCATAAACGGGATCCCCCGTTGGATCGGGATCGGCAATTTCGTCACTTTTTTCGGGTCCGCGGAATGGGTGAGCGCGCTCGGGCGTACGGTCGGGCTGGGCATGCTGTGCTTTCTTTGCACGACGCTCGTGGGAATGCTCGTGGCGCTGCTTCTGAACGGCATCAAAAAAGGACAGGGGATCTTCCGTGCCATTTGGTATATCCCTTCCGTCACTTCCGCTGCCGCAACGTCGCAGATCTTCAATATCCTGCTCAGCTACGACGGCGTGGTCAACAACATTTTAGAGAGCTTCGGCAAAGAAGCGGTGTATTGGCAGTACTCCACCGAATGGATGATCTTCTGGATCGTGATCTATTCGGTCTGGACGGGGATCGGCGGTTCTACGCTGCTGTGGCTTGCCGCGCTGCAGAGCATCGATCCGAGCGTGATCGAGGCGTCCAAGCTGGACGGCTGCAACCGCGTGCAGTCCTTTTTCAGGATCTCTGTCCCGCAGATGATGCCGATGATCGCTTTTATGTTCATCAACGGGTTCATCGGCGCAATGAATATCTACGAATCCGTCCTGTTTATTTCGGGCGGCGGGCCGTTGGGGACGACGGAGGTCCTGGCGTACAAGATCATGCGCTCGGCGTTCTGGGACAATGATTTCGGCATGGCGGGCTGCCCGCCGGCGCGATCGCGGGCATCGTCATTGCCTGCGTCGTCGTTGTCGCGGGGGCTGTCACGGCGGTCGTGCTGATCCGAAAGAAGAAGGGCGGAAAGCAGTAAAGCCTTTTCCGTACGGGAAAGCAAGAGGAGAAACAAAGAGGGTCCGGCTGAACGCCGGGCCCTTTTTTGCGGGATGTCGGAGGCGCTGCCGTAAAGCGTCTGCGGAGAAAGGGAATGCGCCCCGCGCGGCATTCGCCGCGCGGGGCGCGTATTGTTTAAAACGGTTTACTCTTCCTCGACGCGCTCGTCGATGGGGATGTACTTCTGGCGCGGGGCGACTGCCTGGTAGCCGGGGCGGATGATCTTGCCGCCGTTGGTGATCTCCTCCAGGCGGTGCGCCGACCAGCCCGCGATGCGCGACACGGCGAAGAACGGTGTGTACAGTTCGCGCGGCAGGTCGAGCATGTCGTAGACGAACCCCGAATAGAAGTCCACGTTGGGCGCGACGCCCTTGTAGATGCGCCGCTTTTCGGCGATGAGTTCTGCCGCGGCTTCCGCGACGTATCCGCGCATCTCGTATTCCTTCTCCATGTGTTTTTCCACGGCGAGTTTTTCGGCAAACCCTTTCAGAATGTCCGCGCGCGGGTCGGAGAGGGAGTACACGGCATGCCCCATGCCGTACACCAGCCCCGTGTGGTCGTATGCTTCGCGGTCGACGATCTTCGCGACGTAATCTTTGAGCTTGCCCTTGTCGAAGGAGGGAACGTGCTCTTTGATATTGTCGAACATCTCGCACACCTTGATATTCGCGCCGCCGTGCTTGGGCCCCTTGAGCGAGCCGAGGGAGGCGGCGACGGAGGAGTAGGTGTCCGTGCCCGAAGAAGTCACCACGTGCGTCGTGAAGGTGGAGTTGTTGCCGCCGCCGTGCTCGGCGTGCAGCACGAGGCACAGGTCCAAAACTTCCGCCTCGAGCTCGGTGTACTTGCAGTCCTCGCGCAGCATGTAGAGGATATTCTCCGCAGTGGAGAGCTCTTTGCGCGGCTTGTGGATGAACAGCGACGCGTCCGAATGGTAGTATTTGTACGCCTTCTGGCTGTATACGGTGAGCAGCGGGAACTGCGCGATGAGCTGCAGCGACTGCCGCAGCACGTTGCGTTTGGAGACGTCGTCGGGGCGCGGGTCGTAGGAGTAGAGGGAGAGCACGCTGCGCGCGAGCATGTTCATCATGTCCTTGGAAGGCGCCTTCATGATGATGTCGCGCACGAACGAGGGCGGGAGCTGGCGGAAGTCCGCAAGGAGCCGGCAGAACCTGTCCAGATGCTCCTTCGTGGGCAGGTAGCCGAACAGCAGCAGGAAGGTCGCCTCTTCGAAGTCGTATCTGCGCCCCTTCATGCCGTTGACGAGGTCGCGGATATTGATGCCGCGGTAGTACAGTTCCCCGTCCGCGGGAACTTTGTTCCCGTGTTCGTCCCTGCCGAAGGCGATGATCTCGGAAATTTCCGTCAGTCCGCACACGACGCCGTTCCCGTTCACGTCGCGAAGCCCGCGCTTTACGTCGTATTTTTCATACAGGCGGGGGTTGATCGCGTCGTTTTTTGCCGCGATCTTGGAGAGTTCCGCAATGTCCTGCGCGTATTCGGTGTACTTCTTGAGTATGGTTTCCCTGATCTCGTACAATTCCATTTTATGCCCTCCTTCCGGCGCGGAGCGCCGCGGTTTTTTAAGATTGTTAAGTCCTTATAGTCTGTTAATCATATCACAGATCCCATAATTTGTCAAGTCTATGCGTGGGTGCTGCCGTACGGCGCGCGCCGCGCGGAATTTTCGGCGTTCCGCACAAAAAAATATTGCGCCTTTCGGCAGGTTTATTATTGAAAAATCTGCGCGTTTGTGTTAAAATGGATATATTCAGTCGGAAGAAACGCGGCGGGCGGCGAAACGATACCGCAACCGCGATCACGGAGGTAGGTTGTTTTGGCTAAAAAACTGGAAGTTCCGTATAACGGCACAAAGGAACAGGAGGAAAAACTCCGTGCCGCCATCGGCGAGATCGCAGAGGCGCATGCGGGCAAGGGGCTGACCATCGCGGCTTTGCAGAAGGGGCAGGAGATCTTCGGGTATCTCCCCGAAAAGGCGCTGCAGATCATCGCGGACGAGCTCGGCGTGCCGCTCGCGGAGGTGTACGGCGTCGCCACCTTCTACGCGCAGTTCTCGCTGTACCCGAAGGGGCAGTACAAGATCGGCGTGTGCCTCGGCACGGCGTGCTACGTCAAGGGCTCGGGCGACGTCTATCAGAAACTGTGCGACGAATTGCAGATCAAGGGCGGCGAATGCACGGACGATCTGAAATTCTCGCTGGACGCGACGCGCTGCATCGGCTGCTGCGGCCTTGCGCCCGTCATGACCGTCAACGACGACGTGTACGGCAAGGTCACGCCCGACGAGGTGCCCAAGATCCTCGCCAAGTACCGCGCCTGATGCGCGAGCTTGCGTTAAACGTCCTCGACATCGCCGAAAACTCGCTGCGCGCGGGCGCAAAGCTGGTAAAGATCACGCTGTCTGCGGATTTTGCGGCGGACACGATGTCGATTACGATTGAGGACGACGGCTGCGGCATGAGCGAGGAGATGCTCGCCGCCGTATGCGACCCGTTCACGACGACGCGCACCACGCGCAAAGTCGGCATGGGCGTGCCGCTGTTCAAGTATTCGGCGGAGAGCGCGGGCGGAACGTTCTCCATCCGCTCCGAAGTCGGCAAAGGCACCTGCGTCACCGCGACGTACAAAATAAGCCACGTCGACCGCATGCCGCTCGGCGATTTCGGCGGGGTGGCGCTGCAGCTCGTGACGATGAACCCCGCGACGGATTTTTGTATCCGCGTCACGGACGGCTCGCGCGAAGGGGTGCTCGACACGCGCGAGATCAAAGAAATTCTGGGGGAAGACATTCCTCTCGGCGCGCCCGAGGTGCGCGCCTTCCTGAAGGAGTACATTCAGGAAAATTTAGTCAGTATTTACGGAGGTAGGTTATGAAAAGTCTGGAAGAACTCCGCGCGCTTCGCGAAAAGATGAAGTCGCAGACGGACAACCGCAGCGTAGCGGGCGAGGGGGAGACGGTCATCAAGGTCGGCATGGCGACCTGCGGCATCGCCGCGGGCGCGCGCCCCGTGCTCGACGCCATGCTCGACGAGGCGGATAAGCGGCAGCTCCACAACGTGAGCATCTCGCAGACGGGCTGCATCGGGCTGTGCAGGCTCGAGCCCATCGTCGAGGTGTTCAGGGACGGGCAGAAATATACGTACATTCTCATGACGCCCGAAAAGGCGCGCAAAGTGATTGTGGACCACGTCGTCAACGGCAACGTCTGCACCGATTATCTCATCGGCGAAAACAGCTAAGGGGGCGCACGCATGTTCAGATCGCACATTCTTGTCTGCGGCGGTACGGGCTGTACCTCCAACAATT
>JAGHJD010000086.1 GCA_017886895.1 Clostridia bacterium | reverse complement strand
CGTTTTTCTCTCTGCGGCGCGCGCCAAATGCTCTCCATTATAAGCGCGCCGCATTCACTCTTTCCGAATTGAGCCGCAGGTATGCGGCAAATTGAGTGCGCTTTCCGAAAAGCGTCGTTTTCGGACGCGCAATAGATTATTAAAAGGGTTCACGCAAATCTCGCGCAAAGGTTCACGCGTTTCTCGCGCAAAGGCGCTGCGAAACGCCGTGATCTGAGGGGCAACCGCCACTCTTGCGAGATGGCGTTTTCCCCTCTGTGTGCGATGATTTGGGGCTTCGTATTATAGAAATCGCACACATTCACCCCTTTTCCTAAAAGCCGAATGTTTTCGGCAAATTGAGTGCGCTTTCCGAAAAGCGTCGTTTTCGGACGCGCAATAGATTATTAAAAGAATTCACGCATTCCTCGCGCAAAGGTTCATGCGCCCTCCCCCGCCGTTTTTTTGCCGCCGCGCCTCTTCCCCTTATAAAACCTTAAACACAATGCACCGCAGACGGCGGTGAGGGCCTCGGCGGCGGGGAAGGCGAGCCACAGCCCGACCGCGCCCCACAGCGCCGCAAAGGCGAACGCGAGCGGAATGACGGCGACCAGCCCGCGCAGAAGGGAGAGCCCCTGCGAGGGCAGCGGGCGGTCCGTAGAAGCGAAACAGGCGCAGACCGCGACATTGAACCCCGCAAACGGCATGCCGATGAAGTACAGCCGCAGCCCTTCCGCCGCGGTGGAGAGCAGCGCAGGGTCGTTTTCGCTGTTGAAGATCTGCGCGATCGGCGAGGCACAGAAGAATACGACGGCATAGACGACGAGGGCGATGAGGACGGCGGCGGCAGCCGCGTACAGCAGGAGCAGCCGCACGTCCGCGCGGCGCTCCCCGCCCTGCGCGCGGCTCATCAGCGGCTGCGTGCCCTGCGCCACGCCCGTGAAGATGGAGATGACGACCAGCGCGACGTTCGCGACCACGCCGTACGCCGCGACGCCCGTATTGCCCGCAATGCCGTAGACGATCGCGTTGAACGCGAGCATGACCGCCGCGTTGGAGAGCTGTTCGACAAACGAGGAGAACCCGAGCGAAAAACAGCCCTTCACGTACTCCGCGCGGAAAGGCACCCGCACGGCGCGGAACCCGCACTTCCCGCCGAGAAAGTGCAGGCAGGAGACACCGATGCCGATGACGGGCGCGAGGCAGGTGGCGAACACCGCGCCGAACATGCCCATCGCGCAGGGAAAGATGAACACCCAGTCCAGAAGGATATTGGAGAGGCTGCCGCTGACGGTGGAGAACATCGCAAGCTGCGGGCTGCCGTCGTTGCGGACGAACGCCGCGAGCACGTTGTTGCACAGAAAGGCGGGCGAGAACAGCAGGAGGGTCTGCAGATAGGTGCGCGTCATTTCGTACGTCTCCGCGTCCGCGCCGAGAAGGGAGGCGAGCTGCCCCGGGAAGAGCGCGCCCAAAAGGATAAAGGGCACGCACAGCGCCGCCGCGAGGTACAGCGCGTTCGTGAACGCCTCGTTCGCGCGGCGCTCCTCCCCGCCGCTGCGCAGGAGCGCGTATTTCGTCGCCCCGCCCACGCCGATCATCAGCCCCGCGCCGTGGATGATGCTGTACACGGGCACGGCGAGGTTGAGCGCGGCGAGCCCCGCCTTCCCCAGCCCGAGCGAGACGAAGAAGGTATCCGCCAGAATATAGCAGGACATGCCGAGCATGCCCAGAACGCTCAGCGACGCATAGCGCGCAAACGATTTGAAAAGAGCTGCGTTTTTCACAAACCCCTCCCCTGCGTGAACATACAAAAGGGCGCGGGGAACGCGCCTGTAAAAGCCTGCCGGCACGTTCCTTGCGCCCTCTCCCCCACCCGGCGGCGGGGGAACGCCTCTGCAATTTTTTCTGTATTATAGCCCGTCCGCGGCGGTTTGTAAAGCGATCCGCGGTGCATTCCGCAAACTTTCAGCGGTAGTCCTCGAGTTTTCTGTTCACGTGCACGAGGTCCGCGGGCGTGATGAAGTTGCGGATGCGCTCGCCCATCCTGCCGCGCTCGCTGACGACGACGGCGATGAGCTTTTTATTCTCCTCGAAGGCGGTGAGCACCTCTTCGAGGGTGGCGGTCTCGGGGAGATACTTGTAGTAGACGAACATGTCGCTCTCGTCCAGCACATCGCCCACGGGCGTTTCCGAAAGGAAGGAATCCACGCTCTGCCCGCGCGCGAGGACGGCGCCCAGCTCGCGGATGATGCGGCGGTTGTTCACGATGCCGACCATGCGCTTGCCCTCATACACGGGCAGGTTGGAGTGCCCCGTGCGCGAAACGAGCAGCACCGCCTGCCGCAGAGAGAGCGACGCCTCGATGCTGACGATCTTCTTTTCGGGCAGCGCATCGCGGATGCGCGGCGGCGCAGACAGAAGCTGCGCGATGCGCTCCATCTTCTCCGTCACCTCGTCGCAGGGGATCGCGATGATCTGCCCGTTCATGCTCTGGTGCACGATCGCGTTGCGCAGGCGCGCATACTCCGCGAGGTCGTTCTCATAGCGGCGCACGACGGAATTTTTCTCCGCGCTGCGGCGCACGATGTCCGTAAAAGACTGCCCGCCGCCGAAGTTGTACAGCGCGCGAAGCTGCGCGTCGACCTTGTTGTACGCGCTTAAAAACGCCGCCGCGTTCGCCTTGTTGACGCTCTCCTCCGCCATCGGCATCCCCCTTTCAGCGCGTAACGCGCTCGATGTCCGCTTTGCGGCACATCACGATCAGCCGCGCACCCGCGTCGAACACATAGTCCGCTGCGGGCAGCGGGTCGATCTTGTCCCCGCGCTTGACGCCGAGGATATTCAGGTTGTACTTCACGCGCACGTTCTTTTCGCGGATGGTCTTGCCCTCCCAGCCGCGCGGGGTCGGGATCTCGTAGATCGCATATTCGGGCGTGAGCTGGATATAGTCGAAGATGTTGTCCGCGCTGTACCGCACGGCAAGTTTTTCCGCCATCTGCTTCTCGGCGAATACGACCTCGTCGGCGCCGTTGCGCAGCAGGAATTTTGCCTGGATCTCGGTGGACGCGCGCGAGAGCACCCACTTCGCCCCCGCCTCTTTCAGAAGAGAGGTCGCCTCCAGCGAGGACTGGAAGTTCTCGCCCACGCACACGACGCACAGGTCGTAGCTCTCCACGTCCAGCGATTCAAGGACGGAGAGCTTCGTCGCGTCGCCGATCTGCGCGGAAGTCACGAACGGCAGCAGCTCGTTGACGCGCTCCTCGTCCTTGTCCATGACCATGACTTCGTTGCCGAGTTCCGCAAACTTTTTCGCCATATACGAGCCGAACCTGCCCAGCCCGATGATGAGGATAGATTTCATTGCATTCTCTCCCTTTTATTTCCCTTCTTTTTCCGCCGCGCACTCCCGTTCGAGAGCGAGGCGGTCGATCTTGCCGATGAGATTGACGGGCAGTTGACGGCGCAGGACGATCTCCTTCGGCACCGCATAGGGCAGAAGTTTCCGCCTGCACTGCGCGAGGATCGCCGCGCGCACCTCCTCTTCCCTGTCCGCCCCGCACTCGGCGTACAGGCGCACGACCTGCCCCTTCACGGGGTCGGGCGAACCTACCGCGCATACCTTTTCAACGCCGTCCGCGGCGAGCGCCGCCGTCTCCACTTCGGAGGGATACACGGGCACGCCGCTCACCTTTATCATATTTTTGATGCGCTGTTTGAAGTACAGGAACCCGTCCCCGTCCACATAGCCGTAGTCGCCCGTCCGCAGCCACAGCCGCCCGTCCGTCTCCGTAAAGGGCGAGCTCTCCTCGCCGAGGTAGCCGAGCATGCGCTGTTCGGTGTCCAGCCAGATCTCGCCGACTTCGCCTGCGGGCAGCGCCCTGCCGTCTTTATAAATTCCGATGACCGCGCCGGGCAGCGGATAGCCGACGGAGCCGTCCCTGTGCTTTGCGCGCGTGTTCACGACGCACACGCCCGCCGTCTCAGTCAGCCCGTAACCCGTGCGGATGCGTGCGGACGCGCCCTGCCGCTCCAAAACGGCGTTGAATTCGTCCAGCGCGCTCTGCGGCATGCTATCCCCGCCCACCCAGATGTCTTTGAGGTTGGAAAGATCCCCCTGCGTGAACGCCTTTTCGCCGAGGAGCTTTAAATACATCGTCGGCACGCCCGTGAGAATGTTGGCGCGGCTCTTGACGATCGCCTTCGCGCTCCGTTTCGCCTGAAATTTGATGCACATGACGTTCGTCTTGCGCATGATCATGCACATATGCATGTTGATGCACAGCCCGTAGCCGTGGAAGATGGGCAGCACGTTGTACAGAGCGGTATAACGCTCCAGCGGCTCGCCGAGAAAGACCTGCGCCTTTGCGCAGAGCTCGTTGCAGACGCGGTTGCAGTGCGCGATGGTCTTGGGTTCGCCCGTCGTGCCGCCGCTGGCAAGGTACACCGCGGGTTCGTCCGCGGCGAACGCCGCCTCCTCCGCGTGCGGCGCGCCGCGCCTTTTCAGAAAGGGCTCGAACGCCCGCCCCGCCGCGGTGCGGCGGTTGGTCAGGCGGTAATACAGGCGCGCGGGCGCGCCCATGTAGCTGCCGCTGTTGCTCACGAGCGTCGGAACGCCGAAATCGAAGCTGCCGCAGCGGTACAGATCGTAGACGACTGCCAGCTTGCTCTTCGTCTCGCGGATGCTCTCCTTCAGCTTTTCGGGCGGGAGGAAGGGGTGCACGAGGTTGACCGCCGCCCCCAGCCTGTTCGCCGCGTAAAACGCAAAGACCGCCGCGGGCGAGTTGGGCAGGCAGAGCGTGACGACGTCTCCCTTGCCCAGCGAAAACGCCGCGGCGAGGTTGTCCGCAAGGGTGTCGATCGTGTCGAACACCTCTTGGAACGTATATTTTTTTCCGTAAAACACGATCGCCGTTTGGATGGGCGAATCGGAGATGTTCAGTTTTGCCGCCCTGTACATGGAACAGTTTTCAGGCAGTTTCCGCATGGTCCGGGATACCTTCCGTAGTGAGTTCAGAATAGAGAGACGATCAGCGCGAACAGCGCAAGCACGCAGGGGATGACGATCATGTGCACGACGTAGATGAACGCCGCGTGCCGCCCGAGAAAGCACAGCGGCTTGTTCCACGCGCCGTCGAAACGGGCGAAGGTGTACTTCGCGTCCGTATGGTAGACGAGACGCCCGATGATTCCGCCTATAAGGATGATCGCAGCGTACGGCAGGATGGGGAAATAGTCGGACGAGCGGTAGGAGTAGCCGCGAAGGTCGAGGAACATGGACAGGAAATCGCCCTGCTCCTTCGTCGCGCCCGCGCCGAGGATGTCCTGCAGGGTGACGTCCGTCGTGAACCGCCAGAATCCCCCGTCCGTATTGAAGTGGCCGAAACAGGTCAGATAGACGATGAAAAGCGCGATGCCGACCAGCCCGGGCAGAAAGCGCACCGCCTTCTTTGCCCACTGCGCGCGGCGCCTCTCTCCCAAAGCGTCCGCGATCGAGACGGCGGCGTTGTCGAGCAAGGCATAGAGCAGAATACCCGCCGCGATCATGTGCACGACGCCGAACTGGATGAGGCTGTAAAAATTCGACCCCGCGAACAGCGTCTCGTCCAGAATCTGCGTGACGAGCGTGATGCCGCAGGCGACGAGCGCGAGGGGCACGAAGCGGCGGAAATTGCCGCGCGTGAGCGTCGAACTGATGCCGCAGAGCAGGAAAAAGCAGGAAGTCACCAACAGCCACACCTGCTGGCGCAGCGACCAGCTGTAACAGTACCAGCGCGCAGCCTGATACCAGTCCTCGAACAGGTGCGTGCCGAGCATGCCGTTGATCGTCGGCATGACGTTGATGATGCAGTGCATGAAGTGATCGAAGATCATCAGAAACACGCACAGCCCGCGCAGGAAGTCTATCTCCCAATACCGCTCCCGCGCCCTGCCGCTGTAACGGCGCGTCATCTTTATGTACCCGTCCCGCCCGGGATTGTCGATACGGATCCCCTGTACGTACATCCCGTTCAGTTTAGCACTTTTATGCGCCCTTGTCAATCATCGCGCGCGCCCTCGCCGAAGATGCGCGCAAGCTGCGCGCGCAGATCTGCGAGCGTCTCGCAGGAGAACAGCTCCCGCCGCAGCGCGGCAGCGCCGCGCCGCCCGCGCAGGTAAAAGCCCGCCATCTTGCGCATGTGCACGACGGTGCGCCGCTCGCCGTACACGGGCAGCATCTCCGCCGCCTGCCGCAGGACCGCCGCGGCGACGTCCCAGTCCGCCCCCTCGCCGCAAAATTCGGCGAACAGATGCGGGTCATAGAGCGCGGCGCGCGCGAGCATCACGCCGTCCGCGCCCGTCTTTCCGATCATCTCCGCCCCGTCCGCGACGGAAAAGATGCCGCCGTTCGCGATGACGGGGATCTTCACCGCGTTTTTTGCCGCGGCGATCTGCGCATAGTCGGGCGCGCCCGCATAGTACTCTTCGCGCGTCCTGCCGTGCACGGTGACGGCAGCCGCGCCCGCGCCCTCGCACAGCTTTGCAAGTTCCGCTGCAACGGCGTGCCCGCGCGCAAGCCCGGTGCGGAATTTGACGGTGACGATCTTCCCGCTCTTTACACAGGCGGAGACGATCTTCTCCGCGCGGGGCAGGTCGCCCAAAAGGGCGCTCCCCTCGCCGTTTCTGAACACCTTGG
>JAGHJD010000085.1 GCA_017886895.1 Clostridia bacterium | reverse complement strand
GAGCACAGCGACATGGCGGACCTCGAAAAGCGGCTCAAAGCCGTGCCCGAAACGGCGGGCGCGCTCATCGTCACCGACGGCGTGTTCAGCATGAGCGGCGACATCTGCAAACTGCCCGAGATCGTGGAGCTCGCCAAAAAGTACGGCGCGCGCGTCATGGTCGACGACGCGCACGGGCTGGGCGTGCTCGGCAAAACGGGGCGGGGCACGGCGGAGTATTTCGGGCTGGAGGACGAGGTCGATATTCTCATGGGTACCTTCTCGAAGTCGCTCGCGAGCATCGGCGGGTACATGGCGGCGCGGGAGGACGTGGTCGAATTCGTCCGCCTCAATTCGCGCCCGTTCATCTTCAGTGCGAGCATGACCCCCGCGGCGGTGTGCTGTGCGCGCGCCGCGCTGGAGATTTTGCGCAACGAGCCGCAGCGTGTGGCGCGGCTCGCGGAGCTGAGCGCGTACATGCGCAGAAAGCTCAAGGAGCAGGGCGCGGACATCATCGAGAGCCAAACGCCCATCATCCCCATCTACACCTACGAGAACGAAAAAACGTTCCTCGCCTGCCGCCTGCTGTTGGAGCGCGGCGTGTACGTCAACCCCGTCATCGCGCCCGCGGCGCCCGCGGGGCAGTGCCTGCTGCGCACGAGCTACGTCGCAACGCTCACGGAGGAACTTCTGGACGAGGCCGCCGCAAAGATCGGCGAAGTCCTCCGCATCGTCAACGGGTAGGGTGTCTGCGTGCGGGCTTGCGTTCCCCGCGCAGAAAAAGTTTTTTGCGCGAATTGCGAGCACGGGCGAAAAAGCGCTTGACTTCTGCCTTTCGTTATATTAGAATAGACGAGCTGGCAAAAAGCGGCAGCGAATAAGTGCTTTGGCGAAGGAGGGTAGAAGAGGAAATGTCCACGATCAGAGTCGGAGAAAACGAATCCGTTGACAGCGCGCTGCGCCGTTTCAAGAGGAAGTGCTCCCGCGACGGCATCATCGGCGACCTGCGCCGCAAAGAGCATTACGAAAAGCCTTCCGTCCGCAGGAAGAAAAAGCGCGAAGCCGCCCGCAAGAGAAGCAATAAGAACTGAAACACAAAAGCCTGTTAGAGTGACAGGCTTTTTTGTTTGCGCGAAATATGTCATTTCGCCTCGGATACGCGTCGCAATACTTTGTTGCGCTGCGGCAACCTTCGGTCACATACGTCTGTGTATGCTCCCTCAGGTTTTCCTCGCGCGCCTCGTCTTGCTCGCTTCTCCGAACCGAAACGGCTTGGCAGTCGGTTTTACTTGCGCGCTCCTCGCCTGTCGCGCGGCTCCGCCCTGAAAGGCTGGGGAGCGGACTTTCGCGTCGCACAACTCTGCCCCGAAAAGCGGGGGGCGGGCGTTTGCGCAAAGCGGATTTGCGGCGCAATGCCGTTTCAGATTTGCGGTTTTATGGTGGTACAATGAAAGAAAGAAGTTTCAAAAGCGTTGCAAAGGATGCAAAGCGCCGCCTGAAGAGCGGCTTTTGGGAGGAGTGCGAGGACGAGCTTTCCCGCGAACTCGCCCGCGCGCGCGAGGCGGGCGTGAGCGAGAGCCGCGCGGCGCACTATTTCACGGGTAAGATCGCCTTAAAACTTGCGGGCGGGGACGACGAGGCGTTCTATGCGCGCGTGCGCGCCATGCTGCTCGCCGAAGGCGAGGTCTCGGACGCGATCGGGCGGCTCATCGACCGTCCCTATTACGAAACGCTCAGCTACGAGGAGAAACAGCGCTACACGCTCAACCTCTCCGAGCGGTATCTGCGCGCGCTCGAGCGGTTCCGCCGCGAGTGCGAATTCGAGAGCCTGTAACGGCGCGGCGCGCCCGCCGCGCCGCCGCAGGGTAAGGGGGAAAAGCGCCCTCCGCGCAACGCGCGGAGGGCGTATCTTCTTGCGGTTTTGCGCGGTCTGTGCTATAATGGGAGAGAACGCAGACAGGAAGAGGGCGCGCTCCGCGCGCGGCAGGGACATGAACGATCTTTTACGCAAACTCAACGAAGAACAGAAAAAGCCGGTCACCGATACGGAGGGCGCCGTGCTCGTCTTTGCGGGCGCGGGCAGCGGCAAGACGCGCGTGCTCACCTCGCGCATCGCGTACCTCGTGGAGGAGAAGAGCGTCCTGCCCTCCTCCATCCTCGCCATTACCTTCACCAACAAGGCGGCGAACGAGATGCGCGAGCGCCTTGCGGACATGGTCGCGGGCAGCGAGAGCATGTGGATCTGCACCATTCACAGCATGTGCGTGCGTATCCTGCGCAAGTTCGCAGACCGCCGCGGGTTCACGCAGAATTTTTCCATTTACAGCGAAACGGAGCGCGCCGCCGTCATCAAGAAGGCGTTTGCCGCCTGCGGGTTTGACGACGAAAAACTCCTCAAAAACGTGAAGTTCCATATCGCCAACGCGCGCATGCTCGGGCTCTCCCCCGAGGCGTACGCCGAGGAGAACGCGGGGCTGAAGGGGATCGGCGAGATTACCGCCGTCTACCGCGAATACTGCGCCTTTTTAAGGCACAACAACGCGCTGGACTTCGACGACCTGCTCAACGAGACGCGCGCGCTGCTCGGCGAGGACAAAGACGCGCTCGAATACTGCGGCGGCAGGTTCCGCTATATCCACGTCGACGAATTTCAGGATACCAACCGCGTGCAGTACGAGATCATCTGCATGCTCGCTTCCGTGCACGGCAATCTCTTTGCCGTCGGCGACGACGACCAGAGCATCTACGGCTGGCGGGGCGCGAAGATCGAGAACATTCTGGATTTCCAAAAGGATTTCCCCGGCGCAAAGGTGTATAAGCTCGAGCGCAACTACCGCTCCACGAAGAGCATCTTAAAGCTAGCCAACACCGTCATCAAAAACAACGGCAGGCGGCAGAGCAAGGTGCTGTGGACGGAGAACGGCGACGGCGAGGCGCCGCAGTACTATCAGGCGGAGACGGAGGCGGACGAGGCGCTGTACTGCGCGCGCATCATCGCCGCGCACGCGTCCGCGGGCGGCGCGTATTCGGATTTCGCCGTGCTCATGCGCATCAACGCGCTCACGCGCGCCTACGAGCAGGAGTTCGCAAAGTACGGCATTCCCTTCCGCGTGTACGGCGGTTTCCGCTTCTACGAGCGCAAGGAGGTCAAGGACCTGCTGGCGTACCTGCGCATCATCAGCAACCCCTTTGACAGCGAGGCGGTCACGCGCGTCGTGAACGTGCCCAAGCGCGGCATCGGCGCGCGCACCGTCGAGGTGCTCGAGGACTACGCGCGCGAGAACGACCTTTCGGTGTACGACGCGGTTCTGGACGCGGAACTCCTCCCTCTCAACGCGGGCAGCCGCGCGAAGGTGAAGGCGTTCGGCGCGCTTCTGAAGTCGCTCGTCATCAAGGGCGCGCAGGAGAGCGCGGACGAGCTCATCCGCGACGTCATCACCGATACGGGCATCCTCGCCATGTACGACGACGATTCGGACGAGAGCATCAACAAAAAGGCGAACATCGACGAGTTCGTCAACTCCGTCGACGAGTTCTGCCGCATGAACAAGGGCGCGACGCTCGCGGACTTTCTCAACCAGGTCACCCTCAGTTCGGATACCGACGACATCAACGAGAACGACTGCGTCACCGTGGCGACCATCCATTCGGTGAAGGGGCTGGAGTTCGACAACGTGTTCATCGTGGGCATGGAGGAGAATATCATGCCCGTCTCGCGCGCGGCGTACGACGACGGCGAGCTGGAGGAGGAGCGCAGGCTCTTATACGTCGCGATCACGCGCGCGCGCAAGCGGCTGTGGCTGACCCGCTCGCGCAGCCGCTACCTCTACGGCGAGCGCAGCATGACGCTTCCCTCGCGCTTTATCGGCGAGCTTGCAAAGGAGCTGGGCGTGGAGGAGACCGCGCGCCCGTCCTCCTTCGCGGGCAGTTACGGCGGCTACGGCAGGGGGCGCGGCTACGGAGGGTACGGCGGAGGCGGCGGCTACCAAAAGCGCCCCTTCTCCCGCCCGCAGACGAGCGAGGACGGCTATTACAGCGACCTGCCGCCCGAGGAGAGCGCGCACGCCGTCGGTTCCGCGTCGAGGTTTTCCGCCGCGGCGGCATACCGCGCGAATGCCGCGCGGCCCGCGGGCGCGGCGTCCGGCGGGAAGGACTACGCCGCCTTCCGCGTCGGCGTGCGCGTGCGGCACCCCAAGTTCGGTGACGGCATGATCGTCTCCACCAAAGGGGAGGGGAAAGACATGGCGGTCAACGTCAGTTTTCCCGGGTACGGGATCAAGCAGCTATCCGTGCTTATCGCGCCGCTGACCGTGCTGTAAGCGCACGAAAAATTTTTCGTCAGTTGGGGCTACCACCGTTCGCTGCAAAAGCTCCTTGTCATCCTGAGCGGAGCGGCGGCGCAGCCGCCGCGAAGCCGAAGGATCTCTATTCAAATTTTGTCGATATTTTCATAGAGATCCCTCGCAAGGCTCGGGATGACGGGAAAAGGCAAAACGTATTTGCGTACACGGGCAGCGTTGCCGTACGGCAAAAACACAGGGCGGCTTTATTTTTTATAAAAACACGGTATCATATGGACAGAATGCGGGAATTGGTTGACCTTCTCAACCGCTACGGGCATGAATACTATGTGCTGGATGCTCCCACCGTTTCGGACAGGGAGTACGACGCGCTGTACGACGAGCTGCGCGCCTTGGAGCGCGAGAGCGGCGTTGTTCTGCCCGACTCGCCCACCCGCAGGGTGGGCGGCGAGCCGATCAAGGCGTTTGCGCGGCACGAGCACATTGCGCGGCTGTACAGCTTGGACAAGGCAGTCACGGAAGACGAGCTGGACGCCTTCTTCACCCGCGTGGAAAAGACGGTCGGGCAGGTGCCGTACACCGTCGAATACAAGTTCGACGGGCTGACCATGTGCCTCACCTACGAGAACGGCGTGTTCGTGCGCGCGACGACGCGCGGCAACGGCGCCGTCGGCGAGGATGTCACGGCGCAGGTGCTGACCATCAAGAGCTACCCGCTCTCCATCTCCTACAAGGGCACGCTCGAGGTCAAGGGCGAGGCGGTCATCCGCCTTTCGGTGCTCGAAGAGTACAACAAGACGGCGGCAGAGCCGCTCAAAAACGCGCGCAACGCCGCGGCGGGCGCTATCCGCAACCTCGACCCCGCCGTCACCGCCGCCCGCCGCCCCGAAATTTTGTTCTACGACGTGAACTATATGTCCGAGGGGGCGCTCTTTTCGCAGCGGGAGGCGGTGGAGTTCTTGCGGCGCGAGGGGTTCAGGACCTTTCCCTTCCTGCGCCTCTGCGCCACGCCCGAGGAGGTGAAGGCGGCGATCGACGAGATCGAAATCGAGCGCAAGCGCATAGACGTTCTGACGGACGGCGCGGTCGTGAAGGTCGACCCCTTCTCCGCGCGCGACGAGCTGGGCTTTACCGATAAATTCCCGCGCTGGGCGATCGCCTATAAATTCGAGGCGGAGGAGGCGGTCACCACCGTCAGAAAGGTCGTGTGGCAGGTCGGGCGCACGGGCAAGCTCACGCCGCTCGCCCTCGTCGAGCCCGTCGAGCTCGCGGGCGCGACGGTGCGCAAAGCCACGCTCAACAACCTCGGCGACATCCGCCGCAAGGACGTGCGCGTGGGCAGCCGCGTGCTCATCCGCCGCAGCAACGAGGTCATTCCCGAAATTCTGGGCGCGGTCGAGCATACGGGGAAAAGCATGGAGATCGCACCGCCCGCGGCCTGCCCGTACTGCGGCGCGCCCGTGAAAGAGGAGGGCGCGAACCTCTTCTGCCCCAACCGCGCCTGCGAGCCGCGCATCGCGGCGCAGCTTGCGAACTTCGCGCGCAAGGACGCGATGGACATCGAGGGTTTTTCGGAGGCGACGGCAACGCAGCTCATCCGCACGCTCGGCGTGCGGCACTGCTCCGACCTGTATTTTCTGGACGCAGAGCAGCTCTCTTCGCTCGAGGGCTGGGGTGAGAAAAAGACGCAGAACCTGCTCGCGGCGCTGGAAAGATCCAAGACCGTTCCGCTGGAGCGCTTTCTGCTCGCGCTCGGCATCGGCGGCGTCGGCAAAGTCGCCTCGCGCGACCTCGCGCAGCGCTTTTTAAGCGTTGAGGCGCTCGCGGCGGCGACGGAGGAGCAGCTCGTCGGAATGGAGAATATCGGCGAAAAGACGGCAACGGATATCCGCGCGTGGTTTTCAGATCCCGAAAACGCGGCGGAAGTCGCCCGCCTTTTTGAGGCGGGTGTGCGCCCGTTCATGCCGCAGCGGCAGGCGGCGGGCGCCTTTGCGGGCGAGAGCGTCGTGCTGACGGGGACGCTTTCCTCCATGCCGCGCAGCCGCGCCCAGCAGGAGATCGAGGCGCGCGGCGGCACTTGCCAGAGCGCCGTCACGTCCAAGACGACGCTCGTCGTCGCGGGCGAGGCGGCGGGCTCGAAACTTGCCAAAGCGCAGAAACTCGGCGTGAAGATCGTCGGTGAAGAGGAGTTTTTGCGCATGCTCGGGCAGGCGGACGCGTAAAATTTTCGGGCGGGCGTGAAAGCGCTTGAAATTCCGCCGCGTTTTTGCTATAATACCCTATACGGAAGAGTACCCGTTCCGCGTCTGCGGGCGGGGGAGGAGACGCCATGTTCAGCATGACAGGCTACGGCAAGGGCGAGGTGCGCGAGGGCGGCATCGAACTGACCGTCGAGATCAAGACGGTCAACAACCGCTACCTCGACGTGTCCGTCAAGGCGCCGCGCATCTTTGTCGCGTATGAAGAGCGCATCCGCGCGCTCGTGCGCGAGCGCCTCACGCGCGGGCATGCGGACGTCTTTGTCGGGCTGACGGACAAGCGCGAACGCGCGCGCGAGCTGTATGTGGACGAGGCCGCTGCGGCGGCTTACGTCGGCGCGGCGACCCGTCTGAAAGCGATGTTCCCCGCGCTTGCGAACGATTTTACCGTCACCGCGCTCATGAAGTGCGCGGACGTCGTGCGGCAGGAGGAGACGCAGGGCGCGGACGAGGAGCTGCTCGCCGCGCTGGAGCGCGCGCTCGGTTCGGCGCTTGCCAACCTGAACGCCATGCGCGCCAAAGAAGGGGAAAAGCTCGCCGCGGATATGCTTTCGCGGGCGGATACGATCGCGGAGACGGTGGAGAAGATCGCCTTGCGCGCGCCGCTGGTCGCTGAGAATTACCGCACGAAACTTGCCGCGCGCATGCAGGAGGCGCTTGCGGGCGTGCAGGCGGACGAGGCGCGCATCCTCACGGAGGCGGCGGTGTTCGCGGATAAGGCGAACATCGACGAAGAGCTGACGCGCCTGCGCTCGCATATCGGGCAGTTCCGCGCCATCTGTAAGGAAGAGCGCGTGGGGCGCAAGCTGGATTTTCTGGTGCAGGAGTTCAACCGCGAGGCGAATACGATCTGCTCCAAGAGCAACGACCTCGAAGTCACGTCCTGCGCCCTCGCACTGAAAAACGAGATCGAAAAGATCCGCGAACAGGTGCAGAACGTGGAATAAGCCGCGCGCGGAGGATGTCCGCAGCGTTTTAGCGCGAGGGATTATTGAAAGATATTCTGTAATCCTGTCATCCCGAGCCTTGCAAGGGAGCTCTATGGGAATACCGTCTCTGTGTCATCCCGAGCTTTGCGAGGGAGCTCTATGGGAATACCGTCCCTGTGTCATCCCGAGCTTTGCGAGGGAGCTCTGTGGAAATACCGTCTCTATGTCATCCCGAGCTTGTCGAGGGATCTGAGCCGAATGCGTTGAAAGCTGTATGCAGTAAGTTATGCAACACAGACTGCATATGACTAACTTGTGGAATTGCTCAGACCCGTTCGGCTCGCCGCCGTCCCTTTGCGGCGGCTCGCTCAGGGTGACAATGAGCATTGTATTTTTAATAAACTTATTGCGCGTCCGAAAACCACGTTTTTCGGAAAGCGCCCCCAATTTGCCGCATACTTGCGGCTCTTAGGAAAAGGGGTGAACGCGCGCGATCTCTATAATACGTAGCCCTACTTAAAGGGTCTCCCGAAAATCGCAGGGCTTTGCCCGAGATTTTTGGGAAAGAGGAGAAACAGTACCGCGGCGCTTGCGGATTGCCTTTCGGCAAGCCGCTGCAACGCGGGTGCTGTTTCGACGAGCGCGGAGGGGAAAACGCCATCTCGTAAGAGTGGCGGTTGCCCCTCAGATCACGGCATTCCGCAGCGCCTTTGCGCGAGATTTGCGTGAACACTTTTTTTAATAATTCTCTGCGCGCGCAAAAATCACATTTTTTGCAAGCGCCCCCAATTTGCCGCATACTTGCGGCTCAATTCGGAAAGAGTGAATGCGGCGCGCTTATAATGGAGAGCATTTGGCGCGCGCCGCAGAGAGAAAAACGAAGGAGAAGCCGCGCTTTATCGCGGCGAACATTCGGTTGTCTCTCAGATCACGGAAAAAAGTTTTGTCTCTTTCAAAACTTTTTTCGTGAACAAACTATAAAGAAAGGAGGTTGGAAATGATAAACGAACCCGTAGTAGACAGGCTGGTGGAAAAACTCGGGACGCCCGAAGAACCTGCGTCCCGCTATGCGCTGTGCGTGGTGGTCGCCAAGCGCGCGCGGCAGATCATCGACCAGGAGCAGAGCCAGGGCATCCACGAGCTGCCCGGCAACACCAAGGAGATCGCGCTCGCCTGCCAGGAGATCATGTCCGGCAAGCTGGTGATGACCAAAGACTGATCCGCCCGCGGCGGATCTCTGTGTTCTGCTCCGCGCGGCGGGGCAGTTCATTTATGTGTGCACTTTGAAGGACAGGCATGACGGCGGAAGTCATCGTAGACATCGCTCACAGCGAGGTGGACAAAATCTTTGAATACCGCGCCGCAGAGGGCGTGCGGGAGGGCAGCCGCGTGCGGGTGCCGTTCGGAAGTTCGACGGTGGACGGGTACGTCATGCGCCTCAAAGAGGGGAGCGACTTCGACCCCGCAAAGCTCAAAGAGATCGTAGCGGTCGTCGATCATGCCCTGACTAGGGAGTGCCTTGCGCTCGCAAAGCGCATCGCGCAGCGCTACCGCTGCCCGCTCGCGCTCACGCTGCGCCTGTTCCTGCCCGCCGAAATGCGGCGGGGCGCGGCGCGCGAACGGTTTAAAACCGTCGTCTCCTTCAGCAGAGAGACGGAGCTGCCCGCCCGCGCGAAGGCGCAGCGGGCGGCGTACGCATATATAAAGGAACATTCCCCCTGCGACCACGCCGCGCTGTGCAGAGAGTTCGGCGGCGCGGCGGTGAAGGCGCTCGTCGCCCGCGGGGCGGCGGTGCTCTCCAAAGAGCGCGTCAACCGTTCGCCCTATACGCAGATGGAGGGCGAGGCGCCCGCGCGCGAGCTCACGCCCGCGCAGAAGGACGCCGTCTCGCGCATAAAGGGGTCGGCGCAGACCGTGCAGCTTCTGCACGGCGTGACGGGCAGCGGCAAGACGGAGATCTACCTCACGCTCATAGCTTTGGCGCTCAAAGAGGGGAAGAGCGCGATCTTCCTCGTGCCCGAGATCTCGCTCACCCCGCAGATGCTCTCCCAGCTTCGGGCGCGGTTCGGGCAGCAGGCGGCGATCCTGCACAGCGGGCTGTCCGCGGGGGAGAAGTTCGACGAATGGCAGCGGCTCCGCAGGGGCGAGGCGAAGATCGCCATCGGCGCGCGGAGCGCCGTGTTCGCGCCCGTCGAAAATGTCGGCGTCATCATCCTCGACGAGGAGCACGACGGGAGCTATTCGAGCGAGACGAATCCGCGCTACGAGACGGCGCAGATCGCGCGCTGGCGCGCGGAGTACAACGGCTGCAAGCTCGTCCTCGGCAGCGCGACCCCTTCGGTGGAGACGTATTTAAAGGCGAAGGAAGGGGAATACAACCTCATCGAACTGCCCGAGCGCATCAACAAGCGTCCGCTGCCCGAGATCGTCGTGGCGGACATGCGCAGGGAGGTGCGGCGCGGGAATGCCTCCGCCTTTTCGGCGGCGCTGCGCGAGGAGCTGGAGAACTGCCTTGCGGCGGGCAAACAGGCGATCCTCTTTCTCAACCGCCGCGGCTTTGCGCAGAGCGTCGTCTGCCGCGAGTGCGGCGCGGTCGTCAAGTGCGCGCAGTGCGACGTGTCGCTGACCTACCACAGCGAGGAGAACTGCCTCAAATGCCACTACTGCGGCGCGAGCTACCGCATGCTCACCGCCTGCCCCGCCTGCGGCGGCGTGCATCTGAGTTACACGGGCACGGGCACGCAGCGGGTCGTCGGCGAGCTGAAAAAGCTGTTCCCCTCCGCGCGCATCCTGCGCATGGACGTGGACACGACGGCGGGCAAAGAGGGGCACTATAAAATTTTGAAGCGGTTTGCCGACCACGAGGCGGATATTCTCGTCGGCACGCAGATGGTCGCCAAGGGGCACGACTTCCCCGGGGTCACGCTCGTCGGCATCCTCGATGCGGACATGAGCCTGCATTTTTCCGATTACCGCAGCGGCGAACGCACTTTCCAGCTCATCACGCAGGTCGCGGGCAGGTCGGGCCGCGCGGACGAAAAGGGAAAGGTCGTTTTGCAGACCTACGACCCCGAAAACTATATCCTGCGCTTTGCCGTGCGGTACGATTACAAGGGCTTTTTCGAGCACGAGATCGCGCTGCGCAAGTCCACGGCGTTCCCACCCTTTGCGCGCATCGTGCGCGTCATGGTCACCGCCGAGGAGGACAGGAAGGCGCTCGAAACGCTGAAAGAGGTGTATTTTTCGCTCAAGGAGCTGTATGACGCGCATGCGGAGGAGTTCCTGTTCTTCAACAAGATGCACGCGCCCGTGCGCCGCATCCAGAACAAGTTCCGCTATCAGGTGCTGATGCGGCTGCGCGGTGACAGCCTGCTCCCCGAAATTTACGAGCGCTCCCTTGCGCACCGCTCGCGCGCCGCGCTCGTGTACGTGGAGGAGGATCCGGGGAATTTGAGCTGACAAAGGGGGCTCGCGGATTTCTCGGCAGGCTGCTGCCTGCGAAATCCTGCGATTTGAGGACAACCCCACTGCTCTCACTTCGTTCGAGACAGCGGAGGTTTTCCTCTGCGCCGCACCTTATGGAGCACACCATTAT
>JAGHJD010000015.1 GCA_017886895.1 Clostridia bacterium | reverse complement strand
TCCGAGTTCGGAGACCGCCCCGCCGCGGCAAAATCGCATGCTCTCGCACGATTTTACACGAAATTTTTAAAAATTTTCTTATCTTTTTTTAAACAAATTTACCGACCCGAAACGCAGGCGCGCTCTGTTGCGAGCGTCTCCGACCGCGTGCGCAGGGCTTTTACGAAGTAAAAGAGGGTGATTTTTACACTAACTTTTACACTAAATTCGCCCGAAAAGGCGAAAAAGCGGTCAAAACGGCAAAAAAATCACCCCGAAAACTGTGATAAAATGCGACTTTTAACACAATTTTCAGGGCGTTGGTGGAGATAGTGGGAATCGAACCCATGACCTCTTGAATGCCATTCAAGCGCTCTACCAACTGAGCTATATCCCCGTATTCGATTTTTTCGTCCTGCCGCCGCAGGCGCGCAAAAAACGGACTTGCCCGCCGCGTCGCCGCGGAAACTCCCTGCCGCAGACCGCCGCACCCTCTGCGGCATGCCTGTGCCCGTTCAAAAAACTTGCGCGGAGGGGTGCTCCGCGCAAGCTCTTGCCGAGACTTACCTTACAGGCTTACTCTTCGGGCGAGATCGCGCCGACGGGGCAGCCCTCTTCGCATGCGCCGCAATCGATGCAGACATCCGGATCGATCTGATACTGCGTATCGCCCTGCGAAATCGCGTTCACGGGGCAGGTATCTGCGCACGCACCGCAAGAAATGCACTCTTCGGAAATTTTATGAGCCATTGTAATCAACCTCCCAAATATACTCGAACGGATATTCCGTTACAGATATTATAACATATCCGCCGCAAATAGTAAAGGAGCAAATCAAACTTTTTCGGAAAAAATTTTTTAAAAATCAGTTTTCGCCCTGCGGCGCGGGCGCGCCGCCGCCCTGCCCGTTCTTTTTGCCGTGCCCGCGGCGGTGCTTGCGGCGGCGCGGCGCCTGCCCTTCCGCATCGCCGCGCTCCTGCGGCGCGGCGGACTGCTGCGCGCGCTCATCGCGGCGGGGAGGACGGGGACCGTTCCTCTCCTCGCCCTCACGGGCGCCGCCCTGCCTGCGTTCGCCGCCCCGCCTGCGATGGGAGGCGGCCGTCTCCTCTGCCGGTTCCGCCGCCGGCGGCTCTTCCTCCCCGGCGGGCTCCTCCGCGGGTGCGCCCTTGCCGCGGAACCGTATCTCCGCGAGCGGGAAATCCTTGTAGGTCACCGTGCCGTCCTTTTCGAGTTTGACGCGGACGGTATATTTGAGCATATTGTTTGAAACGACGGTGCCGCGCCCTTCGGGCGTGGAGACCTCGCCGCCGAGCTTGGGCATCTTCTTGTATGCCTCGCTGTAATGCTCGTTCTCATAGCTTAAACAGCACATGAGCCTGCCGCACAGCCCGCTGATCTTGCCGGGGTTGAGCGAGAGCCCCTGCACCTTCGCCATTTTGATGGAGACCTTGCAGAAATCGGGCATGGCGCCCGCACAGCAGCACACCCTGCCACAGGGCGCGATGCCGCCGAGCAGTTTCACCTCGTCGCGCGCGCCGATCTGCCGCAGCTCGATGCGGCTGTGGAAGGTGCCCGCGAGGTCGCGCACGAGTTCGCGGAAATCCACGCGGTTCTCTGCCGTAAAGAAGAATGCAACTTTGTTCCCGTCGAAGGAAAATTCGCAGTCGACGATCTTCATGGCGAGCCCGTAGGCGTTCGCCTTCTCCTGTGCGGTGCGGATCGCCTCGCCGCGGCGTTCGCGGTTCTTTCTGCGCTGTTCGCGGTCCTTCTCCGTCGCGATGCGCACGACGGGGCGCAGCGGCTGCGTCACTTCCGCGTCCTCCACCTCGCGCGGCGGGAAAGCGACGAAGGCAAACTCCTGCCCCTTGCCCGTCTCCACGATGACTTCCATGTCTTCGGCGTACTCCGCGCCCGCCTCGGGCGCGAAATAGTAGATCTTGCCGCCGTCTTTGAATTTTATGCCGATTACGTTCATTGATCCTCCAGAATGCCGTGCAGCAGCGCCTCTATGCTCTGCGGCACGACCGAATTTGCGCGCAGTTCGCGCTCACACTGCCCGATACGCCCGAGCGCACGCACAAGCGCCGCCTCCGTATAGCGCCGCGCCACGCGCGCGAGCGTCTGCCCGTCCGCGCCCGAGAGCAGCAGATCTTCCCTGCCCAGCCGCAGCATGAGCAGATCGCGGCAGACGAGCCGCAGAAGCGAGAGCATGCGCGCCGCCTCCTCCCTGCCCTGCGCCCGCCGCGCCTCGGCGGGGATCGCCGCGGGGGAGAGCGTGAGCATGAGCTGCGCGAGCCTGTCGCACTCGCCTGCGAGCGCGCCGCCCGCCGCAAGCTCGTCCGCACGCCCGGGCAGCCCGCCCGAGAGCGCCGCAAGCTCCTTCACGTCGGGGCGGGTAGGGTATTTTTCCTTCAAATACGCCTCGATGTCGCGCTCGGGGAAGGAGTGCAGATCCAGCCGCTTCGTGCGCGAACGCACGGTGGAGAGCACCGCGTATTCGCTCGCGGAGCCGAGCAGGAACACGACGTTCTCTGGCGGCTCCTCCAACACTTTCAGAAGTTTGTTCTGTGCCGCGGCGAGCATTTCATGCACGGCGGAGAGCACGAACACCTTGCGCCTGTTCTCCACGGGCCTGATGTAGCACTCCTCCAGCATCGCCTTCACTTCCGCGACGCCGCATTTTTCGCCCGCAGCGGGAAAGAAACGGCAGTCGGGATAGCGGTCCTCGGCGACCAGCCGCGCCGCGCGCGCCGCCTCCGCGCCCGCAAGCCCGTCCGTCACCACGACGGCAGCAAGCTCGCGCAAAAACGCGCCGAGATTGGCAGTATCGGGGCAGAGCAGCAGATAGGCGTGCGAAAGCCGCCCCTGCGCCGCGTCGCCCGCGACGATCCTGTATGCCTTGCTCTCCCGAAAAATATCCATTTACGCGCGGGGGATCAGCCCCCTCTCCTCCAGCATCGCTGCGATCTTCGCATTCGTTTCGAACTTCGTGCCCGAACAGTCCACCGCGACGAACGTTTCGGGGAACTCTGCGAGCATGCGCTTATACCCCGCATAGACGCGGGCGTGGAACCCCTCCCCCGCACACTCCATGCGGTCGTCCTCGTCGACGCCGTGCTTGCGGTCGAACGCCTGCGCGGGCGGAATGTCCAGAAACAGCGCGAGATCGGGCATGTAATTGGAAACGGCATAGCCGTTGATCTCTTCGAGAAATTTGCGGGGCAGCCCCCTGCCCGCGCCCTGGTAGGCGTAGGAAGAGAAGATATAGCGGTCGCACAGCACGATCTCGCCGCGCGCAAGCGCGGGCGCGACGGTATCCGCGAGGTGCTGTGCCCGCGCCGCCGCGTACAGCAGAGCCTCGCATTCGTCCGTCATGGCGGTGAATCTGCCGTCTAAAATGACCTTTCGGATCGCCTCCGAGATCTCGCTGCCGCCCGGTTCGCGGGTGACGGTGTGCGCGGCGCCGCGCTTTTGCAGAAGTTCGGATAAAAGGCGCATCTGCGTGGATTTGCCCGCGCCCTCGCAGCCCTCGAACACGATAAACGTACCGCTCATCTGCCGTTCCCCGCTCTGCCGCCGATATTCAGGACGGCGACTTTCCCTTCGCGCATGCCGAAGGTGTGTTTTGCCGCGGCGAGCGCCGCCGCGCCCTCTTCGGTGAGCTGTTCGCCCGCGACCGCGACGGGATAGCAGGGCGGCGAAACGCCCGCGTTGCGCGCACAGACCCGACCTACCGCCTGCATGGGCGGCAGCTCTTCGTACGGCATGCCCCGCGCCGCGAGAAAGCTGAACTTCCGTGCGCCGGGCAGCGGCAGTTCGTGCGGCGCCTCGTACGAGCCGCGCAGGCTGCGCGTGCGCGCGACGGCGCGCACGGCGCGCTCCATGCGCGCGATCTGCGCGGGCGCCGTCAGCGGCGAAAGATAAAAGAGAACGTACCGCCCGTCGCACAACTCCGCGAACACGCCGCGGCGCTCCAGCTCCTCATACGCCGCCGACGGCGAGATGCCGAGGGCGCCGAAATCTACGGCAAAGACGAGCGTCTTGCTGCCGCCGTAACAGGAGATGCCGCGCTTTGCGAGCCGCGCCTTCGCGAGCGCCAGCTCGCGCCGCACGGAGTCGATGAGTTCCGCGCCGCGCTCGGCAAGGAATTTTACGCCGTATTCCACCGACGCCATGATCGGATAGGACGGGCTGGTCGTGCGGAAGACATCCAGCCCCTCTTCGAGCGCGGGGACGAGCGCCTCGTCCGCCGCGTTCAGCAGCGCGCCCTGCGTGAGCGTGGGCATGGTCTTGTGCGACCCGTCCACCCAGGCGCTTGCAAAGTTGCCCGCGTATTCCCCGCTCATATCGGGGTCGAATTTCAGATATGCGCCGTGCGCGCCGTCTACAAAAAGCGGCTTGCCGAACCTGTCGCACACCTTCCGCACGGCGGCAAGGTCGGCGGTGTTCCCGTAATAGTCCGGCGAGGTCAGAAGCACCGCGCCGATCTTCGCGTCGCGCGAGAGCGCCGCCTCCACGTCTGCGGCGCCGGGCGGCAGCAGCACGCCGTCGCGCGCGTTGTTCTGTAAAATATACGGCTCCACGCCCAACAGCGCGCACGCGTTGTACACGCTCTTGTGCGAGGAGCGCGCAACGGCGACCTTCCCGCCCCGCCTGCGCACGGCATACAGCATCGCAAAGATGCCCGCCGTCGCGCCGTCGGTCAAAATGTAGCTGCGCTTTGCCCCGAGGATCGCAGCAATATCCTCCTGCGCGTCCGCAATGACGCCCGCGGGGCTTTCGAGACAGTCCGAAAAGGACAGCTCGGTCACGTCCAGCGCGGCATCCCGGAAGGGCGAAAAGAGGCGCCTGTTCGCCTTGTGCCCCGGCATATGGAACCGCGCCGCCCTCTTCTTTTTATAGGAGACCAGCGCTTCGTAAATGTGCAGCTTCATACCCCCTCCTCGTCGGACGGCTCATGATAGGTTGCCCAATCGCCGCCGTTATACTCGTTCACGAAATAAGCGAGGAGCGTAAACGGCTCGTAGCGCAGTTCCTCCTCGGACGAGCTGCCGTTGCGCACGACGCACAGGTTCAGCCCCGCACGCGACCCGTCCGCGCCGTAGTAGAGCAGGTTGTGGATGTTTTCCAGCCCGCTGATGTCGAAGGAATAGCTCCAGTTGTACGTTTCGGCGGTGCCGTCCCCGTTCGTATCGACGGAGAAAGTCATCTCGTTGACGCGGACGGCGCCGTCCGTTTTCACGGAGTTCCACACCCTGACAAAGGCGTCGCGAAGGTTCATGAGACGCTCGTATTCGTCCTCTATCCCCTCTCCGATCTGCTCTTCCGTCTTGTACCGCTTGTCCCCCTGCATACGCTCGCGGAAGTCTGCTTCGGCGCGCCCCCTGTCCAAGCCGACGCCGAGCGCGGTCTCCTCGTCCAGGCCCTGCCCCGCCGCAACGGCGTCGGCAAATCCCGCGCCCGTAAAATACTTGTCCAGATAAGCGGCGCAGGCCGCAAAATAATTCGGCGAAGTCGTCTCGTACCCGTCCGAAGCCTGTTCGGTATAGGAGTTCCCGTCCGTCCCCAGCCACATGCAGTTGCCGCGGTAGGTGTAGAGGAACTCTTTCAGCCCCGAAAGGTCGGTCAGCGCGCCCGAACCGTCCTCCGCGTAGACATCGCCGACGTCCGCCGCAACGAGCACGTCGCCCTCGCCCGCGGCAAAGCGGGTGGAGAGCACCATATCCTTGTAGCCCGTGCTCGTCACCTCGTAGGTGTTGAGCTGCTGAATGTCAAAGGAAAGCGCGCCGCCGCGTTTGAGGTCGTCCAGCGTGCCCAGCTCGTCCGAATGGAAATAGACGTTGTAGAAGGTATAAAAATCGAACGTCTGTCCCGCGGTGGGGCGGGTGGCAATGGTCGTGAACAGCACCAAAAGGAGCACGACCGCCAGGATACACGTCCCCGCGATCTTGATCCAGTCATAGGAAAGCTGATGTCCGAGCCTCTTTTTCGTGATCTTTGCGTCCATTGTCCCTCGTTTTCGTCCGATTTTTTACTTTTCCCACCCCGCAGGGAGCGGTTCCGCTGTTTGCTTGCGCTTTACGGTCCGCACCCGTTTCGGAAATATGCCCGCCCGTCTTCCCGAGCTTGTCGAAAATACGTTTTCCGTCATCCCGAACTTGCCGAGAAGTGCCCGTCTGTCATCCCGAGCCCTGCGAGGGATCTCTATTGGAATATTGTCGATATTTGAATAGAGATCCTTCGATTTCGCGGCGGCTATGCCGCCGCTCCACTCAGGATGACAAAGGTGGAATTGCGTTTTTCAAATAATCACCTTGCGCGTGACAAAATGACACTTTTGCCTAAACGTTTTTAATAATTTTACGGCGCGTCCGAAAACCACGTTTTTCGGTAAGCGCACTCAATTTGTCGCATACTTGCGACTCACGCGAAAAGGGTGAATGCGCATGACTTAATTATAAGAGAGCCCTTAAAGGTCATGCGCAGAGGGGAAAACGGCTGTCCCGACCAACGGGAGGGCAGCAGTTGTCCCCTCAAAACCGCGCAAATCGCAGCATCTCTTTTGCGAGATTTGCGCGAAACAGGGCTTATTTTATCTCCTTTATCTCCACGTCGTAGTCGAACCCGTTGGGCGCGTGCACCGTCACCTTGTCGCCGCAGCGCGCGCCGACGAGCGCTGCCCCCACGGGCGAGTCGATGGAGACGATATTCCTGTCGGGGTCCGCCTCGGTGGAGCCCATGATCGTATAGGTGACCGTCTCCTCGAGGTCGTAGTCGTACACGGTGACGACGTTGCCGAAGTGCACTTTGCTGTTGTCGGTGCTCTCCTCCATGATCTTCGCATTCTTGATCTTGTTTTCAAGTTCGCGGATCTCGCTCTCGTTGAGCGCCTCTTCGTTCTTCGCCGCATCGTACTCCGCATTTTCGGAGAGGTCGCCGAAGCCGCGCGCCACTTTGATGCGCTCGGTGATCTCCTTCTTCTTCTCCGTCTGCAGATAGCGCAGACGCTCCACCGCTTCGTCATATCCCTTCTGGGTCATGATGAATTCTTCCGCCATAATACCTTCCTTCTCTCCTTACATTGTTGCCGTTCCCGGCAGAATTTTACCCTTTTGCGTCCCTTTCAATGTGCAAAAGAGTGATTCCGCACCATTTAGCGGAACCACTTCCTTTCGACTACCATACATTATTATATCCTTCGGCGGCGGATTTGTCAAGTTCCGCGCGGCAAGGGGCGCAAATTTACAGAAATTACCCCTCTTTCCGCACAGCTTTCACAAACCGCTCGATGCGCGCCGCCGCCTCGCGCAGGTTGGCAAGCGACGTCGCGTACGAACAGCGCACATGGTCTTTGCCCGCCTCGCCGAACGCGTCGCCCGGCACGACGGCGACCTTTTCGGCGCGCAGCAGTTCATTGGCAAAAACCTCGCCGCTCTGCCCCGTGCTTTCGACGGAGGGATAGACGTAGAACGCGCCGCGCGGCTCGAAACAACTCAGCCCGCACCCGTTGAAAAAGTCCACCATGAACCGCCGCCGCTTGTCGTATTCTTCGCGCATGCTCTCGACGACGGCGAACCCGTCCGTGAACCCGTCCGTCAGCCCTTCGAGCGCCGCGTACTGCGACGCAGTGGGCGCGCACATGATGACGTACTGATGGATCTTGAACAGCGCCTCGTCGAGCGCGGGCGGTGCGCAGACGAACCCGATGCGCCAGCCCGTCATGGCGAACGCCTTGGAAAAGCCGTTGATGAGCACGGTGCGCTCCTTCATGCCGGGCAGCGACGCGATGGAGACGTGCCGCCCGCCGTAGGTGAGCTCGGCGTAAATTTCGTCGGAGATGACCAGAAGGTCGTGCTTTTCGATGACGGGCACGATCGCCTCGAGCTGGGCGCGCGTCATGATGCCGCCCGTAGGGTTGTTCGGGTACGGCAGGATGAGCGCCTTCGTTCTGGGCGTGATCGCCGCCTCCAGCTTTTCGGGCGTGAAAATGAATCCGTCCTCCTGCACGCAGCGCACGGGCACGGGCTTGGCTCCCGAAAGCTGCACCGCGGGCACGTACGAGACGTAGCCGGGGTCGGGCACGAGGATCTCGTCGCCCGGCTCGCAGACGGCGCGCATCACGAGGTCGATGCCCTCGCTCGCGCCGACGGTCACGATGATGTTTTCGGGCGGGTACTGCACGGCAAAGCGCTCTTCGAGATAGCGCGAGATCGCCTCGCGCAGTTTGGGCAGCCCGCGGTTGCCCGTGTACTGCGTGTACCCGCGCTGCACCGAGCGGATGGCGGCGTTGCGGATATGCCAAGGGGTCACGAAATCAGGCTCGCCGACGCCGAGCGAGATCGCGTCCTTCATCTCCGACACAATATCGAAAAATTTGCGGATGCCGCTCGGTTTGAGCGTTTCCGCACGATGATTGACAAAATTTCTCATGCCTGCACCGACAGTCTCACCCGATTTTCGTCCTCTTTATCGGTGATCGTCCCTTCGATCTTATATTTTTTGAGTATGAAATGCGTCGCGGTGGAGAGCACGTCGTCGAGGGTGGAGAGGCGCTCGGAGACGAACTGCGCCACCTCGCGCAGCGTCTTCCCTTCGATGAACACGGCAAGGTCGAACCCGCCGCTCATTAAGTAGCAGCTCGTGACCTCCTCGCAGCGGTAGATCTCCTCGGCGATCGCATCGAACCCGCTGGACTTCTGCGGAGAGACCTTCACTTCGATGAGCGCCTGCACGAGCTCGTCCTCCAACGCCTCGTTGTTCACGATGGCGGTATATTTGACGATGACGCCGCGGCGCTCCATCTCCGCAACGGCGGCGGAGACTTCCGCCTCCTCCCTGCCGAGCATGACGGCGAGCTCCGCGGGCGAAACGCGGCAGTCCTCCTGCAAAATTTTCAGAATGTCCGATTCGAGTTTGTTCATAAAAAACACTCCCCTTTCCGCGCGCGGAAAATCTGTGCGCGGCAGTTTTATTTTACGCGCATTCCGCTGAGAAGTCAATCAGATTTGCCTTTTCCGCTTTACTTTCCACCGAAAATCCGCTATACTTGGCGGGAGGAAAGGAATATGTTCAAGATCTGGGCTAAAATCATGAAAGAGGGAAAGATCGTGCGGCAGTTCGTGTACGAGGGGCAGGAAAAGCTGACCTACTCGCACATGCTGACCTATCTCTTCGACATCTGCCGCGAGCTGGACTGCCCCACGCCCGTGCTGTTAAAGACGCACATCTTCAACTTTGCGAAGTTCAACCACGTGCGCTTTCTCCCCCGCGACTTCGTGGAGGAAGTAGACTTCGACTTTTTATTGCTGGAAAATATAATCCTCTAACATTCACGAAAAAAGTTCACGCATTCCTCGCGCAAAGGCGCTGCGGAATGCCGTGATCTGAGGGGCAACCGCCACTCTTACGAGATGGCGTTTTCCCCTCTGTGTGCGATATTTAAGGGCTACGTATTATAGAAATCGCACACATTCACCCCTTTCCCTAAAAGCCGAATGTTTTCGGCAAATTGGGGGCGCTTGCAAAAAATGCGATTTTTGCGCGCGCAATGCAATTATTAAAAACACTTTGTTTACAAAAAAAGACTTGCCTTTCAATGTATTTTCACAAGGCAAGTCTTTTATCTTAATATCTTTTTGTTCGTTTATAATCCTCTTCTCCCTCTACTATAAGGTCGCCTTACTATTTTTGTTACTATCCTTACCGGTTTTAATTGTATTGTTACCTGCCCTACTTGCGGTCTTTGATTAAACTGGTGCGCGATTGTTTTCTGTATGATTTCTGTTACGGAAAGTACTTCTCCATTTATGGGAGCTCCGTATTCTTTCAAAAAATTCAAACAATGGATATGCTCGTCAGTTTTATAAAATGTTATCTGTTTCGGCTCCACTTTTCGCGTAAGAAGCAATATGCCATCTTCTTCTCTCTCTTGTGTTTCAATTAAATCTGTCGTTTTATATTCCAAATAAACCTTTACGTTTTCAGGCATTTTTATTGAAAATTCTTTCTTCTTCCTTTCCCAACACAAATCCTCTTCTCCGCAGCACAACAGATCAATCGTACCGCCTGATTTATTTTTTATACTTCCGATCCCACTTTTGTTTGCGTCAAAAACCCAAACCACCTTGCAACCGCTTTCTATATAAAACTTATTTCTTTCCGCGATTTCTTGTGGCGATATATGGCTGTGCTGAAATACGATCACCGTCCCGTTGATCAAAACATCGGCTCTGTGCTTGACTCCGTTGTTTTCAACGACACGCTCCCGACATTCTTTGGGAAACCAATTTTGCCAATTGCGGTGCCATTCGCTCATATCATAATGCCACTTGTCAGAGCAGCATTCTCCCTTTTTATGCGCAAAATGCTGCGCTACAGCCAAGGATTCCTTCGCTTTGATAATTACCCCTCTCCCGCAAACAGGACAAAAATATTCAGTGCCTTTTACCGCATCTTCAATGAACACTCTGTTTCCGTCTTTATCTGCTGCGACAAACATTGTCCTTCCCCTTATCATCCGTTTATTTACAGTATAATTTTGACATAAACTCTTAAAAAAGTCAATATTTCCTGCTTTTTTCCATAAAACTATTCTTGACAAACGCGACAAAACGTGGTATTCTGCCCTGCGGTAGGTTTTCGGACAACACTACCTAAAAACAACCGAGGTAACTGAATCATGAAGAGGTTTTCCACCAAGATGCTCTGCCGCGCGGGGGTCATCGCCGCGCTGTACTGCGTGCTGACCTGGGCGCTCGGCCCCCTCTCGTACGGGACGCTGGGCTTTCAGATCCGCCTCGCCGAGGCGCTGACGCTGCTCCCGCTCTTTTACATTGAGAGCATCCCCGCGCTGTACGTCGGGTGCCTGCTTGCGAACGTGTTCTCCGGCTACGGCGGCTGGGACATCGGGCTGGGGAGCCTGTGTACGCTCATCGCCGCGCTGTGCACCTACGGGGTCGGGCGGCTGTTCCGCTCAAACATGCCCCTCAAACTCATCTTCGGCGGGCTGTTCCCCGTATTCATCAACGCGTTCGGCATTCCGTTCGTCATGATCCTTGCGGGCAGCACGGAGCTCGGCTATTGGGCAAACTTTGTATCGCTGCTCGTCACGCAGTCCGTCTGGGTGTACGGGCTGGGCATCCCCCTCGCGCTCACCGTGCGCGCGCTGCAAAAGAAGGGCGTATCCGTCCTGCAGCCCGTTCCGCTGTGGCAAAAGCGGACGGCGCCCGCGCAGGAGAGGGCAGACGCGCTGCCGCAAAACCCCGCAAAATAACATTCCGCAAGACGGACACAAAAAAATCTGCCGCGCTCTTTCAAAGAGCGCGGCTTTTTCGCTGCCTTTTAATAGTACACGCCGTATCCTCCCGCAACCGCGGCGGCGACCGCTATGCCGACGATAATGCCGATCACCACTCCCAGCCCCAGAAAGACCGCGGAGAGGATGATGCCGATCTGCGAAAAATTTTTGCTGCGCAGGTCGCCTTCCCCCTTTGCGTTGCTGTATGCGACGATGCTGAGGATCAGCCCGACAAGGCTCATGACAAACGCAAAAACAAACCCCAGGGATCTAGAGCGTGCTCAGCGGCGTCTGCACCTGCGGCGGATAGACATACTGCGGAGGCGGGGCATACTGCGGCGGAGGCGAGGCGTACTGCCCGTTTGCCCCGCAGTTCGGCGGCGGGTACCCGTTCCCCTGCCCGTTCGGCGGAGGTGCGCCGTACCCGTATTGGCCGTACTGTATGCCCTGCCCGTACGGCGGCGGAGCATATCCGTTCATCCCGTACGGCGGCGGAGGATAGCCGTATTGCCCGTTTGCCCCGTAATTCGGCGGAGGAGGCGGATACCCGTTCCCCTGCCGTGCGTTCTGCTGCGCATTCGGCGCGCCCTGCGGCGGCACGCTCGACCGTGCATTCTGCGCGGGCGGTACTTCTCCCGCAGACGGCGCGGCGTTCTGCCGTGCGTTCCCGTCCTGTCCGTTTTCCGCTGTTTCCGTTCCGTTTTCAGGCGGAACAAGGGGGCCTTCCCCGTCCGGGCCGTCCGTCATATTTCCTCCCTTTCCCGCGCACTGCACGCGCGGTCTTCTGCAGATATTGTACCCGAAGGCGGGCGGTTTGTCAATCCCCGCCGCCCGATCCTACGGGCAAAAACGCGAAAAACCCGCAGCGCGCGGGGTGGTCGACGAGCACGGCGCCCCTGCCCGCGCCGAGCGCGCGGCAGAATACGAGCAGGTCCGCGCCCGCCGCAAAGATGCCGAACGCGCAGCAGACGAGCGCGAACAGGCACCCCGCGGCAATACCCGCCGCCGCAGGAGCCAGCCCGAGCAGGACGAAGGGCGAGACCGCGCCGCAGGCATACTGTGCGCGCGAGGCGGGGCGCAGGCAGACGCACTGCGGCGCGCCGAAGACGCGCACGGAGATCCCCGCGAAGGAGCCGTGCACCGCCGCAGAGGCGAGCGCATGCACGCACTCGTGCAGCGGCACCATGCACAGCAGCCCCGCCGCGAGCAAAATGAGCTCAAAAAACAAATTCCCCGTCAGAAAGAGCAGGTGCGGCGCAAAAAAACAGAAGAGCAGGACCGCCGCCGCGGCAAAGGGCAGCGCCGCGAGCGTGCCGAACCCGCCCGCCGCGCGGGCGGACAAGGTGCAGTCCCTCTCCCTCCGCCCCGCAGCACACAACTCCCCGCGAAGGCGCGCAAACTCCGCGCACAGCCGCTCTTCCCGCGCGGCGCGGCGCGCCGCATACTGCCCCTTCACTGCGCGGAAAAGACCTCGCCCGAGAGGTAGCGCGCGCCCGTATCGGGCAAAATGACCGCGATGCGCCTGCCCGCGTTCTCCGCGCGCAGCGCAAGCTGCACCGCCGCCCAGACCGCCGCGCCCGCGGTGATACCCGCGAACACGCCGTTCACCTTTGCGAGCGCGCGGCAGAGCGCAAAGGCGTCCTCTTCGGCGACGGGTATGACCTCGTCGATGAGTGAGGTATCCAGCACGGCGGGAACGAACCCCGCGCCGATGCCCTGCAGGCCGTGCGGCCCCGCCTTGCCGCCCGAGAGGACGGGCGAGCCCTTCGGTTCGACCGCGACGGCGCGGACGGCGGGGTCTCTTTCCTTCAGATAGCGCGCGCAGCCCGTCAGCGTGCCGCCCGTGCCCACGCCCGCGACGAGAAAATCGAGCCTGCCTTCGCACCCCGCCCACAGTTCGGGGCCCGTCGTCGCATAATGCGCGGCGGGGTTGGCGGGGTTCACGAACTGCCCCGCGATGACGCTGCCGGGCGTCTCCGCGTGGATGCGCTCCGCCTCCTCGATCGCGCCGCGCATGCCCTTCGCACCCGCCGTGAGCACGATCTTCGCGCCGTAAGCCGCGATCAGTTTGCGCCGCTCGACGCTCATCGTCTCGGGCATGGTCAGAACGAGCCGATAGCCCCTGACGGCGCAGACGGCGGCGAGCCCGATGCCCGTGTTGCCGCTGGTCGGCTCGATGACGGTACCGCCCGCCTTTAAGACGCCGCGGCGCTCCATGTCCTCTACCATCGCGAGGGCGACCCTGTCTTTGACGCTGCCCGTAGGGTTGTATGATTCGAGCTTGCCGACGATCTCCGCCTTGGCGCCGAACGCGCGTTCGACGCCCGCAAGGCGCAGCAGGGGCGTATTGCCCACAAGTTCCGTAATGCTTTGTACGATCATTGCGTTTTCCCTTCCTTCTTTGCTTTTTTGTCCGCGCGGGCGGGGCGGCTCCGCAGCCGCGCCGCGAGCAGTGCGAGCGCCGCGAACAGGACGACGCTGCCCGCGAGCACCGCCGCCATCACGGGCAGCCCCAATTCCGTGCCGAACCCGTTCAGCGTCATGGAAAATTCCCTGCCCAATACATCCGCAAAGGGCTGCGACGTCACCTCTGCGACCTCGCCCAGCGTGCCGCGCATGAGAAAGCTGCGGAACATCCCCGCCGACCAGCTCCCCGGGATGAACAGCGTGAAGTACTGCACGCCGAGCGGGAAATAGGTGAGCGGCATATAGGCGCCGATGAGGAACCCGACGACGGTGCCGAGGATCACGTTGACGCCCGTGAACGCGCCCTGCGTCCGTATAAAACCGATGAGAAAGGTCAGGAACGCGGACGAGGAGAGCACGGACAGGGCGACCGTGCCGATGCAGCCGAATACATCCGCCGCGCTCAGAAACCAGCTCCCCGACGCGGCGAGCCAGACAAAACAGACGCCGAGCACCGCGCCGCCGATGGCGAGCCCCGCCAGCACGACGGACGCGAAATAGGACGCGGCGGGCATCCAGCGCGGCACGGGCGACGCGAGGAAATCGGAGGTGATCCCGCGCGTCTTGTCGGTGACCATCACGCCGCAGGCGCACAGCGGCACGGTGATGCACGCGCAGGAGAGCGCGCCCGCGAGCATCCAGCTGTTGCAGAAGGACTGCACCGCGGCTTCCGCTTCGGCGGTCGCCCCGTCGCCGAGCGAGGCGAGAATGCCGTCGACCTGTATCCTGCCCAGAAACAGCACGTACAGGGCGAGCACGATGAGCGGCGCGAGCAGCGCGAAAAAGACGTTTGCCTTTTCCTTGAAAAACACCTTGAGATTGCGCGCGGTGAGCCGCCAGAGAAGATAGGTCATGCGCTTTCCCCTCCCCCGAGCTGTTTGCCCGTCACGGCGAGGAACACGTCGTCCATGTCCCCTTTGCGGAACTCGAAGTCATCGCACAGGGCGGGATATTCCTGCAAGAAGGCGCGCGCGGCTGCCGCGTCCTCCATGACAAGGCGCACGCCGCCCGCCGTCTCTTCAAAGCCGCGGCCCGCCGCCGCGAGCGCGGCGGCAAGCTGCGCCCGTTCGCCGTACAGGTACAGATAGCTGCGCGACCAACTGTTTTTGAGCTGTACGGGCGAGGCGTCCGCAACGACCCGCCCCGCGTCCAGAATGACGACGCGGTCCGAGCCGTCCGCCTCCTCCATGTAATGCGTCGTGAGAAAGACGGTCAGCCCCTGCTCTCTGCGCAGCGTGCGCACGAGGTCCCACACGTTCCTGCGGGTGTGCGGGTCCAGCCCCGTCGTAGGCTCGTCCAGGATCAGCAGTTCGGGGTCGTTCAGCAGCCCGCGCGCAATATCCGCGCGGCGGCGCTGCCCGCCCGAAAGTTTCCCGAACGGGCGGTTGAAGATGTCGTCCAGCTCTAAGAGCCCGCAGAGCCTGCGCAGCCGTTCGCGCAGTGCGGCGCCGCGCAGCCCGTAGAACGCCGCACGTGTGACGAGATTGTCCTTCACGGTCAGAAGATCGTCCAGCACCGTCGCCTGAAAGACGACGCCGACCCGCTTTTTGATCTCCTCCGCCTGCGTATCGAGGTCGAACCCGCAGACGGAGACGGCGCCCCCGTCCTTTTGCAGAATGGAACAGAGAATATTGATCGCCGTGCTCTTGCCCGCGCCGTTCACGCCGAGAAAGGAGAACAGGCTCCCCCGCCGCACCGTAAAGGAGACGCCGCCGAGCGCCTGTACGTCGCCGTACCGCTTTTTCAGCCCCCGTACCGATACAATCTCCTCCTGCATACGCCTCCCGCGCCGCCGTTCGCCGAAAGAGCGAAGGCTGCTTTTTTATTCTTTCTTTTCCATTATACACTACGGCGGCAGGGGCTGGCAAGCGAATGCGCAAAGCGATATGCACCCGAAAACCGACCGGCATTTGCAGACGCACGGCTAAGGCGGCGGGCGCAAAAAGCGCCCGCCGTTCCGTGTCCGTTGTTCCGCGTCCGTTGTTCCGTGCCCGTTGTTCCGTGCCCGTTGCCGCGCGCGAAAAAGCATGCCGCCGCCTGTACGCAACACGCCCGCCGCCCGGCAACCTGCCCGCCCCCTGCCGTGCTTTTACGACGCGCCCGCCGTTCCGCGCCCGCACGCCGCCGCATAACAAGAGGGACCGTCTGCCGAAACAAACGGTCCCTCACCATTCACCTTTCATTCTTCGGATTTCCCTCCTGAAACGTCGGGTAAAGCAAGGCGGCGCTGCAAGGCGCCGCCTCGTTGGCACTTGTTTTATGCTGCCCGTGAACGGATATTCCAAAAAGTTTTCCGTCTGCGAACCGCTACTTACGCTTTTTGACTTATCTGTGACAACCTGTCGGTCAAATGGACGGTTCCCGAAAATTTTCTTTTTTTTTACCGTTCTGCCGCTGACTCTCCCGAATCCGCATCCAACCCGTCATATAGATCTGTGATGGCAAATTCTTTTTGCAATGCTTTCTCAACGCGCATTGCCGATCCTCTTTACTGCGCTGAACTGTCTTTCCTGTCCGGGTCTTACAAATTTTTCTTGCGCCAAGTGTGTGTTTTTGCGCAAATTCATGAAACCTGAAACCTGACTTCTTTACGCTGCGGCCTCTCTTCGGGTCTGCATAAAACCCTGCTCTGCAAGCAGTTCCTCTCCCTTCCTTACGGTCGCACTTTACGGATACCCGCCGCTCCGCCTTACGGTTTTGCAACGTTCGCAGTTCGGTACGCGCTCGGTGTGCACGGCAGCTTGGTTTCGGCTGTCTTCGCGCCTCTGTTCCCTCTCCTTCCGCTTTGAAGTTTGTTTCCGCTCCGCTTGTTTTGCTCTTACCGCTGAGACTCCGATAAAAACAAGACCCTGTACAGATTTTGCTCGGCGGATCCTCCCTTTTCCGTTTCCGGTTCGGTCGCATCGGTGTGAAGGCGGCTTTGACCGCCCTGTCTTGCCGACCCCGCTTGTTCGGGGGATTCCCTGTTTGTACCTCTATTATACCACGGATTTTTGGTTTGTCAATACCTTTTTTGAAAAAAAATAAAATTTTTTGTGATTGACTTACAGCATTGCCGTTTGCCCCTCACACTATATCCTATGCGTGGCGGGCAGAGAAAGTTCCTCCCCTCTCCCTCGGAAGGCGCAGGGGCTTAAAAACTTTTCGCCGCGTACGTCTCCAGCCAGCGGTTGATGGCGGGGAAATCGGAGGGCGTGAGCACCAGAAGCGCCTTTTCGCCGAGCCGCCCGCTCTCGGTGACGATGACGGCGTAAATATCCTTCCGCTCCTCGAAGGCGGCGAAGGCGTCGAACACGGTCGCTTTGCTGCTCAGCAGCACGTACTTTTCAAGAAGTTCCGCATCGAGCACGTCGCCGCAGAGCGTCTCCGTCAGAAATTTCGTGACGTCCTCACCGCGGGCGGCGCGCTCGGCGATGAGGCGGAACACATAGTAGGTGTTGAGCATGCCCTTCGCCGTGCCGTGGTCGTAGACGACGAGCGACTTCTTCTCCGTTCGCGCAAATTCCTCCACCGCGGAAAGGAGAGGCTTGTCCGCAAACACCTTCGCGATCGTCCGCACCTTGAACACGTCTACAAGGAGGGGCGGCGTACAGAGCTGTTTTTCGATAAATTCGATGTTTTCGACCACCTCGATGCTCGGGTTGGCGATGAACAGCTCGCTGCCGCCCGCGCGGTGCACGATCGCGTTGCGCAGCTTGCCGTAGTCCACAAGTTCGTTCTCATAGCGGCGCACAGTCAGGTTCCTGTCCGTGCAGCGTTTGACAAGGTCCGTAAAGTTCTGCGTCGGGCGCTCGTGATAGAGCAGTTTGAGCTGGCTCTCGATCTTGTTATAGCTCTTCAGAAAGCGCGCCGCGTTTGCGTAATCCATCGGCATATTCCCCCTATGCCCGCATTATACCACACAATCTTGTGGTCGGCAAGCCCCCTCCCGCAAATTGTTGTGATTTTTTTGGATCTGCGCTATAATGAAAGAATGGAACGCAAAACGTATAAACTCACCTTTCAGCCCGTGCCGAGCGGATGCTGGTACGCCAACCTGCGCAGTGCGCTGCCCAAAGAGCAGTGGGACAGACTGCGCCGCGCCGCCTATGCGCGCGCGGGCGGGAGATGCAGCGCCTGCGGGGCGGCGGGGCGGCTGGAGGCGCACGAGGTGTGGAGCTACGACGACGAGCGGCACATCCAGAAATTGGAGGACGTCGTCGCCCTCTGCCACGCCTGCCACGAGGTCGTGCATATCGGCAGGACGGCGCTCCTCGGGCGGGAGCCGCAGGCGCAGGCGCACTTCATGAAGGTGAACGGCTGCACGCAGAGCGAATACCACGCGGCGCTCGGCGAGGCGAACAGGCTGAACGCCGAGCGCAGCCGCCACGAATGGATGACCGACCTTTCGCGCCTGCCGCAGCTTTTGGGCGCGCCCGCGGGGCGCGCGGAAGGAACAAAAACGAAGAGCGGCGGCGCCGCAAAGGAGGAGGGCGATGAATAAAGTGAAGATC
>JAGHJD010000084.1 GCA_017886895.1 Clostridia bacterium | reverse complement strand
GACTATACTACTCCAAATTAATCTTCTTTGTTATTATAGCACAGTCTGTTCATTTTTGCAACACCTATAAATACAATTATAGCAAAACAATTTTTTATTAGTGGCAAGGTGTTCGGATAATTAACATACGGGTCACCAAAACAAGGCGGGAAGGTTTACTTCCCGCCTTGTTTTGGTGATGGCAACTGACCCGAGCAGGCCGCGCGGAGCGCGGGCTGTGCGTGCTCGAAGAGCTTTGCCGCGCAGCGGCAAGCCCCCGGTGGGGTCACCAAATAGAAACTATCCGAACACCACTGTTACGCAGCAGTGGGTTCGGATAGTTTTTTTGCAGCCATTAGGAATAATAATTTAATGTAGAAAAGAGCGCCCCGCAGGGCGCTCTTTCTGTTTTGCGTCGGTTTATGCCGCGTTCAGTCCGAAATAGGTGAGCGTGATGTCGTCAAAGTACACCGTTCCCGTATCCGTTCCGTTGTCGAGGTAATAGCGGATGCTCTTGGTCAGGGAGTTCGCGTCGCGGTTCGTGACGGTAAAAGTGAAGTCAAACTCCGTCCATTCGGCGCTGTTGCCGATAGGGAGCTGCACCATGCCTGCGGAGGCGCTCGTCGTCTGATACCCGATGAACCGTGAATAACTGAACTGCGCCGAGGCGCCGTCCGTCGCTTTATACCTGCCGGTCAGGCGGAAGGTATAGCCTTCGCCCGCGCCGCGCAGCCACTGCCCGTAGAGCTGCGCTCCGTTGACCGCCGCAACGTGGTTTTCCGCATTGTCGAGGTCGGTCACGATGCCGGCCGTATCCTCGGTGGTGGTATTGTAGCTCATCCAGGGGTAGACCCACTGCGTCGTTACGCCGTCGCCGCGCTGATATTCTGTGTCCGCGCGCTCGAAGTCTCCGTTTGCGGCTTTATTCACGGTCGGCATTTCGGTGAGCGCCGTCGGCTCGAAAGTCGCGTCGGAGGGACGGTTGGTAACGGGGCGCTGTTCCCAGTTCCCCATGGAGAAGGGGATGTAACGGAACCAACTGATCTCTGCGTAATCGCTGTCGAACATGCGGCTGCCGTTGCTGATATTCTGGCTGTCCGCCTCGCCGCCGCCCGCCCAGCTCGGCACCCATACGCCGAGCGTCAGCGTCGCGTTGGTCGTGGGCACGTTGGAAGTGGAGGTGTATACGAGTTTTCCGTCGATATAATAGTCGACGTAGGGTACTTCGGCATCGGTCACCCAGTCGAAGGTGTAGGTATGCCAATTCCCGTCGTTGACCATGAATCCCGCGTCGACGTTCTCATTGTTATTGTTGTCCGGCGTGGTCCAGGTCGTGAAAGAGGCGACGTCGAAATTCGGGGAAAGCCCGATTTCGATATCGATCTCGTTCTGCTGTACGCTTCCGTCGTTCTGCTCGAACCAGGAGAACAGCCACATGGAAGTCAGCGCGCCGAGCCGCGGCATGGGCTTCATGCGAACTTCGTACCTGCCGGGGCCGAGTGCTTCGATCGTAGAGATGGCAGCCCCCGTGGTGACGCCGTCGATCTGCGAAGAGAGCGCCTCGCCGCTGTAAAATTCGCCGTTTGCGCGCAGGAGAAGGTGCGCTTCCGAAGCGGGATCGTTGAGCAGGAATACGTTCTGCGGGCGCACGCCGTTCTGGTCCGTGCCCCATTGATCCCAGACGGAATCGCCGATGACCCAGCGGTCCTTGTCGATTCCCTGCGTGAAATCGTCGTAGATCATCTCGTCGTAGTTGAGCGTGAAGCGCTCTTCTACGTCTTTATAATGATCGTATGCCTCTTGATTTTCTTTGTAGTCGGCACTGTCGGTCACATATCCGAACATGGCGTCGGCAAGATCGCTCGTACCGCCCGCACAGCCGGCGAGGGCAAACAGCCCCAGCCCGAGGGCGAGCAGAAGGCAGAGAGCTTTTCTCATGTTTTCCTCCTCGAAACAGAAATGATATGGAACAGAAATCGGTTTCCATAAAATTTTCTTTATTTTAACATAGATCATAACGTCTGTCAATTCTTTTTCGGCAAATTCCTCCGTGAAAAAATTTTTTTGTGAAATTATAATTTTTTTCAAAAAAAGTATTGACACAAACAAACAAATGTGATAGACTAAAATCAGAAATCGGTTTCCATTATGAAAACCGCCCGCTTGCGCAGCAAGCGGGCGGGGAAGAGAAGAACTTCCCTTAACGGAAAAATTGCAGGCATTCTCTCATTTACGGCGTATTTTCTGCGGAAGATCGCTGACTTTTTTACAAGCGAAAAGAAATCGGTTTCCAAAACTTCGGTTTCACATTTTTTAATTATTATGGAGGAAATGATCATGAGAAAAGTACTTTGCGTACTTACCGCCGCTTTGCTGGCGGCTGCTGCCGTTCTCTTTGCCGCGTGCGGTTCGTCGCGCGGGGAGAACGAGCTGAGGATCGTCTATTACAGCGGCGGCTACGGCGAGTCCTGGATCCAGTCGCTTGCCGACAAATATATGGAGGAGAATGAGGGCGTGACGGTCATCGCGAATCCCGATACGCAGCTCATTGACTCCGTCGGCACGCTTCTGGAGAACAGACCGGAGGATTTTGACCTCATTTTCTGCCACGACGTTGCGTGGGAGAGCTATGCGAACCGCGGCTATATCTACAGGCTGGACGACATGTACAGCTCCGTCAACCCGTACACCGGGGAGGTTTACGGCGAGAACATGTGGAGCGACGACGTCGCCGCGTCCGCGCAGTATCCCGACGCAGACGGAAACATGCATTATTATAAGGTGCCCTGGACGGTCGGCACGGCGGGCATCGCGTACAACCTGATCGTCATGGACAGGGTGGACCAATGGCTCGCGAGCGCCGACGGGCAGGCGTATCTTGCGACCGGCAACGGGCATATCACGACGGAGAACGCTGACCTTGCCCGCCGCTGGAACCGCACCGCGCCCGTTTCCTATTACGAACTTATCCAGTATTGCTATGACGTGGCGGCGGCGAACCTGCCCGTGGACGCAAGTGACCCGACTTCGGGCACGATCACGCCTTTCACCTGGTCGGGCGGCGGCGAGCAGTGGCAGTGGGACTATCCGCTGTTTGACTGGTGGATCCAGCTCGCAGGCCCCGATACGATGAATACCTTCAAAAACTTTAACGATGTGTTGGAGAACGGGCAGCTCGACTGGAACGATTACAAGAATCCGGACGTGAACGTGTACAACCCGAACGATCCCGCCAAAGGCGACAACGTCGGCTGGCAGGAATTCAAAGAGGCGTATGCGCTCTGGTACAACCTTGTCGCGCAGAACAGTGCATGGACGATCAGCGGCGTTGCCGACCTCTCCAAGGGGCAGAACGAGAGCGCGTTCGCGAACGGCCGCGCGGCGATGACGCCTGCGGCGAACTGGGTCGCGAAGGAATCCGAGAGCATGCTTGCGGCGAGCGGGCAGGAGATCGACATCATGGCGACGCCCGTCGTCTCCGACGTGAAGATGAGCAGTGACTACACCACGCTGTACCTGCCGAACAGCGCAGAATATGATACCGCTTCCGTTACGCTGGACGCCGTTCGGTATAACGAGGCGAACGGCGACGACGCGGGCAAGACGATCGAAATAAACGGAAAAACGTATAACCGCGTTTCCTTCACGAGCTCCTTCGGCGACAGCGCGCTCATTCCCGCAGGTGCGGTCGAGGCGGAGCTGGCGGTAGACTTTTTGCGGTTCATGCAGCGCGAGGACAACGCACAGCTCTTCACCCGCGAGACGAACGGCATTCTGCTTCCGTTCGACTACGATTATTCCGCATCCTATTCGGCGGCAGGGGAGACCGCGTCCGCGTGGGCGGAATCCATCTTCGAGATCAACGAAAACAGCACCAAGTTCAACAACTATACGCAGCATCCAATGATGCGCAACACGGCGCTGCGCGGCACTGCGCGCATGACGACGGTCTGGTACAATAACCTGTACTACTATATCAATGCGTATCAGCAGCCGGGCAGCTACGAGCCGAACGATCTGTTCGGTTCGATCTGGGGAGACGTGAATGAATCCTGGGCTACGTACAGAAACCAGATCCAGTAACGTTTCAGGGGGAGAAATGGAAAAGTCAATGGATGAAAACGAGGTGTTCGGCGCGGCGGAAAACGCCGCCGGACTCCCTGCATCAGCTCCCGCCGAAGGCGCCGCCGATGCGGCGCCGGACGGCGGGGCGGCGGCCGCAGGACCTTTCAAGCCCGGAAGGAGCAACTTTTCGCGGCGCAAACGCGGGGAATATCTCTTTGTCGCGTGCATGCTCGCCTATCCGCTCATTCAGTTCATCATTATGTGGGCGTTCGTCAATATCGACTCGGTCATCATGTCCTTTCAGCGGTATGACTCTATCACGGGCGAAACGACGTTCAGCTTCAACAATTTCGAGACCTGGGTGCAGCTCATCGGCTCGAACGAGATGTACGGCACGATGGTCGTGAACTCGCTGCTCCACTCTGTGGTCGGCATGTTCGTGATCTTTCCGCTGTGCCTGATCATGACGTATTTCCTGTGCAGGAAGGTCCCGGGATCGGGGTTCTTCCGCATCGTGTTTTACCTGCCGAGCATCATCCCGCTCGTCGTTCTCGGCCTCGCGTTCCGCGAGGGGCTGATGAACAGCAACGGCATCGTCGGCAAGCTGTGCGACCTGTTCGGCACGGAGCCGCCCGCCTTTTTCTCGGGCGGGTCGATCACGCGGGTCATGGTGTACGTGTTCTGCGTTTGGATCGGACTCGGCGGCAACACGCTGCTCCTCTCGGGCGCGATCAAGCGTGTGCCGACGGAGGTGCTCGAGGCGGCGCACCTGGACGGCGTCAAGACCTGGCGCGAATTTATCCAGATCGTCATCCCCATGTGTTGGCCGACCATCGTCACGCTGTTCGTGATGTCCATGATGGGTGTGTTCTCCGTCGTGTTCCAGCCGTATTTTATGACGAGCAGCGTCGTGCCCGAAACGCTGACGATCGGGCTGCAGATCTTCCTGAACGCGGGAGCGCCGGGGCAGCAGGAGAGCGTTGCGGCGCTCGGCCTTTTGGCAACGGTGTGCGTCGCGCCCGTGGTGCTCGTCGTACGCTGGCTGCTCGACAGGTTTTTCAGAGACGTGGAGTATTGAGGAGGGGGAAAGCATGGAAACGGTCACGCAAAACCAAACGGCTGCCAATGCCGTACCCGAAAAGAAGGAGAGTTCCTTCCGCCGGTATTTCCGTCACAAATTTTCGGCGCTGCGCCACATGGGCGCGTCCAAAATCACGCTCTTCACGGTCGTATTTATCCTGTTTCTGGTCTATGCGCTCAGCCTGATCCTGCCCTTTGCCTGGATGTTCATCAACTCGTTCAGCAAGGATACGACTTATTGGCAGGATTCCTGGGCGTTCAGGTTCGACGCGGGGTTTGACAACTACGCCGCCGTCTTTACGACGCTCGGCGTGCGCCGTGCCGTCCGTACCGTGCTGGTGGGGGAGATGTTCCTCTATTCCCTCATCGCGGTGGGCGGCGGCGTCATCTGCACGCTCATAAGCTGTTCGGTCGGCTCGTACGTCGTGGCGAAGTATAAATTCCCCGGCAGGGGCTTCATCTACAATATGGTCCTCGTCGCGATGATGATCCCCATCGTCGGCACGCTGCCCGCGCAGATCCGCCTCATGCAGACCGTCGGGCTGGACGATAGTTTCGTCGGCGTGTGGTTCCTCTATTCGGGCGGGTTCGGGTTCAACTTCCTGTTCATGTACGCCTATTTCAAGGGGATAAGCTGGGGCTACGCGGAGGCGGCGCAGATCGACGGCGCATCGCACTTCCGTATTTTTATACAGATCATGATCCCGATGGCAAAACCCGCGCTCACCGCGGTGGGCGTGCTCACCTTTATGAGCCTGTGGGGCGACTATCAGACACCGTACTACTTCCTCAACAGCTACCCGACGCTCGCCGTCGGCTTGAAAGAGCTGATCGACCCGAACTTTCTCAACTACCCGCAGCTCTTTGCCATGGCGATCATCGTCTCTGTCCCCGTCATCGCGGTGTTCTGCATCTTCCAGAAGACGATCATGAACAACCTGACGATGGGCGGGCTGAAAGGTTAATTCATCAAGGAGAAAAGGGGAAACATGAAAAGGATCGCAAAACTGATCGCGCCGCTGGCGCTCGCCTGCCTGCTGCTCTTCGCCGTCGTCGGCTGCGGTACGGGTACGCTCACCGAGACGCCCAACGCGGGCATCCCCGCGGGCAGGCCCGAAGGGCTGGGCGACTACGACACGGTCGCGTATTACAGTATCGCGGACGAGAACGACGTCGAATTTGCCTTTGAGATCGACGAGGTGCAGAAGGTCTCCTTCATGTACCGCGTGCTCGATTCGGGCGACTGGTCGCTCTCGGACGGCACGATGACGGTCAAAGCGTCGGTGTTCGACGGCATCTCCGCGGGTGACAAGCGCCTGCGCGTGTTTGCGGACGACGTATACGTGGAGATCACCGTCCGCGCCGTGACCAAGGTCATCTACACCGCGGAGGATTTCAACTCTATCCGCGGCGACATGAACGGCACCTACGTTCTGGGCGCGGATATAGACTTTAAAAACGCCGCTTTCTGGCCCATCGGCAAGCCGTACACCGACGACGGCGAGGTCGCCGTCTTTGAAGGCACTCTCGACGGGCAGGGGCACACGATCAGCAACCTGAAAATCGACGCGTACGAATACAGCGAGGACGAGAATCATTATACGGAGGGCGGCGCCGATGAGTGGCAGGGCCCTTCGCTGGGCGACCGCGTTTCGAACGGAGACAACTACAACAACGGCATCTTCATGACGACGAGCGCCAACGCGCAGATCGAGAACGTAAACTTCGTCAATATCGCGGTGGACTGCCAGGGGCTCTCCGGCCCCGTCGTCGGCACCAACGGCGGGCACATTCGGAACTGCTTTGTCTCCTGCACGCTCTCTTCGCATGCGGATTGGTCTGAGCGCGTCGGCGGCGTCGTCGGCATGAACGGCACCTCCGAATCGGCAGGCGTCATCGAGAACTGCGTCGTCTATTATACGCTCGTGGAGGGCAAAACGCCGCGCGGGTTTGCGGACTGGAACGTCGGCATCATCCGCAACTGCTATGCCGCCCCCGCGGACGATTACGTCTATCTGCCCGGCTTCGAGTACGACGAGGCGACGGATACGGGTGCCGTGCCCGAGGATTTCGATATCAATACCTATATCACGGCGGAGAACGTCGGCGCGGTCGGCTTCGGGTATTATAACCTGCCCGCGCTGCCCGGTTCGTTCGACTCCGCTACGCAGACGTACTACCCCGCAGGCGAGAACAAGATCGTCAATGCGCAGATCGTGCGCAAGGAAGTGCTGCTCGACCCCGCGAATTTTTCCGCCGCGGACGGCTGGGACAGCGAGATCTGGTGTTTTCAGGCGGGCGCGTTCCCGTATGTGAGAGTGCAGGCATAGCGCAAAGAGGCAGTGAGAGAGACCATGAGCGACTACTTTTTCGAAGACGGAAAGTTCGTGATCGAGGACTATGACGGGAAGAGCGCGTTCTGCAGCTTTCTTCCCGGCATAGCGGGGCTTTCCGGCACGCCGCTGTGGGCGTTCTATATCAACCGCGGGCAGGGCATCGCGGGGTTCGGGGTGAAGGACAAGGGCTCGCCCATCATGGAGTTTTACCCCGCCGAGCATGCCTACGCGCATGCCCCCGCGCAGGGGTTCCGCACCTTTGTAAAGGCAGGCGGGCGCACGGCGGAGCTTCTGGCACACAGAAACGGCGCGAAAAAGCGCATGGAGGTGTTCCGCTCCGGCTTTGCCGTCGCCGAAGAGGGCGAGGGCTACGCCTTCCGCGCCGAGTACTTCGGGCTGCCCGAAAAGCCGTACGCCGCGCTCGTGCGCAAGGCGTGCTACACCAACCGCTCGCAGAGCGTGCAGGAATTTGAACTTCTGGACGGGCTGGCGCAGCTCATCCCGTACGGGCTGAGCAACTCCTCCTTCAAGGAGAGCGGCAACCTGATGAAGAGCTGGATGTGCGTCGAGGACGCGGGCGGCGCGGCGTTCTTCCGCATGCGCTCCTCCACGAACGACGGCGCCGAAGTGCAGGCGGTCGGCGCGGGCAACTTCTACCTCCCCGTGGGGGCGGAGGGCGCGCGCATCGCCGTCGACCCGAAGATCGTCTTCGGCGAGGACTACACGAAGGCATCTCCCGAGCGCTTTGCCGCGTGCGAGAACTTCGATGCGCTTTTAGACGCGCAGAACACCGAAAACGAGATCCCCTGTGCCTTCACCTATGCGAAGGTGCGCCTCGCCGCGGGCGAGAGCGTGACGTGGTACTCCCTCGCGGGCTATGCCGCCTGCCGCGATACGGCGGCACACATTGCAGGGGAGTGCTCGCCCGAAACGCTGGAGGCGGCGCGCGCCCGCGCGGCGGGTATCGCCGAGGAGATCGCGGGCAAGGTGTGCACGCACACGGCACGCCCGCTGTTCGACGCGTACGTCAAGCAGTGTTATTTCGACAATGTTCTGCGCGGCGGCATGCCCGTGCGGCTCGGGGATAAGGTGTGCTACGTGTATTCGCGCAAGCACGGCGACCCCGAGCGCGACTACAACTGGTTCTCCATTCAGCCCGCGCCCTATTCGAGCGGCAACGGCAGCTTCCGCGACGTGGCACAGAACCGGCGCAACGACGCGGCGGTGACCCCCGAATGCGGGGACTTTAATATCCGCTATTTCTTCTCGCTCGTGCAGGCGGACGGGTACAACCCGCTCTCCGTCACGGGCACGCGCTACACGCTGAAAGAGGGCGCAGACTTGCCCGCCTGCGCGGAGCGCGCGCGGGAGCTTGCGGGCGGGTTCACCGTCGGCGACCTGTGCGAAAAGGCGGGCGTCTGCTCGTCCGAGGCGGTGGGCGCCGTCCTCCAAAACAGCGACGAGCACTTCTGCGCCGATTTTTCGGAGGGGTATTGGACGGATCACTTCGTCTACCTCATCGACCTCGTGACGGCGTATCTCTCGGTCTATCCCGACCGTCGCCGCGAACTGCTGTACGAAACGCAGCTTTCCTACTTCGATTCGGGCGTGCGCCTTCTGCCCGCGGCGCGGCGCAGCGTGCTGCGCGCGGACGGCAAGGTGCGCCGCTACTACTCCCTCGAAGAGGGCGGCGCGGCGGGCCGGCTGTGTACGAAGGGCGGCGAGCCGTTTGCGCTCACATTGGACGGCAAGATCTTTAACCTCATTTTAATGAAGGGCGCCTCGCTTGACCCTTCGGGCACGGGCATCGACATGCTCGGCGGCAAGCCGGGCTGGAACGACGCCGCGAACGGGCTGCCCGCGCTGTTCGGCGCGAACGTCGCCGACCTCATCGAACTTTCGCGGCTGCTGAAAGAGTACCGCGCGCTGACCGCGGACGGCGGGGAACTGCTCGTTGCGCGCGAGCAGGCGGACTTCTTTGAAGGGTTGCTGCGTCTGTTGGAGGGCAAACCCTCCGCGCAGGCGTACTGCGACGGCTGCGAGGCGCTGCGCGAAACCTTCCTTTCGGCGATCGAAGGCGGCGTGAGCGGCGAACTTGCCGCGATTCCGCGCGAACGCGCGGAGAAGTGCCTCGCTCTTTTGGCAGAGCGCATAGCGGCGGGGCTGGCGGCGGCGAAAGAGCTGGGCGGCGGCATGTACCCGACGTACGTCGTGAACGAGCCGACGCGTTGGCGCGAGACGGGCGAAAAGGACTGCAAGGGCCGCGCGTACGTGCTGCCCGAGGCGTTTGCAACGCGCGCGCTGCCCGTGTTCGCGGAGGGCATCGCCAAGGCGGTCACGGTCGGGGAGCGCGAACAGTTCGCGCTCGCAAAGGCGAGCGGGCTGTACGACCCCGTGCTGAAAGTGTACCGATCCTCCGTCGACCTCGACGGCGAGAGCATGGAGATCGGGCGCATCCGCTCCTTTACGAAGGGCTGGCTCGAGCGCGAATCCTGCTTTCTGCACATGAACTACAAACTCATGCTCTCCCTGCTGTCTGCGGGCATGTACGAGGAATTTTTCGCCGAGGCGGAGACCAACCTCGTGCCCTTCATGGACCCCGCCGTCTACGGGCGGAGCACGCTGGAAAATTCTTCGTTCATCGCGACGTCCAACCACTGCGACAAAGGCAAGTGGGGCAGGGGGTTCCAGGCGCGCCTCACGGGCGCGAATGCCGAGCTTTTGTCCATGTGGCGCATCATCATGGGCGCGGAAAAACCCTTCACCGTCGAAAACGGCGAGCTCGTGTTCGCGCTTGCGCCAAAGCTTAGGCGCGACTGGCTGGAAAAGGGCAAGGCGTCCTTCCTGCTCCTCGGCAGAACGCAGGTCGAGTACCGCGTGCCCGAGGGCGTGGATACCTACGCCGAAGGCGTGAAGGTGCGCTCTTATAAGCTGCACGGCGACGGTTGGGCGAAGATCGAAGGGGAAACGCTGCGCGGCGGGCTTGCAGAGCGCGTGCGCGCGGGAGATTTTAAGAAAATAGAGGTGGAAGTATGGTGAGCAAAGAGCTTATTTTCCCGAAAAATTTCATGTTCGGCGCGGCGACCGCCGCCTATCAGATCGAGGGCGGCCGCGGCGAGGACGGCAAGAGCGACAGCATCTGGGATAAATTCTGCGACATCCCCGGCAAGATCGACAACGGCGACACGGGCAACGTGGCGTGCGACCACTACCACCGCGTCGAAGAGGACATCGCGCTCATGCAGGAGCTGGGGCTGGAGAGCTACCGTTTTTCCGTCGCATGGACGCGCATCCTGCCCGAGGGCACGGGCAAAGTCAACGAGAAGGGCGCTGCCTTCTACAACAAACTCATCGACGGGCTGCTGGCGGCGGGCATCAAGCCCCTTCTGACCTGCTATCACTGGGATCTTCCGCAGTGTCTGCAGGATCGGGGCGGCTGGCTCAACCCCGACAGCTGCAAGTGGTACCTCGAATACGCCGAGACGCTGTTCAAACTCTTCGGCGACAGGGTGAAGGACTTCCTCACCTTCAACGAGCCGTTCGTCTTTTTAGACAACGGGTACGTGACGGGCAGCTTTCCCCCGGGCATCCGCGGGGACTACCGCGCGAAACTTTTAGCTGCGCACAACGTGCTCAAAAGCCACGGCATGGCGGTGCGCTCCTTCCGCAAACTCGTGCCCGACGGGCGCATCGGCATCACGCTGGACTACGCCTACAACACGCCCGCGACCGATAAACCCGAGGACATCGCGGCGGCGGCGCGTGCGAACGAGTTCTGGGCGGGCTGGTTTTTCGAGCCCGTCGCGCTAGGGCACTACCCTGAAACGGCGCGCAGGTGGTTCGAGGAGAAGGGGCTGATGCCGAAAGTCGCGGAAGGAGACATGGAGCTCATCGCCGAGCCCATCGACTACCTCGGCATCAACTACTATTTCAGCAATTACCTTGTGGCGGACAAGAGCATTGAGCGCGACGGCGCGCGGCAGGTCTTTCCCAAGCGCAACAAGACGGCGATGGGTTGGATGATCACCCCCGACGGGTTCTACGACATGCTTACCTATTTCCGCAAGGTGCTCAAAGTGCCGCTGTACATCACCGAGAACGGCATTGCCCTCAACGACATCGTGAACATTCACGGGCAGGTCGAAGACTGGGACCGCATCGACTACCTCGAACAGTACCTCGCGGTGCTCAACCGCGCGATAAGCGAGGGGCTGGACTGCCGCGGCTACTACTATTGGAGCCTGATGGACAACTTCGAATGGGCGGCGGGCTACCGCGGCAGGTTCGGGCTGGTCCATGTGGACTATGAAACGCTCAAGCGCACGGTCAAGCGCAGCGGGTACTTCTACCGCGACGTGGTCCGCGCAAAGAATCAAAATCATTGAGGCGCTTTGCCTCATAGGAGGGAAAAATGAGAAAAAAACTGTTTGCGCTGTTTACGGCGCTTTTGGCGCTCACGCTGTGCATGGCGCTGTTCGCCGCGTGCGGCGGCGGGGAAGAGGAGCCGGAAGAACCTGTGGCGTTCTCCGCGCCTTCCGATCTCGCGGTCGATGGTAGCGGCGTCGTCACATGGAGCGCCGTAGACGGAGCTGTGAGCTATACGCTCAGGGTCAACCAGACGGAGTTTGCGAACGCCGTCTCCCCCTTTGATCTGCACGTGAGCGCGGCGGACGCGCTCGTGAGCGGCGGCGCGCAGAACAGCATCGCCGTCCGCACGGACGCCGCGGGCGACAGGCCTGCGAGCGCGTACTCGTCCACCGTGCCGTACACCTTCTACACCGCCGACGAGACGGCCGCAAACGCCTTTTCCGCGCAGGTCGCGGCGATCGGCAGCGATTCGTCCGCAAATGCCGATGCGGTAGCTGCGGCAAAGGAGGCGTATTCCGCGCTGACGACGGGCGCAGCGGCGCTCGCCGAGGACGCGGTAGAGGCGCTCGTCTCGCTGGATGCGGCACGTTTTGTGTACCTCGTCGGGCAGATCGGCACTCCCGTCACGTTGGAGAGCAGTACGGCGATCGTCGCCGCGCAGGCGTACTATGCGACGCTTCTCGACAACACCGCAGACGGCGTTGCCGCGGCGAAAACGACGCTCGACGCCGCCGATGCGGCGCTGGATGAGGCTGCTGCGTCAATCCGTTCGGAGTTCGGCGAACTGGTCGATGCGGTCAGCATTGCCGAAAGTTTCCGCGGCACGCAGATCGACGCCGCCGAAACGGCGTATCAGACGGCTTTGACGCGGTACGGAAGCTACACCTCTGCACAGCAGGCTGCCGTGGAGGAACTCTACGCGGCGCTGCAGGGCAAGAAGACGACGCTCGATGCGGCAGCCGCCGCGGAATTTGCCGCGTATGAGGATTTGGTCGCGGCAGTCGCCGGGGAAGTGACCGCTGCGGACAGCGCAACCGACCTTTCGGTGGCGATCACCGCCGCGGAGAGCGCGTTCAATTCCATGGCGGACTATACCAAGAGCGAAAACAATGTTACCGAGGTCGACGCGAGCGTGACCGCGGCAAAGACGACGCTTACGCAGTGGCAGAGCGCTATTGCGAGCGCGCTTAGCGCGCTGGATACGGCGAACGCCCCTGCTGTGAACGTCGACGATATGACTTCTACCGAGGCGGAGGCGTTGTATGCAAGCCTGACCGCTGCGCAGACGGCGTACAACGGCTATGCGGCGTATGTCAAAAATGAAACCGACATTATTTCGGCTTATGGCACCCTGACGGGCAACATTACGTCGGCGACGGACCGCATTTCCACGATCGCGACAGGCTTTGCAGACCGCGTGGACACGGCAATCGAAGGGGCCGAGGCTACGCTCACCTCCTACAACGCCCTGCAGGAGCTTGCCGAAGAGTATGGAACGTTCGGCACGATGACGAAGGAGGCTGCGGCAACGGCAAAAGCGAGCCTTGACGCGAAGATCGCCAAACTCCTCGCCGTGGCTGTGGACGAGGCAGAGGACGTGCGTATCGTCGTCTCCGAATCGACCACGGGCTATCTGCAGATCGCGCTCGCGTCGTACAATCTCTTGGGCGATGCGATCGAGGCCACGCACAGTGTGACGGCGACCGTCAATGAGGGAGCTGCCACGGTGGAACATACCGCACAGGGCTATGCCCACAACTATAAGATCCCGTTTGCCAGCGTTGCGGCGGCAGACAGCACGCCCGTGACGATCGTCTATACGATCGACGAGGAAGAGTCTGTGACCGTTGTGCTCAGCGGCTACAATGCGTCCGGCAGCGTGATTTATTTTGGCGATCCCGAACAGGGTGACGACGGCTTTGCGTCCATGGTCACCAATGCGACGGGCGCGGTCAATGCGCCGGCTGCGTCGGATGCCTCCATGCCCGTGTACTATGACGTGTACCTTGCGTCGGATATCGCGCTCGGCAGTGCGCGTAATGCCGACATCACCTTCTACGGTGCGCCCATTGCGGAGGGCATCAGCGCGGGCGTCAACGGTGCGGACATCACCACACTTGCCGACCTGTACCACGCCATCGCCGTCGCGAACCCCGCTCTTGTCGGACAGGAGCTTTCGGTGAAGGTGCTCGCTTATCAGCTCACGGGCGACGCAGAGAGCGGATATACCTACTCCCGCATGAACGGCGCGAGCGTCAGCGAGACGCTTGAACTTGCCTTAACCGCAGAGGACGCCAAAGAGCCGCTCACGGCTCCCTTTGCAGGCAGTACGAACTACGAGGACGGCAGCGTTCTGATCATGGCTGCGGCGGAGGCAGGTTCGACGCAGGAGCAGCTGATCGCGCAGTTCAATGCCGCGGCAACCGCCCTTGAAACGAATGAAACGTTCTCAACCTATGCGCAGGTCGTGGAACATCTGAATGTCGCCGTCGGCGTGTATGAAAATGTAGGAACAGACGGTGCGGTCGAGCTCGGCGATCTCGTAGGATATATCACGAATGCCGCGGCTGACGGCAACACGAACCTGACAAGCGAATTTATGGAGCGCGAACTGTACAGCCTTGCAGGCGAGGCGGATGCAAACGCCTATGCCTTCCTGTACTACTTCGAGGTCAAGCCGGAGAGCGAGTACGCCGCGTACTTCACCCGTTCGGCTGCGTCCGGTGCCGGCGATCTGTACGAGGCGGCGGTAGACGGCACGATCTCTTCCGAGCGAGTGGTCTCGTACGATTCGGCGAGCGGTTATCTCCAGATCATGCGCAACGAAAGCGACGGGACGACCAGAAAAGCCGCGACTTTCTTTGCCGACAGCAAGATCGAATATGTGGAGATGATCCTCACAAAAGACAGCGAGACGATCCACTTCTATATCTTCTATGTGGACGGGAACTACTATCTGACCGATTCCGCGGCCGTCGGCGAAACTGCCGAAATGCTTTCTCTCAACGGGGCAGGGGATTCGTACTGCAGGGTCTCCGACTTTGAGAGCTGGGTACAGAACAATGTCGAAGGCATGAGCGATTTCAGCCTTGTCGGGTATCAGATCTCGACGAAACTGCACGTGGAAGAGGGCTACTACGACGGCACGGTCGGCGCCGAGTCCAATAAGACGGAGGCGTATCCCGCCTCCGCGACAGAAGAGGCGGCTGCGTGAGGAGCTTTGAAAGGCATGCCCCTGTAACTTGATGGAGCTTATATCCAAACACACGGCAATGCCGCGGCGGAGCCGCGGCATTGCCCGCATTTTGCTATGTGACTGAATATCCGCCGCGCGTGCGCGGCGGCACTGCAAGGGGAAACCATGAGACGATTTTGTAAGAGCGCCGCGGCGCTGTTTCTGGCGCTGTGCCTGCTGTTTTGCTATGCCTGCAGCGTAGACGTACCCGGGGACGACCCGACCGACCCGCCGCAGACGGAGGAACCCGCAGGGGACGTCTCCGACCCCGGCGCGCCGACGATTGCGGGCGCGGAGGACAAGACGATCGCCGCGGGCACCTATTTCGACCCGCTTTCGGGGGTGACCGCCGTCGCGCAGAACGGCGAGGACGTGACTGCCGCTTTGAATGTTTCGGGCGCGCTGGATACTTCGCGCACGGGCATATATACCCTGCACTATACCGCCGCGGACGCGCAGGGCAGGACGGCGCGCAAGGCGCGGAAGATCACTGTTACGGACAACCCGATGATCTCCTACACGCCGCCCGTGTATCTCTACACGGCGGAGGAAGCGTACAACATTGCGGAGGGCTGCGCCGCCGCCGCGTCGAGCGAAAACGGTGCGGCAGCGTCGCTTGCGGCGGACGGGGACGGCACGACCCGCTGGGAGAGCGATTGGGTCGCTTCGGCGTGGCTGCAGGTCGACCTCGGCGCGGTCGTGCCCGTAGAGAGCTTTACGATTCGCTGGGAAGCGGCATATGCGCGCGATTTCGAGGTGCAGCTCTCCTCGGACGGCACGAACTTCACCGCCGCCGAAACGGTGACGGACTGGGCGCCTTCGGAGAGCTATCCGACATGGTCGTATACCCTGCCCGCGGCGCAGTCCGCGCGCTATGTGCGGCTGTATATGACCGAACGCGCCATGCCCGCCTACGGTTATTCCGTGTACGAACTGGAAGTGTACGGCAAACAGGGCACCGTCATGCCCGAGAGCGAGTATCCCGTGCTGTTCGATGCGCGGGATTCGGGCGGCTGGGATTGGAGCAAGCCCTGCGACGAATGGCTGCAGGTAGACTTCGGCACCGTGCGCAGTATCGACTATATGGAACTTTCCTTCCGCAACTGGCTCACGCCCGCGGCGTACGCGGTGCGGTACTCTTCGGACGGAGACGTGTGGGAAGAGCTTTCGCGCGACGGTGCGGGCAACATTCTTGCAGACGGGCAGGCGGGTTCTGTTTCGGCGCGGTATGTGCGCGTGGAGATCTCGGCGCTTACCTTCCGTATGAACGCGGTACGCATCAATCAGATCCTGTTCCGCAGCGGCGGCGCGCAGCTCGACCCGGACACGTTCAGCGTCACTGCATCCTCCGAAACGGAGGGGCACGGAGCGGAATATGCCTGTGCGCTCGATAATTACACGACCTATTGGGAGAGCGAATACAGCGCGGTGCCGCAGACCATCGATCTCGGCAGCGTGCAGGCGGTAGGGCGTGCCGACCTGTATTGGGACAGCGCAAACGGCGGCTCGGGCAAGTATTACGACTTGCAGATCAGCGAAAACGGTACGGATTTTACGACCGTGTTCCGCCAGACGCACGGCGCGGAGGCGGCGCAGAGCGTGTATATCTATGAGAGCGCGCGGTATCTGCGCATCGTCGATTACGGCAACGGTGACACGCTCACCTCCTGCTCCGCAGAGCAGTACGACCTGCAGGGCATCGTCGTGCAGTCACAGCTCCCGAACGAGAGCAAGGTCGACTACGACGTGACGGCGGCGTTCCCGCAGCAGCAGGTCTATGAGCTCGGCGCGGGCAGTTACACGGGCGATATTTTAGACTATCCCGCCGCGCGGCTCGTCGCCTACCTCGACGATTCGCTGCGTGACCGCCCGATCCCCTCCAACGACTGGTGGCAGTCCCTGCTCATCACGAACGGCGGCAACGCCATGTACCTCAACCCGCTCGTCGCGGACTTCACCGCCGAGGGGCTGTGGCTGACCAACCCGGGCGAAGGGTACTTTTCGGGCACGAACCCCGGCAACGGCAGGCAGACCATCGACGTGAACGAGCGCGACATCTGCATCGGCTATGCGGGCATGGGCGCGGACGCGACCGTGCGCGTAACGGGGTACAGCGATTACGGCATCTCCGCCGTCATGACGGACGTGGACGGCGCGGATAAGCTGACGGTCTGGATGCAGCAGGGCGGGGCGTATGCCTACTTCCTGTTCGCCGACTCCTCCCGCGCGCGCATTTCGGCGGGGGATCTCGTCGGCGTGTTCGACCTTTCGGGAGACGCCGTGCTTTCCGCGGACGGCGCGAGCTATACGGGCGACTGCATCGTCGTGTGCGTGCGCTCGCACAGCGGCTACGAGGGCGGCACGGAGAGCAGCGGGCAGATGACCTGGCAGGACCGCTATTATGTGCTCAACTTCCCCGCGGAAACGGAGATCACCCGCGCGGACGGCGCGCTGTACGCGGACATGACGCAGGGGAACTACCTCTCCGTCGGCGCGATGACCTCCGTGCGCGAGCGCACCGCCGCCGCGGCGGAGGCGGCGGTAGCCGAAAAGCCGGACGCCGCAGAGGCAGCGCTCTTCCACGAGCACGGCTACGTGTTCGTGCTCTCCACGCTGACGGGCTATTCGGTGGATGATACGAGCAACATTGTGCACACGGATTACCTGTTGCGCACCTGGCTGGTACGCGAGGGATTCTCGTCCGAGGCGCTCTCCGCGTATCTGCCGCACCAGTACAAGATCGGCGGCGGCGCGGAGGATACGGGGTTTTCGTATGCGTCCGTGCGCGGCGACTGCAAGCTGTATATCGGCAACTCGTTCCGGACGGAGGACAGGTTCTACGGCGTCGTGCCGCAGTTCGCGCTGCCCGACGACGACGGTTTTTCCTCCGACGTGCTGTACGCGCAGCTTCTCGTCCTGTACGAGAATGTGGGCGGGGACGCCGCGCCCGAGGACAGCAACCTCATAAACGGTGACCCGTACTGGCAGGGCAAGAACCTGCATCCCATGGCAATGGCGGTGCTCGCCGCCGACCAGCTCGGCGCGACCGACCTGCGCGACGCCTTCCTCGAAAAGATCCGTTTCGTGCTCGAGGACTGGTTCACGTACAGCGAAAGCGAACCGAACGACGCCTACCTCTACTACGACAGCGAGTGGGGCACGCTCTATTATAAGAACAGTGAATTCGGCGCGAACACCAATCTTGCAGACCATCACTTCACCTACGGTTATCTCACGCTGGCGGCGGGCGTGCTTTGCGCGTACGATCGGGACTTTCTGGAGCAGTACGGCGGCATGGTCGAGCTGCTCATCCGCGACTATATGAACCCCTCCCGCACCGACGGGCTGTTCCCGTACATGCGCAACTTCGACGTGTTCGCGGGGCACAGTTGGGCGGGCGGCTATGCCGACAACGACGGCGGCAACAACCAGGAGTCCGCGGGCGAGGCGCTCAATTCGTGGGTCGGTGCCTATCTCTATGCCGTCGCCGCGGGCGACGAGACGATCAAGGATGCCGCGATCTACGGCTATACGACCGAGCTTGCCGCGATCAAGCAGTATTGGTTCAACTACGGCGGCGACAGCTTTTCGGAGAGCTATCCCTACGGCGCGATCGGGCAGTTGTACGGGGCGAGCAACTTCTTCGGCACCTTCTTCAACGGCGAGCCGCTGTATATCTACGGCATCCACCTGCTGCCGGGCGAGGAGTTCCTCACTTCCTACGGCATGACGGACGCCGAGCGCGACGCGCTCGCGGAAATGATCGCGTCCATGGAGTACGAACAGGCGAATTGGGGGCTTTCGGAGGAGAGTTCTTCTGTGCACGCATGGCAGCACATCTTTATCCCCATCGTGTCCGTTTACGACGCGGACGAGGCGATCGCATGGTACGAAGAGTTGGGCGGCGACGTCGGCAATGCGAACGAACAGTTCAATGTCTATTACTTCATGCACGCGATGAAATCGCTCGGCGTGCGCACGACGGAGGTCTGGGCGGAGAACGGGCTGCCCGCGACCGTCTACAAGGACGGGAGCGGCGCGTACACGGCGATCTGCTGGAATCCGACGGAGCAGGCGATGACCTTCACCTTCCGCTCCGAAGAGGGCGTCACGGGCTCGGCGAGCGTTCCCGCGGGCACGCTCGCTGCCATTGATCCGTTCGCGGTCACGCAGTCGCTGCCGCAGGCGGTGGACTGCGGAGAACTCGCGCCCGATTCGTATTACGAGGCGCAGAACGTCTCGCAGACGGCGGGCGGGGTCGCCTTTGAAAACGGCAGCGCGGAGTATCTCGTCTCCTTCGGTGAGAGCGGCGCGTATCGCACGCTGCGCATCGAGGGGATGTCGGAGGTGCGCGCGTATCTGGACGGCGAAGAGCTTACCCTGACCGAACAGGGCGGCGCGTATGTGAGCGGGCCGATCGCCCCGACCTTCCGCCATATCTTGCGCATCGAAGGCGGCGGCACGCTGACGGGACTGTCGTTTGCGGAGCGCGCGTTTGCACAGATCGACCTTAGCGGCGCGGTCGCAACGGCGTCCTCCGACAACAAGAATGAGCACGTTGCAGGGCATGTGACAGACGGCGATGCGGGTACCCGCTGGGAGAGCGAGCACGAGGTCGACCCGCAGTGGCTGGAGATAGAGCTCGCTTCGCCGCAGGAGATCTACCGCATCGAAATCGATTGGGAGACTGCGTCCGCCGCGGCATACGAGGTGTTTTTCTCGGAGGACGGGGAGAAGTGGACGAGCGTGTTTTCGTTTTCCGGCGGCACGGGCGCAAGGACGGATACCGTCACGCCCTCTGCGGTGTTCTCTGCCGGATATATCCGGATAAATATGACGGAGCGCTCCACGCAGTACGGCTATTCCGTGTATGAAGTGCGGCTGTACGGGCTGGAGCCGAGTGCATCGTGAACGGTCCGCAAAAGAGGCGGTGCACCCTCTGCGAGGGCGCACCGCCTGTCGGATAGGGGAACGCCCGCCCGCGGCAGCAGCCGCGGGCGGGCGCTTGTATGAGGGGGAGTCAACTGTTGTCTGTCAGTCCTTCGAGGAGGAGCTTGTCCGCAACAAGGGCGATAAACTCGCTGTTGGTCGGCTTTTCGCTCCCGATATAGACGCGCACGCCGAACACCGCGTTGATGGCTTCCGTCCGCTGCCTGTTCCAGGCGACTTCGATGCCGTGGCGGATGGCGCGTTCGACTTTGCTCGCGCTCGTGCCGTATTTTTCGGCGATGGCGGGGTACAGACGCTTTGTCACGCTGTTGATGATGCTCGGGTCCTCGACGGCGAGGCGGATCCCTTCGCGCAGGTAGGCATAGCCTTTGATATGCGGCGGGATGCCGATCGCGATGAAGATATTGCTTATCTTTTCTTCGAGCGGCATGCCGCCCCGCCGTTCGCGCGGCGCGGCGGCGGGCGATTGCGCGGCGGGTATTTGCGCCGCTGCGGGCTGCTGCGCACGCTCGGCAAACAATTCCTGTATCCGCTCCGTCACGACCTGCGCGCGTACGGGCTTGATGAGGTAGTATTTTGCTCCCTTTTCCAGAACGCGCGAGATGATCTCTTCTTCCGAAAAACTGCCTAAAACGACCGCCTTTGCGGCAAGCCCTTTTTCACGCAGCCCGTCCAGCACGCCGAACCCGTCCAGCCGCTTTAAAACGAGGCTGATGACTGCTGCGTCGGGCTGTTCTGTTTCGATGCGCGCAAGGCCCTCCGCGCCGTCGTCCGTCTCGATGCACACATCGAATCCCGCGCTTTTCAGTGCGTCCGTAAGTTCGCGTGCCGTTTCAGCATTCCCTTCCAGGACAGCTATGCGCTTGTCTGCCATTTTTCCCGTCCTCCGTTTTCTTCCTTTTTTATGGATTTTCTCTATTATATCGCAATATTTTTCATTTGTACAGTGTTTTTTAAAAAATATTTTAAAATAAATTTAAATAAATTGTCGAAATTTGTATTATATTTAAAAATACAATGCGAAGCGTGCTGAAGCGAGGGGTGGTCTGCGTTTTCGGTGCGGGAGGAGACAGTATGCCGGCGACAGCGGAAGGGGACGGTCCGAATTGCGGCAAAAGGCGGAGCGTGAGAAGGTGAAAGGATAAAGGAAAGCGGGACGGGTCGGCGCGGTGCGCGCAGGGGGGCGTGCGACAGAAGCGGGAGCACGGGAAAGAAAAAAAGTGCGGAGGGGTGATCCGCACGATTTCTCAGAAAAATTTTAAAAAGCATATAAAAACGCTTGAAAAAACAGGAAAACTCTGCTAAAATAGCAAAGCAATCCAATATTGGGGTGTCGCCAAGCGGTAAGGCAACGGACTCTGACTCCGTCATTCGTTGGTTCGAATCCAGCTACCCCAGCCAATTTATGCACGATTTTGTGAATAAACAGCACAAAATCGTGCATATTTTTT
>JAGHJD010000014.1 GCA_017886895.1 Clostridia bacterium | reverse complement strand
GTGCTGAGAGCGCCCGAACAGCGCGGCATCGGATTTGCAGTGTGCAGGCGGCGGGGCGGCGGCGTGTCCGGACAGCGAGGCACTACTTTTCGTCGGTCGGGGAAATTTTTTGCAGGGGAATGATATGCGGGATCTGAAGAGTATCGTGGCGCTCAACCTGGTCAACTGTCGCAAGTCTTCGGACATGACGCAGCTCCAGGTCGCCGAAAAACTCAACTATTCGGATAAGGCCGTTTCCAAATGGGAACGGGGCGAAAGTTTGCCCGATATTTCCGTGCTCGTCGAATTGGCGAAGCTGTATGACGTGACGCTGGATTATCTCGTCACCGAGCATCCGCCCAAACGCTCAAGGTTCGGCGGCGCGGGCGGCAGACTGCGCAAGATCATCTTTCTGATCGCCTCCTGTCTTGTCGTCTTTTTTGTGGCGACGGTCTGTTTTTGCGTAATGTACCTGTATAAGGTGGAGGGGCGCATCTGGATGGCGTTCATTTACGCTCTTCCCGTCTGCGGCATCGTCGCAGTGATCTTCAGTTGCATCTGGGGGAATAAATGGGACAGGACGATCGCCGTCTCCTTCCTCATCTGGACGCTTGCCCTCACGATCTTTCTGGCGCTCGACGGCGTGCCGGAGGCGTGGTGCGTGTTCGTCATCGCCTTCCCGCTGCAGATCCTCACCGTGCTGTGGTTCTTCTTTCTGGAAAAGCGAATGGGCTGACCGTGCAGACTCCGCTTGCAGGGCAGGATAAATCGGAGTTTTTTTGCGCCGCGCGGATTCCCGCGCGGCGCGGTGTTTTATGTACGGCCCGGATTTGTCTGCCGTATATGGTCATGCGGTGAAATTGCGGAATATTTTTCAAAAGATTTGCTAAATACGCGCGCGTGTGGTATAATGCTTTATAAGTGCGCGCGGGCGCCCGTGCAACATGCGCGCAGACTTTTTTTCTCGTCCGCTCATATACTGATTACCGAAGCGATTGCTTGCGGAGGTCGGTCTATGCAGCAGACGAAGGCGGTCGTATCGTTGGGGGCGATCCGCGCGAATGCGGCTTATTTCAAGGCGCGCGCGGGCGGGGCAAGGCTGATCGCGGTCGTCAAGGCGGACGGCTACGGGCACGGCGCGGCGCGCGTTGCGGCGGCGCTGCGCGGCACAGCCGATGCGTTTGCGGTCTCCCTCGTCTCCGAGGGCGCGGCGCTGCGCCTTGCGGGCGTTGCGGAGGAGATCCTCGTCCTGACCCCGCCGCTCACCGAAGAGGAGGCGCTGCGCGGCTTATATTACGGGCTCGTCTTTACGGTGGGCGACTGCGCGGACTATGCGCTCCTGCAAAGAGCCTGCCGCGCCTGCGGCGTGCGGGCGCGCTGTCATCTTAAAGTCAATACGGGCATGAACCGCTACGGTCTGGATGCGGACGGGCTTTCGGCGCTGCTCACTTCTTTGGATGAAAAGGACGTGTGCGTCGAAGGGATCTATTCGCATTTCTACCGCCCCGAACACGCGCAGACGCGCGGGGAGCAGCTAGCGCGGTTTTTGCGCTTTTGTTCTGCCGCGGAAGAACGGTGCGGCAGGCTGCAGCGCCACATTGCCGCTACGGGCGGCACGCTCGCGGGCAGAGAATACGTGCAGGACGCGGTGCGCGTCGGCATCGGGCTGTACGGCTATCTGCCGCAGGGTTTCTCTCTCCAGCGGGGCACGCTCACGCCCGCAATGCGCGTCTTTGCCGCGGTCGCGGCGGAGCGCGCGTATAGGTACGGCGGGGCAGGGTACGGCGACCATGCGCCGTGCGGCGGCAGGCTATATACGCTCCGCTGCGGGTATGCGGACGGTCTGCCGCGGGCAGACGAGCCATTCCCTCTGTGCATGGACGCTGCCGTCCGCGAGGGCGGGCTGCATAAGTACGAGAGTGTTCCCGTACTGACCGATGCGGACGCCGCCGCGCAGAAATACGGCACGATTTCCTACGAAGTGCTCGTCAATGCGGGCAGGCGCGCGGTGAGGGTGTATGAAGAGTGAAAAGGCGCTCCTTCGCGATGAGATGAAGGCGCTTCGCGCGGGTCTTGCAGACCGCGGAGAGCGGGACAGGCTGATTTTTCTGAATTTCTTTTCTCTTCCCGAAGTTGCGGCGGGGCAGACTTTTTTCGTCTACCGCTCGTTCGGGACGGAGGCGGGCACCTCGCGCATCCTCGAAGAGCTGCTCCGCCGCGGAAAGCGGGTGTATCTTCCCCGCGTCTGCGGGCGGGAGATGTGCGCGGCTGCCTATACGGGGCAGAGCCTTGCGTGCGGTGCGTTCGGCATCGAAGAGCCGGCGGGCGAACCGTACACGGGGACGTTTGACGTGTGCGTCGTGCCTCTTCTCGCGGCGGACAAGCGGTTGTGCCGCTTGGGGTACGGCGGCGGTTATTATGACAGATTTTTCGCGCGCGAAGAGAGCCGTTCGTTTAGGGCGGGCGTCTGTTACGATGCGCAACTGATAAATACCATCCCTGCCGAAGAGCACGACGCGCGGCTGGACGCGCTCGTCACCGAGGCTCGCATACTGCGGCGGGGGGAGACGGAGGAACCATGAAGGAAAAATTTTCCCGTTTCGGCTGGGAGGTCGTCGAATATCTGCGGCGGATGGTCACGCCGTTCGTCCTCAACCTCATGTTCGGCATCACCATGTTTGCGGTGCTCGCCATCGGGGTGGACGAGGCGGAGCTTGTCCTAAATATCCTGCTGTTTGCGCTCTGCTGCCTGGCGGGGTTCATTTACTTCCGCGCGGCGGGAGAGGCGGCATATAAGATGAAAGAGACGGGTGACCTGTACCGGGAGGGGAAGGTGCCCGGCGAGGGCGGCGCGAACGGGAAATACCGTCCCGCCAAGGAATATCACTGGTATAAGGGGCTGACGATCGGGCTTGCGGTCTGCCTCATTCCCGTCATTCTCATTCTCGTCGGTGCGATCGCGGACAACCGCGCCGCGCTCACGGTGATGGTCTTTGTGTGCGGCTGGGCGTACAGCCCCGTATTCAGCATTTACAGCATGGCGACGGGCGCGGATACGTTTGCAATGTGGCTGATGTGGTACGGGTTCATTCTGCTTGCGCTCTATCTCGTCTGCTGCATCGTCGGGTATGAACTCGGCGCGAGGAAGGAGCGCAGACGCCAGCGCAGCCTCGAAGAGCGTTCCGAGCGCATCGAGCAGCAGAAACAGGCGCGCCTTGAAAAGCAGAAGGCGCTGAATCTGCAGCGCGAAGAGCAAAAACGCTCGCGCGGCGGAAAGGGCGGCAGGTGAGGATCGTCGGCGGGAAACACCGCGGCAGGGTGCTTGCGGAATTCAAGGGGCGGGAGATCCGCCCTACGTCGGACAGGGCGCGCGAGGCGCTCTTCAACATCCTCGCGCCCGCGATCGCGGGTGCGGGCGTGCTCGATCTGTTCTGCGGCAGCGGCGCCGTCGGGCTGGAGGCTCTCTCGCGCGGCGCGGGGCGCGTCGTGTTCAACGACGTTTCGAAGGACAGCCTTGCCGTGCTGCGCAAAAATCTCGCGCTGCTCGGCGAGCGCGCGGAAGTGTACAATCTCGATTTCCGCATGCTGCTTGCAAGGGGCGGGGAGCCGTTCGACTTCATCTTTATCGACCCGCCGTACAAGAGCGGGTTCGGGCGGGAGGCGCTTTCGCTGATCGCGGAAAAGGGCATGCTTGCGGCGGGCGGCGTCGCCGTTTTAGAGAGCGACGCTCCTTTTGAAGGGGAGATCTGCGGATTGGAGAGGACGGATGCGCGCAGATACGGCATCGCGCACCTCACCTTTTTTTCTCGGTGCGAGGAGTGATTTATGAAAAAGTGCGTCTTTGCGGGTACGTTCGACCCGCCCACGCTCGGGCACAAGGACATCGTTTTAAAGTGTTTGGAGCTGTTCGATGAGGTGATCGTGGCGATCCTCATCAACCCGAACAAGCGCCCGCTCTTTTCGGAGGAGGCGCGCCTTTCGATGCTCAAAAAAGTGTTTGCCGCCTATGAGAACGTGCGCGTGCTCGCGTACGACGGGCTGACCGTCGACCTTTTGAAACGGGAGGGGGCGAAGTTCTACGTCCGCGGCATCCGCAACGGCACCGATTACGACTACGAGGCGCAGCTCAACTACATCAACATGGATATGTATAAGGATATGATCACGGTGTTTTTGCCCACGCGGCAGGAGTTTCTGCATATCAGCTCCTCGCTCGTCAAGGACGCGCTGCGCTTTGAAAAAAATGTGGACAAATACATTCCGGAGGAGATCAGGGGGGATCTGAGGAAATACCTGCAAGAGGCGAAGAACAATGTTTAAGAGAGAAGAACTCATCCCTTCCGCAGAGGAGATCTTAGACCGTCTCCCGCTCCCCGCTGAGCTGAAGAAGATCAAGGCGGAGCGCGACAGGCTCGCGTCGGAAGTCATCCGCGGCGAAACGGACAAACTGCTCGTCATTATCGGACCCTGTTCCGCGCACGAGAGCAAACCCGTGCTCGACTATGTGGAGCGGCTCGGTCGGCTCAACGAAAAGGTAAAGGACAAGATCGTCCTCGTGCCGCGCATCTACACGAACAAGCCGCGCACCAAGGGCGTGGGCTACAAGGGCATGTTCACCCAGCCCGACCCCAAGAGCCGCGAGGACATTTTAAAAGGGATCCTCACGATACGGCAGCTCCATATCGACGCGATCGGTGCGAGCGGGCTGTCGGCGGCGGACGAGATGCTGTACCCCGAAAACTACGCGTACGTCGAGGACCTTCTGACCTATATCGCGATCGGCGCGCGCTCGAGCGAGAACCAGATGCACCGCCTCGTCGCGAGCGGCATCGAACTGCCCGTCGGCATCAAAAACCCGATGAGCGGCTCCATTCCCGTACTCCTCAACTCCATCTACGCGGCGCAGAGCGGCGGGCAGGTGTTCAAGTACCAGAACTGGCAGGTACGCACGACGGGCAACGAGCTGGCGCATGCGGTGCTGCGCGGCGCCGTGGACGGCTACGGCAACGACATTCCGAATTTCCACTACGAGACGGTGATGAAGGTCATCGAAGGGTATTCGCAGACGGGGCTGAAACACCCCGCGATCGTCATCGATGCGAACCATTCCAATTCGGGAAAACAGTTCAGACAGCAGATCCGCATTGTGGAGGAGGTGCTCGGCAACCGCCTCTACGACAAGGATTTCAAAAAATACGTGAAGGGTTTCATGATCGAGAGCTTTATCGAGGAGGGGAACCAGAAGGAGGACGTCGTGTACGGCAAGTCCATCACCGACCCCTGCCTTGGCTGGGCGGACAGCGAGCGCCTCGTGCTCGACATTGCGGAGAAGGTGTAGCGCCATGCCCTCGTCTGTGCAAAGCAAAACGGAACGCACTGCCTATCTGGGGCCTGCGGGGAGTTACTCCTCGCTTGCGGCGGCAAAGCTCTGCCCGCAGGCGCAGGGAGTGCCCTGCAACAGCTTTTATGCCGCCGTTGAACTGCTCAAAGCGGGCGGGGCGGACTGCGCCGTGCTGCCCGTGGAGAACACGCTGCAGGGCGCCGTTACGCAGAATCTCGACCTGCTGTATGCGAATAAAGAGCTGTTCGCCGTGCGCGAATACGTGCTCCCCATCGAGCACCGCCTCATCGCGCGGGAGGGGACGGGCCTTCCGCAGGTGCGGCGCGTCTTTTCGCACAGACAGGCGATCCTGCAGTGCGGGAAGTTCCTCGCCGCAAATCTGCCGCGGGCGGAGCTGGTTGAAACGCAGTCGACGGCGGAGAGCCTGTCTCATCTCACAGAGGAAGGGGACGCGGGCATCGTCGGCGCGCACGTGCGCGCGGAGGGCTATGCCTTCCTCGGCGGGAACATCGCGGACGAGCCGAAGAACTTCACGCACTTCCTGCTCGTGAAGAAGGGAAGGGGGGCGCTGCCGAAAAACAGTGAGCACGTCTACTTTGCGGCGACCTGCCCGCACGAGCCGGGCGCGCTCGTCAAGATGCTGCAGATCCTCGCCGCGTTCGATCTGAACATGACCAAGATCGAGTCCCGCCCCATCAAAAATTCGCCTGGGGAGTACTGCTTTTTTATCGAGTTCAAGGGAGACATTGCCGAGCCGAGCGTGCAGGCGGTCGTGCGTCGTTTGGAGGAATACAGTAAAAATTTCAAACTTTTGGGCTGTTATTGAGCCTTTATAAAGTACTATGCGCGGCATAAACCGCGAAAAATCGGTGCAAAAACAGGCGGGAATCGGCGCAACCGCGCGCCCGGAGTGGGCGCTGTTTTCAAGCCGTATATTCAGAACAGGAACAGGCAAAACACAAGGCATAGGAGGAAAGCTGCTATGCCTTGCAGTGTCTTTATCCCGAGAAAGGGCAGCGTTTTTACGCCCGCGCCCGAGAGGAATGCGAGCTGCTGCGCGAGGATGCTCCCGCCCCCGAACGTGACGAGGAAGGCGCACAGCGGGAGCGCGAGCGGCGCGCCGCCCGCGGCGATCGCGGCGCAGCCCTGCGTCGCCTCCAGCAGCCCCGCGCAAAATCCTGCGGCGGCTCCTTCGGAGCCTGCGGCAGAGAGGGGAAGGGCGAAGAGGGCTTCGAGCGGCGCGAGCACGTGCAGGTCGGTCAGCGCCTCAGTGAGTACAAAGAAGAGCGCGATGAATCCGCCCACGCACAGAACGGTCATGACGCCGCTCTGTACGGAGGCGGCGAGGATGCCGTCCGCATTCTGCTGTGCGGCAGTCCCGTTTGGTTTGTTCAGTGCGTCGGGCGGCACGGGATTTTTCTGCGTGTCGGGAAATGCAGGATTTTTCTGAGCATCGGAAAACGCTGGTTTTTTCTGTACAGCAGATGTTTTTCGCTCTTTTCGCCGCTTTGCAAAGTACAGTGCGAGATATACGCCTATGACCGCAAGCAGGTGCGCGGCGAGCAAGACCGCGCCCGCCGCGGCGCTCCGGAACATGGCGCCGCCCACGCTCCCGACGAGGAACATGGGCCCCGAAGTGGAGCAGAGCACGCTCATGCGCCGCGCCTCTTCACGCGTGACCGCGCCGCCCCTGTACAGGTCGGCGACGGTGCGGCTGCCGACGGGGTACCCCGAGAGCAGGCTCACGAGCAGGCAGTACGCGGCACAGCCGGGCAGTCCGATCTTTTTTGTCAGCGGTGAAAGTCTGTCCGCAAGTTTCTGCGCCGCGCCGAGCTTTGTCAGCAGCCCCGTCAGCACGAGGAAGGGGAAGAGCACGGGCAATACTGCCTTTGCCCACAGCGCGATGCCCTGCATGCACGCCTCTGCGTAGCGCGTCGGGGCGGTGAGGAGCAGGCAGAGCAGAAAGAGGAGCGCCGCGGAGAGCAGTGCCGCCCGCACCCCGCGGCGGTGCAGTCTGCTGCCGACCGTCGGCTTGTTTGCGCGGAACGGCGCCTTTTGCATGCGTGCCGAAGTGCTTGTACGTGTTGAAGGGACTGTGCGCGCCGAAAGGAGCGCGTGCTTGCCGCAGGTTTTCGTTTTGTGTGCGCGCGCGGGAAGGTGTGCGCGCTGTTTGGCGGGATTTTCGTACATAGTGTACTGTATTTTTGCGGAGGGGAGAATATGCAGAAAACGCTCGGGTTCGCGCTCGGCGCGGGCGGTGCGCGCGGCGTCGCACACGTCGGGTTTTTAAAGGCGATGGAGGAGGCGGGGATCCGTCCCGACTTCCTTGCGGGTTCGTCGATGGGCAGCGTCATCGGCGCGGCGTATGCCGCGGGTATGACGGCGGACGAAATGCGCGAGGCGCTCCGTTCGCTGCGGGCGGGCGATCTCGTCAATATCGGTGTGCGCCCCATTCACAGGCTGGGGCTTTTGAAGTGGGAACGCGCGCGCAAATTTTTGGAGACGCAGATTGCGGCGCGTACCTTTGAAGAACTGCGCATTCCCTTTTGCTGTGTCGCCGTCGAGATAAAGAGCGGGCGGCTGCACACTTTTTCGTCGGGCGACCTGCTCTCTGCGGTGACGGCGTCGGGCAGTATCCCCGCCGTGTTCCGCCCCGTGGAGCGGGAGGGCGGGCTGTATGTGGACGGCGGCGTGCTCTGCCGCGTCCCCGTGCGGCAGGTCAAGGCGATGGGGGCGGACGTCGTTATCGCCGTCGACGTGCTCGGCAGGTGCCGCGAAACGGAGAAGGTGCCGCACGTTCTCTCCCTCATTGCGCGGGTGTACGACATCATGGACGACGCGCGCACGCAGACGGAGCGCCGCCGCACCCGCCGCATCACCGACCTCTGGCTCGAGCCTGAAATGGGGGATCTGAGTCAATACAAGGTCAGATACTATGACGAGGCATATGAGGCGGGGTACCGCATCGGAAAGGAAAATGCCGAAAAGATCCGCACTCTCATCGCCGAATAGGCTGTTTTAGCACGAAAATCAAGTACTATGCCACGCATAATACGGTAAAATAACGGGATTTTGACAGTATGGACCTCTTTGATCTGAACAACAATGAAAACGCGGCAAAGCCGCTTGCGGAGAAGATGCGCCCGTCCAACCTCGATGAGTTCATCGGGCAGAGCCATATCGTTGCGGAGGGGAGCCTTCTGCGCCGCGCCATCAGGCTGGACAGGCTGGGGAGCTGCATCTTTTGGGGACCTCCCGGCTGCGGCAAGACGACGCTCGCGCACATTATCGCGAGCACGACGCACGGCAATTTCATCAAGCTGAACGCAGTGCAGAGCGGCGTCGCCGATGTGAAGAAAGCCGCGGAGGACGCGCGCACGGCGCTCAAGCTCTACAACAAGCGCACCTATCTTTTGCTCGACGAGTGCCATCGTTTCAACAAGACGCAGCTCGATTCGCTGCTGCCGCTCATCGAGCAGGGCACGATCGTCTTTATCGGTTCGACGACGGAAAATCCGTACGCGTCCATGACGCCCGCGATCGTCTCCCGCTGCCGCGTGTTCGAGTTCAAGCGGCTGACCGAGGAGGAGATCCGCGGTGCGCTGGAGGCGGCGCTCACTTCGCGCAAGGGGCTGCGCGCTTACAACGTAAAAATGGACGCGGACGCCCTCTCGCACATTGCGCGCACGGCGGCGGGGGATCTGCGCACGGCGTACAACGCGCTCGAGCTCGCCGTGCTCACCACGCCGCCCGCGGCGGACGGGAGCATTCATGTCACCCTCGCCGACGCCGAGCAGTCCATTCAGCGTAAGGCGCTCTCCTACAACGAGGACGCATATTACGACTATCTCTCCGCATTCTGTAAGAGCCTGCGCGGGAGCGATTCAAACGCCGCGCTCTTCTACGCCTTCCGCCTCATCGAGGGCGGGTGTGACCCCTTGCTTGTCGCGCGCCGCCTCGTCGTGCACGCAAGCGAGGACGTGGGCATGGCGGACCCGAACGCGCTCGTCGTGGCGGTGAGCGCGCTCACCGCGTTTGAAAAGCTGGGCGCGCCCGAGGGGCTCATTCCGCTCAGCAACGCCATCATCTATGTGTGCGAGGCGGAAAAATCCAACTCGGTGATTCTGGCAATGGACGGCGCAAAACGCGCCGCGCGCGAGACGGCGGAGGCGCCCGTGCCGCCGTACCTGCGCGACAACAGCTACGGCTCTAGCGCGGACAAGGCGCAGAGCGCGGATTACAAGTACCCGCACAATTTCGGCGGGTGGGTGGAACAGCAGTACCTGCCCGACGCGCTCAAAGGCGAGGTGTTTTACCGCCCGCAGGGGCGGGGCTTTGAAAAGACGGTCGCAGAAGTGCGCCGCCGCAAGGGCATGCGCGACGATACGCTCCCGACCCCGCCCGAAGGCAGGCCGCATCCGTAAATAAAAAAGAGCCGCGCGCTGTTTGGGTAAACAAAACTCCGCCATAACGGGCCGCTAATTGTGGCAAAGCCGATGAAACAGACGGAAGAACTCCGATCGTGCAGAACGAGAGCAAGCCTTGTTGGTCTGCAAAAGGACACGTTCGGACGATATTATACTGCAAGAGCAAAATAATATCACAAACAGTTCAGCGTAAATTCCGTAAACCGACATTGGGCTTCGATACTTCGGTCAACCGCCGTAAATGTTTGTAAAAAGCGGCTTTGCCGATCTTTAACGCTAAGAGCGCGTCCTGTAAAGGGATGCGCTTTTCCTTATATGCGCGCACAACAGAGCGAAACTCTTCCGTGTATTTCTTTTCAGGTCTTCCGAACTTCACGCCGCGCTCTTTTGCCAGACGAATGCCCTCCGCCTGACGAGACCGGATATTGCTGCGCTCGTTCTCCGCAACAAAGGAAAGCACTTGCAGTACCACGTCGGCAATAAATTTTCCCACCAGCGTGTCCGCCCGTGCGCGGGCGTCGAGGAGCGGCATATCCAGAACGATGATGTCCGCCTTGATATTCCTGGTGATGTGCTCCCGTTCGGCAAGAATCTGCTCATAATTCCTGCCAAGGCGGTCGAGAGAGAGCACCGCCACAAGGTCGCCCTCTTTAAGGACGGAGAGCAGTTTTTTATATTCCGCCCGTTCAAAGTCCTTGCCGCTCTGCTTAGCGGCAAAGATGCGCTCGGGCGAGATGCCGTAACTTTGCAAAGCGTCTGTCTGCCGCGCCAAATTCTGATCGCCGCCCGAAACGCGGCAATAACCATAACTTGCCATACTTTTCACTTGCGTTTTTATTTAAGCATAGCAGAAGGCGCAAAAAAAGAAAAACAGCGGTCTGCAAAAAGCACACTTTTCGCAGACATGCAGGAAAGCGGAAAGTATTTACTTATTTCACTTGCTTTTATCTCCGACATATGGTAAAATAAAAAAAATTATTCGCCTGCATGTCATTTTGGCGGTCTGCGAAAAGTGTACTTAATATAGAATTGCAAAAAACAGACAGGGGGGAGAGATGAAAGGTTCGGCGCTGTTCAATTTCATAAGTCACATAATCCACATGGGTGCCGCGTCCGGGAAAAAGCGGATCGCTTACGCGATCGCAAATATTGCCGTTATGGTGCTGGGAGTGCTGTGTGCGTTGGGCATAAAATGGAGCCTCGGTATCATGTCGGATACATCCTTTATCGCCGGACTGCTCTGTTTGATTCTTTGCATTGCTTTGGCGATATTTACTTTTTTACAGGGATTTGTAGCGCAGTTTGCCCTTGTCATTATCGCGGGCATAGGCATTGCGAATCCGGAAGAGCGCGCGGGAAACATCGTTGCTTTTATCATCGCTCTGCTTACATCGGTCGGACTGATCGTTGGCGGCGTCATTATTCTGACAATAATATGAATTTTAGGAGGAAGATATGAAAAAGTTTTTTTGTATGACGGGGATGGTTGCAATTTGAGCTGCGGTATGCATATTCGGTGTAGGTTGCGGAAACACAAAGATCCTTTCTCTTTACGACAGCACGTTTACCTTTACGGGCAAGACGCTGCCGCTGGAATGGGATAAAAACATGGGCGTAAACTGGCATGAAACAGATTCCAATAAATCCGTAAAGGAACTTGTTACAAAGTATTGGGACGAGATCGATTGGGGCGCTACAAAAGAAGATTGGCAGAGCGAAATGTTGGAGCGCGGACTGGATACCGCCATTGCCGACGGACTTACGGAGACTACAACTAAAAGCGTGGAGACATTTATTGCCTACTTTGACGAAGCAATCAAAACAGTGTACGATTCGCTCAAAGACGTATCGGTTATCGTGGGAAGTGATGCCCATACCGTCGAGGTTACGCTTCGCGTCCCCGGCAGGAGTGAGATCAAATATATTCTTGACAGCCGCGGGGTGAACTCAGCCGGGAAAGAGCTCTTCTATGAATACGGAACCACGCACATTGAGTTTGCCACAGGTAAAATAGCAGAATACGATGCACTTTTCTTTTCTGTACCGGCAGCGGACCTTGGATTGGATATTAGCGATGTAACAGTCACTCCGACAGTCCAATTCCCGATCACCTTCGATTTGCTTAGCACAGACGGCGGGCTCGTATCGTTGTGCACTGCCCCCGAAATGACGGTTTCGTAAAACGCAAAGAACGGGGGAGGGTAAATTGTATTCTCCTTCTGTATAGAAACAGGTCATCTGCATAAAAAACCAAAAGAAAGCGGCGCCCGAGGACAAGAAGTCCTCGGGCGCCGTTACTGCTGTATCGACCAAAGTGATCAGTTACTTCTGCGCCGACCAAAGTGATCTGTCACCGCTGTATCGGTCAAAGTTTATAGCGGCGGCTTGTTCAGCCGATATAATCGACCTTCGTCACGTCGTTTTTGGGGGCGGTGCGGGGCGAAAGCTGTTCGCTGCAATAGCCGACCGCGGCAGAGCCGACGGGGGTGAACCCTTCGGGCAGGTTCAAAAGGGCGCGGAGCTTTGCCTCCTGCGCCGTGCCGCGCATCGCGCGCACGGCGCCCTGCACGTACAGGCTGCCCAGCCCCAGCTCGGTCGCGGCGAGCAGCATGTTCTCGATCATGCAGCCCGCGTTTGCGTATTCGGTGTGCTCGTCGGGGCGCTTGCCCGAGACGATGATGAGCGCACCCGCATTGTGTACGGGGCTTGCTGCGGGGTCGCCGCACTGCTCGCGCGCAAGCGCGGTGAACTTTGCGACCGCCGTATGCGTGCTGAGCACGCTCAGGTGCAGGCAGTCGTACCGTTTCATGCCGACGGGCGCAAACAGCGCCGCTTGTACGATCTTTTCGATTTTTTCGCGCTCCACGGGCGCGTCCGAAAAATCGCGGACCGAAACGCGCGCGGCAATGGCTTCAAGGGTGTTCATGGCGATACCTCCAGGTTTTTGCGGGCGCACCCGCGAAGATTTCAGCGCTTATAAATATTTCCGCCGTGGCAGTCGATGGCGACGGTGCAGGGGAAGTCCTTGACGGTGAACCGATACACCGCCTCGCTCAGAAGGTCGGGGAAGGCGACGAGCTCGCTTTTCTGCACGGCGTTTCCGTACAGCGCGCCCGCCCCGCCGATCGCGGCGAAGTAGACGGCGCCGTCCCGCACGATCGCCTCGCAGACGGCGTCGCTGCGCTCGCCCTTGCCGATCATGCCGCGCAGACCGAGGTCTAAAAGGCGCGGCGCGTATGCGTCCATGCGTGCGCTCGTCGTGGGGCCGCAGCTCCCGCACGCCTTGCCTTCGAGCGCGGGGCAGGGGCCCGCATAGTAGATCGTCGCGCCCGCGAGGGAAAAGGGGAGTTCTTCGCCGCGGTCGAGCATTTCGCAGATGCGCTTGTGCGCGCAGTCGCGCCCCGTCAGAAGTTCGCCGCTCAAGAGTACGTTTTCCCCTGCATGCAGGGTCTTGATGACTTCGTCCGTGAGGGGCAGGGTCAGTTTTTTCATTGCTGTTTCTCCTTATCGGCAAGGAAGGCGCGCAGCTTTTCGGTTGCGCCCTTCATGTTGATGTCGCATAAAACAGGGAGCAGGCCGGTCAGCTCTTCGGGCGGGAGATCCCACCAGCGCAGGCGCTCCAGAAGGGCTACGGTCTCGTCGTCGAACCGCTTTTTGAGCGGGCGTGCGGGGTTGCCGCCCACAACGGTGTAGGGGGCTACGTCGTTCGCTACGACCGAGCACGCCGCGACGATCGCGCCGTCTCCGATCTTCACGCCCGGCAGTGCCGTGCAGCACCTGCCGAACCACACGTCGTTGCCGACGACGGTGTCGCCCTTGTGCGGCAGCTCCTCTATGTGCGGGGTGCTGATCCTCCGCCAGCCGCCGCCCATGACGTTGAAGGGGTAGGTCGTGGCGCTGCCCAGTCTGTGGTTCGCTGCGCCCATGATAAAGACGGTGCCGTGCGCGATCTGGCAGAATTTTCCGATGACGAGCTTATCGCCGAAGGCGGGGTGGTTGAACAAAATATTCGTCTGTTCGAACGCCTCGGGCGCCTGTTCGCTGTCATAATAGGTGTAATCGCCTATGAAAACGTTGGGCGCCTTGACCACGTTTTTGAGAAAGACCGTCGTGCCGAATTCGTTCGGAAAGACGGCGTTTTTATCGGGAATATCCGTGTATTTCAAAATTTTACCTCGTGATCAGAGTACTATGCGACGCATAAACGCGGTAAAAAAGCGGTTTTGGTTTACAGTTCATACCTTGCACAGCGCATGCAGTGGCACTGAATGTTGACGGCGACGGGCAGCCCCGCGATATGCGTGGGCGCGACCTCGCAGAGCACGCCGAGTGCGGTCACTTTGCCGCCGAATCCCTGCGGGCCGATGCCGAGCGCGTTAATTTTTGCGAGCGCCTCGCGCTCGATCGCGGCGACGTCCGCGCGCGGGTTGTGCGTGCCGAGCTCGCGGGTGAGCGCCTTTTTGGCAAGGTACGCGCAGGTGTCGAAGGTGCCGCCGATGCCGACCCCGCACACGACGGGCGGGCAGGGTCTGCTCCCCGCGAGCCGCACCGTCTCCACGATGCTGTCGATCACGCCCTGCACGCCCTGCGAAGGGGTGAGCATGTACAGGCGCGACATGTTTTCGCTGCCGAATCCCTTGGGCAAAAACGCCAGGCGGACCTTCTCTCCCGCAACGATCTCGGTATGCAGAGCGGCGGGGGTATTGTCAGTCGTATTCACGCGCGTGAGCGGGTCGCACACGCTCTTGCGGAAACGAAAATCTTCATATGCTCTGCGCACGCCGCCGTTCACCGCGTCCGCAAGGGGTGCGCCCTCGATGTGCACGTCCTGCCCGATCTCGGCGAGCACGACGGCGTAGCCCGTGTCCTGGCAGACGGGCATCTGTTCCGTCCGTGCGGTCTGCGCGTTTTCGAGCAGCGTTTCTAACGCGAACTGCGCCGCGCTGCCCGCCGCCTCCCGCTCTGCCGCGGTTCTGAGCGCGCTTTCGCAGGAGGGGATCATGCCGAGGCACGCCTCCTTTGCAAGGGCATAGACGGCATTTTCGATCTCATCCGAATGTATGGTGCGCATGGCAGTCCTCCGTTTTCTGTTCATAACCGATTATAGCAGAAATTCGCGCAAAGGGAAAGTTTTTTATTTACTTGCACAAAAATTTTCGGTATAATAAGGGACATGGAACGAAGACACGGCGGCGCACAGCCGCCCGAAAATGCGACTGATACAGCACAGCCGCCCGAAAATGCGGCTGATACAGCACAGCCGCCTGAAAACGCGACTGATACAGCACAGCCGCCCGAAAATGCGGCTGATACAGCACAGCCGCCTGAAAACGCGGCGGCACAGTCTCCCGAATCCAATGCGGGCGGGCAGGCGGCGCAGGTACGTTCGCCGCTGTATACGCTCGCACGGCTGTCGGGCGGGTTTTTCTCCGCCGTCGTCGTCGGCATGCTGCTCGTCAACTGCGTCTTTTCGCTTACGGTCGTGCTCATCGCGCGGGCGCAGGGGGTGGGGACGGCAGTTATCACGGGGTCGGAGGCCGTCAGATACCTCTCCTATCTTTTGTATCAGCTCCTGTATCTCGGCGCGCTCGCCGCGGTCGTCTTTATCTATAAGGAAAAACCGCGGGCGTTCGGCTACCGTAAAACGAGCTGGAAGTATTTTCTTATTGCGCTTGCGCTGCAGTTCGGGCTGTTGTTCAGCCTCGACCGCGCAAACGTGTATTTCATCGATCTTCTCGGCATGCTCGGCTACAAAAGCAGTTCGGGCGGCGCCTCTTCGCTGCCCTCCCTTGCGGGCGGGGGCATCGTCGGGGTGCTCGTCGTCGTCGCGGTGCTGCCCGCAGTGCTGGAGGAGAGCCTCTTCCGCGGCGTGATGCTGGAGGGGATGAAGGCGCTCGGCACCGCCGCCGCCTGTCTCCTCGGCGGGCTGTGTTTTTCGCTCTTCCACCAGAGCCCCGACCAGACGGTCTACCAGTTTATCTGCGGCGCGGCGTTCACGCTGCTTGCGATCCGTGCCGATTCGCTGCTGCCCGCAGTCGCGGCGCATTTCTGCAACAACGCGCTCATCGTATTCAATGAAAAATTCGGCTTTCTGAACCATGTCTCCGCGGGCGGGGAGATCGCGATCTACGTGCTCTCCGCGCTCTGCCTCGTCGGGTCGCTCGCGTGGCTCATCTTTTTCGATAAGCGCGGCAACGCGAAACGGCAGGTGCCGCTCGGCTCGTTCGTAAAACCCGCCCTGCCCGGCATCGTCGTGTGCGCTGCGATGTGGATTTATATCTTTGTCGCGGGGGTGCTGTGATGCAGAAGGTGCGTATCGTCTGTATCGGCAGGCTCAAAGAAAAATTTTTTGCCGACGCCTGCGCCGAGTACTGCAAGCGGCTTTCGCGGTTTGCGGACGTCGGCATCGAAGAACTTCCCGAGCGGCGCACACTCGCGGAGGAGGCGGAGGGCATCCTGCCCCGCCTGCGCGGGTTCGTCGTTGTGCTTGCCGTGGAGGGGAAGGCGCTCTCCAGCGAGGTGCTTGCCGCTAAAATGAAGGCGCTCTCTTCTGCGGGCGCGGAAGTCACCTTCGTCATCGGCTCCTCCTGCGGGCTGGATGCGCGCGTGAAGGAGCGCGCGGATCTGCTGCTCTCCTTTTCTGCGATGACCTTCCCGCACCAGCTCATGCGGGTGATCTTATTGGAGCAGATCTACCGCGCGTATATGATCAACGCGGGCAGCGAATATCATAAGTGAACCGTTCGCCGCACCTGCGGCGCGCGCCCGGACCGCCGCGCGCCCGGACCGCCGCGCGCCGTGCGCGAAACTGCGCTCCCTTTCATATAGTGAAAGCATGGACGCGCTCGAACAGGTATATGCTTTTTACGAAAGCTACGGCGGCGAAAAGCGGGTGATCGGCAAAAGCGTCTGCGGGCAGCCCGTCGTTGCGCTGTTTGCGGGGGAAAAGACCTTCCCGCAACTTATCGTACAGTATGCGATCCACGCGCGGGAATGGGTCACGGCGCTGCTCGCGCTCGGGCATATCCGCCGCGGCGTGCCGCGCGGCGGGTGCTGGTTCGTGCCCTGCGCGAACCCCGACGGCGCCGCGCTCTCCCTGCGCGGCGGGGCGTTTTTGCAGACGCTGCCGCCCGAACGCGCCGCCTTTTTGCGCCGCATAAACGGGGACGGCGATCTCCGTCTGTGGAAGGCGAACGCGGACGCCGTCGACCTGAATGTAAATTTCGATGCGGACTGGGGGCAGGGCGTGCAGAACGTGCGCCTGCCCGCTCCCGCCAACTACATCGGTGCCGCGCCTTTTTCGGAGCCTGAGACGCGCGCCCTGCGCGATTTTACCCTCGGAGTTTCCCCCGCTGCCACGATCAGCTACCACACGAAGGGGGAGGAGATCTACTGGGAGTTCGGGCAGAGCGGCACGGCGCGGGAACGGGACGGGGCGGTCGCAGACGCGCTCTCCCGCGCGACGGGCTATCCGCTGCGGTCTGCCGCGGGCAGTGCGGGCGGGTACAAGGACTGGTGCATCCGCGTACTCGGCATTCCCGCCTTTACGATTGAGGCGGGGCGGGACGGCGCCGCGCACCCCTTGGGCGAAGAGGAGCTGCCGCAGCTCATGCGGGCGAATGCGGACGTGCCCGCCGTCCTTTCGGAGGAAGTATGGAAGAGAAGGTGAAGTTCATGCGCGCGGCGCTGCGCCGCGCGGAAAAAGGGCTTGCGGAGGGGGAGGTGCCCGTCGGCGCGGTCGTCGTGTACGAGGGGAAGATCATCGGCTCGGGCTACAACCGCAGGGCAAGGACGCAGCTTGCAAGCTCGCACGCCGAAATGTATGCCATAGACCGCGCCTGCAAAAAACTGAAGAGCTGGCGGCTGGAGGACTGCGACCTGTACGTCACCTTGGAGCCGTGCCCCATGTGCATGGGCGCGGCGCTCAACGCGCGTATCCGCAAGGTGTATTTCGGCGCGTACGAGCAGAAGGGCAGGTCGATGACGAAGGAACTTGCGGCGAGCAACCTTCTCAATCACACCGTCGGGGTGGAAGGCGGCGTGCTGGAGGCGGAGTGCTCGCAGATCCTGAGCGGCTTTTTCCGCGCCATGCGCGAACGCACCGCCGCGAAAAAGCGGGCGGAAGGGGAGTCTGCGGGCGGGAGGGACGCTTTGTGCGGCGCGGAAGAAATTTGCGGGCACGGGCGCGAAACGGTTGACTAATTTCTGTAAACAATTTACAATAGGACTGTGTGCAGAGCGCGCGGGGAAAACCGCGGGTGAACGTTGCGGGAGTGCCCGCGGCGGCGCACGGGGGGAGACGGGGCAGAGCGTTCCGTCCGGCTTTTCTTTTTTCTTAAAAAAGCCGTCGTAGTTCAGTTTCGGTATTCTTAGCAGCGGTAAAATCGCGGTATGCGCGGCAGCGCATAGCGTTTTTTCGGAGGTACGCATGATAACGCACGGCAAAGAGATCAAACTTTTCGCGGGCAATTCCAACCGCCCTCTCGCGGAGGCGATCGCCAAAAAGCTCAATACAGAGCTCGGCGGCGTGGAAGTGGGCAGATTTTCGGACGGAGAGACCGCTGTGCATCTGGATGAAACGGTGCGCGGCAGGGATCTGTTTATCATTCAGTCCACGTCCGCACCCGTCAACGACAACCTGATGGAACTGCTCATCATGATCGACGCCGCCCGCCGCGCGAGCGCGGGGCGCATCACGGCGGTCATTCCCTATTTCGGGTACGCCCGTCAGGACAGGAAGGCGCGTTCGCGCGACCCCATCACCGCAAAACTCGTTGCAGACCTCATCACCGCCGCCGGGGCGGACAGGGTGCTCACCATGGACCTGCACGCGGCGCAGATACAGGGCTTTTTCAATATCCCGCTCGACCATTTGCTCGGCGGGCCCACGCTGTATAATTATTTCAGGAATAAAAAGATCATCGACGAAAATTTCGTCGTCGTTTCGCCGGACATCGGCTCTGTCACCCGCGCGCGCAACGTCGCCATGAAGCTCAACTGCCAGATGGCGATCATCGACAAGCGCCGCCCCAAGGCGAACGTGATGGAGGTCATGAACATCATCGGCGACATCGAGGGCAAAAAATGCCTGATGATCGACGACATGATCGACACGGCGGGCACGATCTGCCAGGGCGCGAAAGCGCTGATGGATCACGGCGCGAAGGAAGTCTACGCGGGCTGCACGCACGCCGTGTTCAGCGGCCCCGCGATCGAGCGGCTTGCGGCGGCGCCCATCAAGGAGCTTGCCGTCCTCAATACCATCGACCTGCCGCCCGAAAAGAAATTGGATAAGATCACAGTCATTTCCGTTGCGGATATTTTTGCCGCGGCGATCGAGAACGTGTACCTCGACAAGCCGATGTCGAAGATCTACGACTAAACCCGCTCGCGCAAATCTCACCGAGCTGTCGGCTGCGATTTGCTGCGAATTTGAGGACAACCCCATTGCCCTCGCTATGCTCGGGACAAAGGAGGTTTTCCTCTGCGCCGCACCTTATGGGGCACACCATTATAGAAGTGCGGCGCATTCACCTTTCCTGCAAGAGCTCTTGCGCGCAAACAGGGTTGCGCTGCGGAAAAGTGTGATTTTCCTTGCGCGAAAGATTATTGAAAGCGCATTCACCCATTTTCCGAAAAGCGTGGTTTTCGGACGCGCAATTTGATTATTTAAAACCATTTATTATTTAAAACGCGATTTTGGCACGCGCAGTTTGATTATTTAAAACCACTTATTATTTAAAACGCGATTTTGAAACGCGCAATTTGATTTTTACAGAACCTTAAAAATCCATCATTTTACGGTCGAAACCTGCCGCGTTCTATGAAACGCGGCGTTCGCGCGTATGGCGGGTGCGGCGCAGACAAGGAGAGGCGGCGTTCGCGCGTATAGCGGATACGCGGCGGACGGTTACGGAGCAACGGTCATGTATATCATTGTGGGGCTCGGCAATCCCGAGAAAAAATATGAAAAGACCTTCCACAATCTCGGCTTTCTCGCCGTGGGCGAGGCGGCGGAAAAGCTGGGCGTAAAGTTCAAGAAAAAGGAGTGCGAGGCGTCCGTCGCCGAGGCGAACGTCGGCGGGGAGAAGGTCATCCTCGCCCGCCCCGTCACCTACATGAACGCGAGCGGCAGGGCGGTCAAACAGCTCCTTGCCAAATACAAGTGCGACCTTTCGCACCTTCTGGTCATCTATGACGACTACGACCTGCCGAAGGGGAAGATCCGCATCCGCGCGAGCGGCAGTGCGGGCACGCACAACGGCATGCGCAGCATCCTGGCGGAGGTGGGCGGCGGCGACTTCGCGCGCATCCGCATCGGCATCCGCGACCCCGAGGTCAATATCCCGATCATCAGTTATGTGCTCGCGAATATCCGCACGGACGACTACCCGCTGTTCGCGGACGCCTGTTCGGACGCGGCGGATGCGGCGATCGAGTTTGCGCGCAGCGGCGACATCGGGCAGGTGATGACCCGTTTCAACCCCGCGCACGAATCAAAATGATTTTTTCCCGTCAGGGAAACAGCTATGCCCAAAGATTTTTTCAATCCGCATAATCTCGGCGGGGACTGCCTCGCCATAGAAGAAGACCTCCGCCTCGGCACGCCGACGGCGGTTTTCGGCGTTTCGGACGCCTACAAAGCGCTGCTTGCGGCGGCATGCACGACGGGGCGGGTGGTCTATGTGACGGACAGCGCGCCGAACGCCGCGCGCATGGCTGCGGAGATCGCCGCCTTTGCGGGGGAGGAGGTCGCACTCCTGTGCGCAAAGGACGAAGTGCTGCTGTATAAAGAGGCAGTCTCCAAAGACGCGCTTTTCCGCAGGCTCACGGCTCTGCGAAAAGTGCGAAAGGGCACCCGCCTCGTCGTCGCGGACGTGGAGAGCCTTCTGCAGCTCTTCCCCGACGACGTCCCCGCGATCGTTTTGCGGGAGGGGGAGGAGATCGACTTTGCCGCCCTTCCGCGTCTCTTAGTCGGGCTGGGTTATGCCCGTGCGGGCACGGTGGAGAGCGCGGGCATGTTCGCCCTGCGCGGCGACATTCTGGATATTTTCCCCGTCGGTGCGGAAAACCCCGTGCGCGTCGATTTTTTCGGCGACACGGTGGAGAAGATCAAACCGTATAACTTTGTCACGGGGGAGCGCCTGCCCCTCGTGTCCGCCGTCGAACTGCCCGCCGCGACGGACGTCCGCATCGACGCGGACGAGGTCGGGAAGATCAAGGACGCGCTGTTTGGTGAGCTCTCCTCCTTCCGCGACGTCGCCGCCTACGAGCGCGCGCAGACGATCGCGGGCGAACTCTCTGCGCGGCTGGAGGGGGGAGAGGCGTTTGCGGGCGCATCCTTCCTCATGCCTCTTTTGCGGCACAAGACGGATTTCCGCGCCTTCTTCGGCGACTGCCTGTACCTCTTCGACGAGTGCAAACCGCTTTCGGACAGGCTGGACGCGCTCACGCGCGAGCACGCGGAGCGCTTTGCCCGTCTGCGGCAGGGCGGAGAGGTCTTTTCCTTCTCCGAGCGGCAGCTCATGGGAGAAGAGGACTTTCTCGCGCTTGTGCGCTCTTCGCGCGTCGCGGCGGTGCAGACGTTCGCCTCCGCGCTGCGCCTGTTCGATCCCGTCCGCATCTACAACCTGCACGCCACGCCCTGCGGCAGGTATCTAAATAGCTTTCCCACGCTGGTCACCGACCTGAAAAACTGGCTGAAGACGGGCTACCGCGTCATGCTCTGGTGCGGCACGGCTGCGCGCGCGCAGCGCATGAAGGACATGCTCGCGGACGAGGGGCTGCCCTTCGGCGACTGTCCGCCCTCGCTCGAGGGTCTGAAAAACATTGCCGTGCTCACCGAAGAGCTGGAGCGCGGCGTCATCCTGCACGAGCAGAAGGTCGCGATCATCGGCACGGGCGACCTGTATGTGAAGTCCGCGGTGAAAAAGCGCATCCGCAGGCGGCGGAACGACCTGTTCACCTCTCCCGAGGTGGGCGACTACGCCGTGCACGAGACGCACGGCGTGGGCAGGATCACGGGCACGCGCACGATCAGCACGACGGACGGCACGAAGGAGTACGTCGCGCTCGAATATAAGGGCGGCGACGTGCTGTACGTTCCCGTCGAGCAGATGGACATCCTCTCCCGCTACATGGGCGGGGAGACGCCCGCGCTGAGCAAGCTCGGCGGCGCGGAGTTTGAAAAGGTCAAACAGCGCGTCAAGGCGTCTCTTAAGGAGATGGCGTTCGACTTGAAACAGCTCTATGCCGAGCGTGCGCAGAAGAAGGGGTTCGCCTGTGCCCCCTTCCCCGAGCAGATGGAGGAGTTCGAAGCGGCGTTCCCGTATGAGGAGACGCCCGACCAGCTCTCCTCGGCGGCGGAGATCAAGGCGGACATGTGTTCGGGCAAGGTCATGGACAGGCTGCTGTGCGGTGACGTCGGCTACGGCAAGACGGAGGTCGCTTTCCGCGCGGCGTACCTTGCCATCCTCAACGGAAAACAGGCGGCGCTCCTGTGCCCGAACACCGTTCTGTGCCGCCAGCACTACGAGACGGCGAAGACACGCTTTGCCCCTTTCGGCGTGCGCGTGGAAGCGCTCAACCGCTTTAAAACGCCGCGCGAACAGGATCAGATCCTCGCCTCGCTCGCAAAAGGGGAGATCGACCTCATCGTCGGCACGCACAGGCTGCTGTCCAAAGACGTGAAATTCCGCGACCTCGGGCTGCTCGTTCTGGACGAAGAACAGCGGTTCGGCGTCGAACACAAGGAGCAGCTCAAGGACATCAAGCGTGACGTGGACTGCCTGACCATGACCGCGACGCCCATCCCGCGCACGCTGCACATGTCTCTTGCGGGCATCCGCGACATTTCGACGATCGAGACGGCGCCCGCGAGCCGCCTGCCCGTGCAGACGTATGTGGTGGAGGAGACGGAGACGCTCATCCGTGACGCATGCGTGCGTGAGCTCGCGCGCGGCGGGCAGGTCTTTATCCTGTACAACCGCGTCGAGAGCCTGCACACCTTTGCCGCGAAGATCGCGCAGATCGTGCCCGAGGGAAAGCTGTGCGTCGCGCACGGCAGGATGGAGCGCGAGGCGCTCGAAAACGGCATCCTCGGCTTTTATGAGGGAAAGACGAACATCCTCGTCTCGACGACGATCATCGAAAACGGCATCGACCTGCCCCGCGCGAACACGCTCATCGTCATCGACGCGGACAGGCTGGGCATCTCGCAGCTCTACCAGCTCCGCGGCAGGGTGGGGCGCGGCTCGGTGCTGGCGCATGCCTACTTTACTTACAAGCCCGAAAAGGTGATGACGCAGACGGCGGTCGAACGGCTGAAAGCGATCATGGAATTTACAGAGCTTGGGAGCGGGTTCAAGATCGCCGCGCGCGATCTCGAGATACGGGGCGCGGGCAACGTGCTCGGGCGGCAGCAGCACGGGCACATGGACAGGGTCGGCTATGAGCTGTACTCCAAACTCCTCAAGGAGGAGCTGACGGGCGAGGAGCAGACCGTTGCCGAGCTGGATATTCGCGCGGATGCGTTCATCCCCGAATCGTACATCGAGGCGAGCGCGTCGCGGCTGGACTGCTACAAGCAGATCGCGGAGATACGGTCGGTCGCCGACTACAAGCGCGTGTGCGACTCGCTGGAAGAGACGTACGGCAAGCTCCCGCAGGAGGTCCTGAACCTGCTCGTCATCGCCGTTCTGAAGGCGGCGGCGGCGAAGTTCAACGTCCGCAGGATCGCGGTGAGCGCCAAGGGCGGCGAGCTGGAACTGCCGTCGGTAAATTCCCTTGCGGACAAGCGGCTTTCGGCAGCGCTCGACGCGTTCCCGTCCGTGCGGCTGGAGATGAGCAAGAGCCCCGTCCTCGCCTTCGGCGGCGGGAAGGACGCGCGTTCGGTCATGCTGGCGATGACCAAGTTCCTGCGCACCGCGGAAAAGGCGGGCACGGAGGACGCCTGACCGAAAAATTCAGCATTTTAACGTGATTTTCATAAAAATACGATTGCTTTTCGCCTGTAAATACGGTATAATAAACTATGTGCTATTCTAAAAGGATTGCGGAGTATTTATGAAGAGGAAACTCATACTGACAATTTGCGCACTGTTGGCGCTGGCGTTTTCGCTCGGCATGTTTGCGGGGTGCGATCTGCTCGAGACGGACAACGAGCGCGATATGGCGCAGGTCGTCGCGGAAGTGAACGTGGCAGATAACACCGAGGAACTGGACGATGCTTTTACGGCGCTCGGCACGGGCGTTGTGCTGTCCGACGAAGTGCGCGGCAGCCTCGGTTCCATCGTTTCGACGGATGAAGTGTACAAGCGCGACCTTGTCACCTATTTTCTGAGCTACGGATACAACTATATCTCTTCCGGGTATTCTTACGCGGAGACGTTCGATCTTCTCATCACGGCGCTTGCCGACCGCAAAGTGGTCTCGCAGTTTGCGACGCTGTACTATCTGAGTGCGGACGAGATCACCGTGGACAGCGATTACGTCGATCTTTTCGAACTGTCCGCGACCGACGCGGGTTATACGCAGATCGACGGTTCCGACGGCTACCGCATGAATAAGGATCTGAGCGTCTCGGGGTATCTCGCGGTGATCGGCGGCGAGGATCTCACCGCGGACGAAGCGGCGATCGCGGGGTACTCGTATTTCCTCACCGATGCCGAGATCGCGTACGCGCATTATCTCGTCAAGAACGCGATCAATTCGGCGATCGATTCGTATGAAGAGGACATCATCAACGCCGAAACGACGGATGAAACGAGCGACGACCGCGCAACGCCTACGGGTGCGGACACGCTCAACGACTATTACTATCCCACGGAGTACGAAGTTTATACGGGGTTGAACGAGGCGACCGACTGCGGCGAATATGAGACGGTGGACGACTCCAGCCGTTCGACGCGCCGCCTCGCCTATGCGCGTTTCATCAGCGCGCTGCGCTCGAACAACCTCATCGGCGACGACGAATCCGTCTCCGACGTTATGCAGCTCGAATATTATTCGACGGAACTCAAATCGCAGCTCGAACAGCTCATCATCACGAAATTCTCCTCCACGATCGATCTGACGATGTCCGATGCGATCGAGGCGCAGCTTTTGCAGAATGCGTACAACGAGCTTGTCGCAACGCAGCAGGTCTCGTCCGAATCCGATTTCACGACCACGATGGACAGCGTTTCGGATACTTCCTTTATTGTGTACTCTCCCGAAGGCAAGTACGGGTTTGTCTACAACATTCTGCTGCCGTTCAACACAAACCAGGAGCTTGCTCTCTCCGAATTGCAGGCGCAGTACGGCAGCGACACCGCGGAATATTACGCCGCGCGCGCATCGCTGTATCAGCACATCACGGCGACCGACCAGCGCGAGAGCTGGTTCAACGGGGCAGAGGATTACAGTTTCAAGGCGGCGGATGCGGGGTACACCGAATATTACGGCTATCCGGAAAGGGGGGACGCCTATCTCTTCTTCGAGGACAGCCTCACAAAATCCCGCGACGGGATCGACCGCTATGCGGGGAAATATCCGTACAACGGCACCGTGAGTTATGACGAAGAGAAAAAGACCTATGACCTCGATCCCAAGGATCTGCCGGTCGATGCGTTCATCACGGAGTTTGAGGCGTATATCAACTATATCGCCGGGGATACGGTGGCGAGCGGAACTTCCCAAAAAGATAAGTTTGAGAAGATTACGGCTTCGCAGATCGAAACGCTTTGGAAGACAAATAAGAACGATTATTCCTTCGCGATCTACTATACGGGTAAAGTCAGCGGCGTGAGCGATATTTCCTCTGCGGAGTATCTCGTCAAAGACAACATCTCGTACAAGGCGCTGTCCGCGGTGAATGAACTCATGTTCGCCTATACGACGGATACGGCGGCGCTGAATACCTATTACGGCTATTCGATCGAGACGCAGCAGGAGGCGACCGATTACGTTGCAGAGTTCGAATATGCCGCGCAGTATCTGATCAATGACAGCAATTATGGCACGGGTTCGTACTGCGTCGTCGCGACCGACTACGGCTGGCACCTCATCTATGTGACCTTCACCTATGACGGCGGGCTCGTGTATTACAGCGATGACAATGACGATACCAATGACGGGTTCGTCTATACGCAGCGCAACGAGAAGGGGACGTTCTCCTACTACTTCTACCAGTCGATGAAGTCCTCGGTCATCTCTTCGTACACGGAGGAGAAGCAGAACGACCTTCTGAACGCACTTGAAGAAGTCAGCGTGACCCTCTACGAGGATCGTTACAGCGACCTTACCAGCATAGATATGTAAGTTTCATTCATAAAACAGCGCGGCGCCCGCGGGATGAATCCCGCGGGCGCTTTTATGTGTTTTTTTTCAATGAGAGAAAAACAGTTCCCAAACTTAGAAGTACAGCAAAACCCGCCTATGTGGCGGGAAGAGAAAGCAGGCTTTTGGTATAATAATTTTTGGGGATAATTGGGGGTACAGTCTTTTAGCTGTTTAAAAACATGGGAAAAATAAGCAAAAACAGTGCGAAAAAATGGTTTTCGCACTGTTTTTTTGGAGCGGGAGACGGGAATCGAACCCGCGGGAATCAGCTTGGGAAGCTGACGCCATACCATTAGGCGACTCCCGCAATCATAAGTTGCCATATTATTATACAACAGCAGCAGAAAAAATGCAAGCGTTTCAGCGCATTTTGCGCCGCAGAATTTTAAAACCGAATGCATGCGGCACACGCGGCAACCATGCCCGCCTGCCTTATGTACGCGGCGCCCGCGGCGGCCACGCAGAGCGCCAGCCTTATGTATGAGGCGCACGCGGCAATCGCCCGCCTTACGTGTGCGGCATACGCGACGGGCAGAATAAGCGTAGCGGTCTGCGGCGCAGATACAGAGCCGCCCGCCTTGCGGCAGAGTCCGCAAGGCGGGCGCGGAAAAGGCAAAACTTATTTTGCGAGCAGCTTTTGCATGAGCTTTGTGCCCGCGTCGAGGAAGATCCCCGTGTTTTTGGCTGCCTCCTCGTCGTACGTTTCTGCGCCGCAGCCGATCTGCGCGGTGCTGTCGTACAGCAGGTAGGGGATCGGGTCCGCGGTGTGCGTACGGATGGCGATGGGCGTGGGGTGGTCGGGGCAGATCAGCATGCGGTACGGTTCGCCTGCCGCGTCCAGCTCCCTGCAGATGCGCCGCACGACCGTCTCGCTGATCTGCTCCACGGAGTAGATCTTATGCGCCGCGTCCCCTTGGTGCCCGCATTCGTCTGGCGCCTCCATGTGGATATACACGAGGTCCAGCCCGTATTTGAGCGCGTCGAGCGCCGCCTGCGCCTTGCCTGCAAAATTCGTGTCATAATTGCCCGTTGCGCCCGCAACTTCGATGATGCGCATGCCCGCGAGGATGCCGATGCCTTTCACAAGGTCGACCGCGGAGATGACGCCGCCCTTCACGCCGAACTTCTTTTCAAAGTTTTCAAGCTGCGGCTTGGTGCCCTCGCCCCAGAACCAGACGGAGTTTGCGGGGTTCTTCCCTGCGGCGACGCGCGCGCGGTTTATGGGGTGGCCTTTGAGAACTTCCGCCGAGCGTTTCATCATGGCAAGGTAGGTCTCCGCGCAGGGACCTTTCGGAAGATGTGCGCGGACGGGTTTGCCCGAAATGTCGTGCGGGGGCGTGAAGTCGTGCCCCGTTTTTCCGTTCGCCGCAACGAGGCAGTGGCGGTAGCTCACGCCCGCATACAGGGTGAAATCGCTGCCGTCGAACTCCTTTTTCAGCGCGGCGATGAGCTCTCTCGCCTCGGCGGTGGAAATTTCTCCCGCGCTGTAATCGAGCATCGTCCTGTCCTCGTAGTTCTCTTCGTCCGAGAGGGTGACGAGGTTGCAGCGCAGGGTCACGTCCGTGTCCTTGAGCGCGATGCCGATGGAGACCGCCTCGAGCGGCGACCTGCCCGTATAGCAGTCGTGCGGGTCATAGCCGAGCACGGAGAGGTTGGCGACGTCGCTGCCGGGCTTGAACCCCTGCGGCACCGTCCTGCACAATCCGACTTCCGCATTTGCCGCCAGCGCGTCAATGGCGGGCTTTTTTGCGCATTGCAGGGGCGTCCTGTTGCCGAGGGCGGGCAGCGGGTAGTCCGCCATGCCGTCGCCCAAAACGATGATGTATTTCATGAAGTTCCTCCGATAAAATGGTTTTGCTGGATGATTTCAGGGGCGCGTCAGGTCCCAGTCGATGGGGGCGATGCCGTTTTTTTCGAGGTGGGCGTTCGTTTTGGAGAAGTGCCTGCACCCGAAAAATCCGTTGTACGCCGAGAGCGGCGAGGGGTGCGCGCATTCGAGGATGAGGTGTTTCGAGCCGTCGATGAGCGGCTTTTTGGAGCGCGCGTTCCCGCCCCACAGGAGGAACACGAGGTGCTCCTTTTTTTCGCTCAGAAGGCTGATGACGCTGTCCGTGAACCACGTCCAGCCGCAGTTTTTGTGCGAGTTCGCCATGTGCGCGCGCACGGTCAGCGCCGTGTTTAAAAGGAGCACGCCCTGTTTCGCCCACTTTGTGAGATCGCCCGTCTTTGGAATAGGGCAGCCGAGGTCGTCGTGCAGTTCCTTGAAGATATTGACGAGCGAAGGGGGCTGTTCGATGCCCTCCCGCACCGAAAAGCAGAGCCCGTGTGCCTGCCCGACGTTGTGGTAGGGGTCCTGCCCGAGCAGGACGACTTTCACGTTCGCGAGCGGCGTGTAGCGGAAACAGTTGTAAATATCGTACATGTCGGGGTACACCATGTGGTAGGTGTACTCCTTTTTCAGAAATTCGCGGATCGCCTTGTACTTTTCGTCTGCGAACAGGGGCGCGAGCGCCTCGTCCCAGCCGCCGCCGAGCTTTATCATCTGTTCACCTCCGCAGAGAGCCGCATCTCTTCGTGTGTGACCGCCTCTTCGGGCAGGGCGTGCAATAGGGCGAGGTAGGCGGCAAGTTCCGCCTTTGCGCCCGCAAGGTCGTGCTCGAGATAGTTGCCGCACTCCCGCTTTTCCGCGCCCGGTACGCGCTCCATTCCGAGCGCCGCGCGAATCGCGTCCTTTGCGGCGGAGAGCGCTGCACGGCAGGTCATGCCCTCGGTGAGAAGGTAGAATCCCGTGCGGCAGCCCATGGGGCCGAAGTAGAGGATGTGCGCTCCGCACGCGCCCGCGCGGAGCGCCGTTGCGAGCATGTGTTCGATGCTGTGCAGCGCCGCCTGCGCGAGAAAGTCTCCCGCGTTCGGCTTTTTAAAGCGCAGATCGAACGTGGCAACGCCCCTTTGCAGCGTCGAAAAATAGAACCCCGGCTGCAGCCTGTCGTGGTCCTTTTGGAAGGATGCGATCTTAAATTCCTCCATCTGCCGCCTCCGTAAAAATCGTCCGCATATTTTCTGCCAGCGCGTCCAGCGCGCGTTCTTTCAGCGCGGCGTATTCTTCCGTCGCGCTACCTCCCACGCGGTTGGAGATCGCTTTATAGGCGGTCAGCGGCACGCCCGTAAAATGTGCGACGTGCGCGATCGCCGCGCCCTCCATGTCCCGCACGTCGGCGCCGAGCGCGCGCAGCAGGGGCAGGTCGGCGAGCGAGCTCGTCAGCTTGTCTCCCGTGGCGAGCGTCGCCGAAGGGAATGCGCTTGCGCCCGCGGTGAGCGCAAAGTAGGGGGTGCCGTATTCGTTGAGCGTGCCCTTCGGCGTGCCGTTGACTTCGCTCAGGTCGAAGTCACACTGCACGGCGCGCACGACGTGCAGAACGCCGAAGAGAGGAGCGGCGTCGCCGATGCCGCCCGCCAGCCCGAAATTCAGCAGTTTTTTTGCGCCGAGCGCGGAGACTGCGAGCATTGCCGCGGCGGCCGCGTTCGTCTTGCCGACGCCCGAGAGAACGAGCGCAAAGGTTTGCCCGAAGGCTGTTCCCTCAAATATCTTTTTGCCGAAGAGGGAGCTTTCGCGGACGGAATCCGCCTGCGAGAGCAGGGCGTCCGCCTCCTTTTGCATGGCGACGATCGCGGTGAGCACGGTGCGCCTCCTGTATGTTTTTCACAGTGTATTGTACCAAAAATCCGCCCGTTTTGCAATATTTTGAATAGGAAAAGGGAGGGCGGACAATAATAATTTCAAAATCTTAGGAGGAACACCATGAACCCTTTTGAGGAAAAGGCAAAGGACATCAACAAGACCTACAAAAATTGGAAGAGCATCAACGTCAGGCCCTATGACAAGGAGACAGTCGACCCCTATACGCGGGTGCGCATGATCCTGATGAACGGCACGGAGTTCGAGGCGATCTGGAACACGGCGCGCTGGTCGCGCCACTGCGCAAACAACGAGGTGCGCCGCGGGATGGCGCTCATCCGCCGCGGCGAACAGCAGCAGCAAAAGCGCATCGCCTGTTTAAAACCCCGCAACGAGACTATTCTCGAACACACGATCGGCTACGAACAGCTCGCCGTCGACCTCACGGCGATCCTTGCCCAGCGCGAAAAGAACAGCTACGTCAAAAAGCAGCTCGACTTCGCGCTCTTAGAGGACTTCGACCACCTGTACCGCTATGCGGACCTTCTGGATTTCGAGCGCGGCGTGCATGCCGAAAAGCTGGTCGGCTGCTATACGGAGATCATGCCCGGGCGCCCGACCGTCGCCGAGGCGCGCCATCCCGGGGACGACGTGCGGTTCTATATCAACAACTTCCTGAACGACCCCGTCACCCGCCTCAACATTGCCATCATCACGGCGGCAGAACAGCAGACGATGAACTACTACCTCAACGTTGCGAACCTCTACGATACGGAGCTGGGCAGAAAGCTGTATTCGGAGATCGCGATGATCGAGGAACAGCACGTCACGGGCTACGGCTGCCTCTCCGACCCCACGGTGGACATGTTCACCTGCATGGTCATGCACGAGTACACGGAGTGCTATCTGTACTGGTCGTGCATGCAGGACGAGACGGACGCGCGTATCCGCGAGATCTGGCAGATGCACTTTGAGGAAGAGCTCTCGCACCTCAAATTTGCCACGGACATGATGGAAAAGTACGAGGGCAAGGTCTGGCAGCAGATCTTCCCCGAGGGCGGCGCCTTCCCCGAGCCCGTCAAGTTCGCGCCGCAGAAGGGGTATGTGCGCGAAGTGCTCAAAAGCGTGCGCCTGACGGGGCACTCCGAGAGCTTTGCCGACGTAAACGAACTGCCCGACAGCTACCGCTTTTTCGGGTACAACCGCAGCGTGCAGGGCAACGTGAGAAGCCTTGCGAGTCACACGGTCATCGAAAAGACGATCAAAAAATTCGGAAAAGATTACCGCTTTGAAGAGAAGGCGCATCCCATCCGCGAGCTGAGCGGGCGGGAGGAGGCGAATGCGGACGTCGCGCGCATCAAGGGCGCATAAACCATAACAGAACGCGTATCAAAGCCTGTAAACGCTTAACAGAACGCGCAGCAAGGGCGCGCAACAGCGGAACAGTGCGCGCGGCAAAAAAAGGCGCGTAACAGCGGAATAAGAGAGGACGCGCGCGGGACCGTATTTTGCGGTCCCGCGCGCTTTCCCGTGCCGTGCGGGAAAGTCTTTTTCTGTTCCTGCCGCGCCAGCGCAAATAACTTTACAATCGTCGGAATGTGTGCTATAATTTTCAGCAGAGAAGATTTACACTCCGGCGGCTGTATGAAGTACGTTTTTTTTGACATCGAGTGCGCCTGCGTCTACAAAAACGTGGCGAAGATCTGCGTTTTTGGCTACTGTGTGGCAGACGAGCAGTTCAATATTCTGGAAAAAGAGGACATCCTCATCAACCCGAACGGGCGGTTCCACCTCACCGACAACCGCGGCGGGGGCGGTATCGTGCTCCCGTACGACTATGACAGTTTTTCCAAGCTGCCCGATTTCAAAAAGTTCTATCCGCGCATCAAAGAGCTCCTCGAAGGAGAGGATAAGCTCGTGTTCGGGCACGCCGCGATGAACGATGTGAAGTACCTCAACCTCGAGACGCGCCGCTACCACCTTCCCTCCTTCCGTTTCCGCTTTGCGGATACGCAGGTGCTGTACATGGCGATGACGGAGACGTTTGACAAGCAGATGGGGCTGGAGGCGCTGACCAAAATTTTTGAGATCGACTATACGCCGCACCGCGCGGCGGACGACGCCTATGCGACCATGCGCGTCGCGCAGGAGATGTGCGAGCATGACGGCTGCACGGTGCCGGAGCTTTTGCAAAAATACGGCATCCGTTTGGGCAGGATCGCGAACGGGCAGTATTCGGGCTGCGTGTCGCAGCGGCGGAGCGAATATCTCGCCGAAAAGAGGCGGCAAAAGCGCGAGCGCGGCGAACGCCGCTCCAAGTTCAACGACTTTGTGTACGGCTACCGCGTGCGCCCGCAGAGCGAGGAGCTGAAGGGGAAAAAGTTCAGTTTTTCACGCTGTATCGAAGAGGAAGTTCCTCTTGCGAAGGGGCTCGTCAAAGAGATCGTAAAAAGGGGCGGGAAATATTCGCTCAAACTTGCGGGCTGTAACGTGTTCGTGACGGGCGAGGACGATGCAAGCCCCCGCGCGGAGACGGCGCGAAAGCTCAAAGACGCGGGGCAGATCGGGGAAATTTATACTCTTTCGGAGTTGCAGCAGATGCTGGGGGCGGAATTGCCGACATGAACGTGCCCGAACGGTTCCTTTCGCGCATGCGCGTACAGCTCGGCGCGGAATATCTCGCCTACGAGGCGTGCCTGCACGAGCCGCCCGTGCGCGGACTGCGCGTCAACACGCTGAAAATTTCAGCGGAAGAATTTAAAAAAATATCGCCGTTCCCGCTCGAACAGGTTTCCTGGGAGAGGAACGGCTTTTTGGTTGCCGCCGAAAAGGCGGGGCGCAGTTTCTACCACGACGCGGGCCTGTACTATGTGCAGGAGCCGAGCGCCATGTGCGCCGCGCCGCTTCTGGACGTGCGCCCCGGTGAGCGCGTGCTCGATCTATGCAGCGCGCCGGGCGGGAAGGGGACGCAGCTTGCACAGGCAATGTGCGGCAGGGGCGTCCTCGTCCTCAACGAAAAAGTTCCCGACCGCGCGTCCGTGCTCTTGCAGAACGTCGAGCGGCTGGGCGTCGTCAATGCCGTCGTGACCTGCGCCGACCCCGCGGAGCTTGCCATGCGGTGGGGCGGGTATTTCGATAAGATCCTCGTCGACGCGCCCTGTTCGGGCGAGGGCATGCTGCGCAAAGAACCTGCCGCAGCCGTGGAGTGGAGCGAGGAGAACGTCCGCATGTGTGCGGCGCGGCAGAAAAAGATTTTGGAGAGCGCGGCTGCTATGTTTGCGGCGGGCGGGAAACTCGTCTATTCCACCTGCACCTTTTCCGAAGAGGAGGATGAGGAGAATGCGCGCTGGTTTGCGCGCACTTTCCCGCAGTTTTCCCTGCTCTCCGAAACAAAGCTGTATCCGCACCGCGTGCGGGGAGAGGGGCACTATGCCGCTCTGTTCGCATCGTCTAAAGAAAATGCGCCGCCCGCCGCTCGGGAGCGGATACCGCAGGCAGACAGGCGCTCTCTCGCGCTCTTCCGCAGATTTGAAGGCGAATACATGGAGGGTTCGGCAGGGGGCACGATCGCGCGGTTCGGGGATGCGCTCTGCCTTCTGCCCGAAGAGCTGCCGCCGCTTCATGGTATCCGCGTCCTGCGTGCGGGGCTGAAACTCGGCGAAATAAAGGGAGGGGAGCGGTTCGAGCCGTCGCACGCGCTCGCACTCGCCGCGCCCGCCTGTCCTTTCAAAAGCCGTATAGAGCTGGACGAAGAGAGCGCTGCACGGTATTTTGCGGGCGAACAACTTACAGGACCTGCTCTGCGCGGCTGGTGCGCCGTGACGTACGGCGGCTATGCCCTGGGGCTTGCAAAGAGCGTCGGTGGGACGCTGAAAAATCATCTGCCCAAAGGGCTGCGCCGCAGGCTGTGCTGAACATTCAGTCTGCCGCCGCTTTTGCGGTGCGGCAGGAAAAAGCAAACAGGCGGGCTGAACATGCTGCCTGCCGCCGCTTTTGCGGTGCGAGACTGTCGGTCGGGCGGCACACTGTTGCCGGTGCAGTCTGCGAGAAAAAGCGGACAGGCGGTTGTACCGCCTGTTTTTTCGTGTACGGAAGTCTCAGCTCGTACAAAACCGCGGCGCCGCGGCAGAGGTCGTCCTGCACGCAAAACTTCTGCAAATGCGGCTGTATTTTGCGGCAATATTTTTCTCGCGAGAACCAATGGAAGCTGTAAGCCAATGAAGCCGCGGCAGTACCAAAAAAACTGCGCCCAAAGTCGCCGAGACCGCGGCAGTCCCAAAAAAGCTCCGCCAAAGCCGCCGAGACCGCGGCAGTACCAAAAAAACTCCGCCAAAGCCGCCGAGACCGCGCCAATACCAAAAAAGCTGCGCCAAAGCCGCCGAGACCGCGCCAAAGCCAATAAAATTTGGGCAGGGGCGCCCATGGGCGCAAAAAAGAGGATGCTCGTCAGAGCATCCTCTTTTTCAGTTGCGGACAGGTCTCCGCGTTATTCGTTTTTGCCGTCATCGGACGAGCCGCCGTCTTTCTGTTCGGAAGATTCGCCGTCCGTGCCGCTCTCCTCGGGCGCGTTACTCTCTTCGCCCTCGGGCTGTTCCGTTTCGTTGTACAGCTCGGCGTCGGTGAAGAGATCTTCTTCGTTCTCTTCGGGTTCATCTTCGCGCTCCGTTTCTTCCTGCCTGAGCTTGCGGATATACATCTCGCGCCTGTTGCTGTATGCGGGCGCCTTCTTGGTGTCGCCCTTGCGCTTCATGCCGGAGAGCAGTTTGCGCAGCAGCAGGGCAAGCAGGGTGATGATGAGCGCCGCCGCGAGCAGGATAGAGGAGATGAGCAGCCAGATGTTGTAGTCGGGCGTGGGCGTCGTATCCTCGTCGGTCGTATCGTCGCTGCTCGAAGAATCGGACACGCTGACTTCGCTTGCTGCATAGTTCACATAGGTGTCGTAATACGTTCTGCCAGAATCCTCAAAGGAATACTTGAGGTAGGAGACCGTGTTCTCGTAGGACGTAGGGTCGTACGAGGAATAGGGGTCGTCCCCGTCCGTGCGGTCGGCGTCGAACGGCGCGTAGCTGTTGTCGTCGTACAGAGAGTAATGGAAGTAGACGAGCTCGCCGTCGACGGTATCGCTGTCGGTAAATCCGTTCATGAACTTCGTGGGATCGGCGAGATATGCCTCTTCCAGCGCATCGGCGTCGGTGTAGTTCAGCGCTTTGGCAAGCGTCGTCATCTGCGCGTCGATGAGGTTGTTGAAGGAGGTCTCGTCGAGGTCGCTGTACTGCACGACGTCGAAGATGACGTAGTTCGCGCTGTCCGCAGAGGCATCGGTCGTCGAGCCGCTCTCGCCCTCGCGGTCGCCGGACCAGAATTCGAGACGGTAGCTCTTGCTCTCGTCACCGCTCGCGATGAAGAAGCGGATATAGATCCAGCCGGAGACGTCTGCCGTGTCGTTTTCTACGACTTGGTACAGGTCGTGTTCGGAGGTAGCCTGCAGTTGCGCGCCCGTGAGGTCGATGCCCGCCTCCGTGAAGTCTTTGACTTCGACTTCATAGGTGTCGCTGTCCGCATCGTAGTAGCGGTAATACGCGCCGTCGTGCAGATAGTAGATGATCGTGTCCGCACCGTCGGTCAGGTTGCCGTCCTCGTCCGTTTCGTAGTTGGAGAGGTTCGCGTAGAGCTCGCTGCCCGTGTAGTTGCGCTCCTTCGCCCACAGCCCGTTGTCCTGATAGTAGAGGAGGATGTTGTCGCGCCTGTCGAAGTTATCGTCGTCGGGGTCAAGGTTGACGAGGTTGCCGTCCTCATCGTAGCGGTAGCTGATGCCCGTCTCGTGTTTGAGTTTGTCGGCATACTGCAGCTTACCTTCATCGGCGGGATCGTTGATGTCCGGCTCCGTCGTGTCAATGAGGTAGACGGCTGCGCGCGTGTGAGGGGAGAGCTTGACGCGGACAACGACCTGCGCATACGAACTTGTAGAGACGGAGGATTCGGTATTCGCGACGAACCCGTAGGAATCCGCTACCGTCTTCGCGATGATGAGCGGCTGCGTGCAGTCGGCGCCGATATACGCGCTCCACCAGTTGTCGCTGCTGAGAAGATTTGTAGTGTCGTTGACAGCCTCGAATACGTCTACCCAAGTCCCGTTCTGCGCGTCGTCTGCATAGTCGGAGGCATAGTCGCGGCTCAGAAGCCCCGCGGAGATCTCCGCCGACTGCACGTTCTGGCCGTCGCTCACGCTCGGGTCGCTGCCGCCGACGTAGTAGCTGCCGCCGTATACGCCCGTGTAGTTGCCGGGGTTCGCAATGCCGGTCTCAAGAGACTTGTCGTTGGTGGCGGGGGTGTCGAACGTGGGCGCATCCGAATAGGTATCGCCCGTCAGCTCGACGGATACCGCATAGTCGCCCGTGGCGGCAAGTTCTGCCTGTTCGTCCGTCATCTTATAAGTCGAAAGGTTTGCGAACGCCGCGTAGCCCGGCACATAGTCCGTGATGGAGGTGCCCGTGATCGTCGTGGGACCGATGGAGAACTCGAGAGTGAAGGTCAGCGAGTTGTCCTGCTGGTTCGTCACATAGAAGGCGCAGAACTGCCAGCCGTCGAAAATGTCCTCCGTCTTGTTGTAGTCGTCGGAAATGTCCACGGTGTCGAGCGTCGTGGTGTCGACCGCGCCAATCGCGGTCTCCGTTTCGCCGTCGATGAGCGTCACCGTCGCGCCCGTGCCGTTCGCCATGTCCGAAGTCTTGACCCAGAAGGAGACCATCAGCGTCTCGCCCTTGGCGACGGAGAAAGCAGTGTTGCTGACGGCAGCGGTGTAGGGCGCGCCCTTGCCGCTGTACAGCATCAGGATGCTGTTGCTCCCGAAGGGGAGATCCGCAAAATTCGCAAAGTCGTCTTGAACGGTCTCGGGATAGGAGCCGCCCGTAATGTCCGAGGCGCTCTTTACGCCCGAGCGCGTCCCGTCGTTGTCGCCGTAGAGCAAGTTGCCGTTGGTCAGATAGCTGTCGACGGTGTTCCCGCGGTCGTCCGTCGTCTTTTCGGCGGTCGTGCTGATCGTGACGGGCGTCGCCACGCTGCCGTCGGCGTCGGTCAGCTCGTCCAGATCGAGCGCAAACACCGTCGCATAGCTGCCGAGAGAGGTGTCCTGCGCGTCGAATTTGCCCTTGTCGGAGAGGGAAGAGGTGTCGAGCGTGCATGTCTTCTGCGCGGCGGCGGGCGTCTCTTCCGTGCCGTCGCCGTCGACGTCGAGGTCGCCGCCGTTATAGATACCGCCGACGACGGTGTCCCAATCGCTCGCTTTGAACACATTGTAAGTCAGGTCGTCGAAGAAGGCGTAGCCCTGCACATAGTCGTAGTAGTTCGCGGTGTTGCCCGCCGCCTGCCTGCCCAGCCCGAGGTTGACCGTAAAGGTCGTATCGGCATAGGAGGATGCGCGCACATAGAAGGTGTACTGCATCCAGCCGTTGTTTTCGCCCGTAGTGTTCTGTACTTCGGTGTTGATGTTGCGCACGACCAGCGAATCCTGCGTGGTGCCGCCCACCGTGTTGCTGATCTCGATGAACGCGCCGCGGTTGCCGGCGGCAACGCTCGTGCCGTCGTTGTAGGTGAGGTCGGAAGTCTTGACCCAGACGGAAACGGACGCCGCCGTGCCCGCCTGCAGGGTGATGGAGGAAGAGGCGTACTGCATCGCCGTGCCGTAGCCTGCGGTGCGGTAGTTGTGCAGCATCAGAACGTGCGTTCCCTTCTCCTCGTTCAGCGTCTCTTCATCGTAGCTGCCCGTCCAGTGCGTGCCGGGGTTGAGGGCGCGGATATACTCGATGAACGCGTCCTTGTATTCGTCGCTGAGGATGGTGTCCGAATCGGTGAAGTCTGCGCCGCTCTCCCCGTCCGTGTTCAGCGAATCGAGATAGGCGGAGTAGATGTCCCATCCGGGTATATCGTAGTAGTTGTCTACGTCGGTATAATAGACGGCGTCCTCGAGCTCGTCCGCATCATCCTCTTCGTCGAGGCTGTCATAGTACACATAATCTTTGTATGCGTAATAGAAGCCGCTCCAGTCGAAGGTGCTGTTTTCGGGATCGTCTTTGTACGCTTCCCAGCTCGTCTCGTCGAACACGGTACTGCTCGCCGTGTCGACGATGCCGGACTTTGCGGAAGAGGAGCTGGCGCTCACGTTGCTGTCGTTGGAGACGGAGGAGCTCGTCCAACTGTCCGCGCTGCCGATCACATAGCTGCCGTCGCTGTCCGTAAAGTACTCGAAGTCCGCATTGGAAAAAGTCTGCGTATCCGTGCGGGTCTCGCTCGAGCTGTCGTCCTCCTCGTCGTCCGTCGAGCATGCGCACAGAGCGAACAGCCCGAACGAGAGCACCATGAGGATGCTCAGCACCAGGGGAATGATCCTCAGCTTTGCGGATTTGTTGCTTTTAGCCATAGAACACCTTTTGCATTGAGAAATAGAAATTACAATCTTTTCAAATCGTACTATCTTATTTTAATATAAAAGGCGTCTAAAAGCAAGCAATAACAGTAAAAAAACGATGAAAAATTCGGATTTCTTTGCGTTTGCCGCCTGTTTTTCGGGCGCGTGTTTCGGGCGGTGCGCACGGCGCGCGCATTCATGATTTTCGCGCGCGGGCGCAAACTATAAAATAAATGCGGAAAGGGGCGGCGTCCGCCCGAAGAGGAGGGGAAATGACAGAAGTGAAAAAGATCGCGAAACTGTGCGGCGCGGGCATGCTGACGGGCGCGGTGAACGGATTGTTCGGCGGAGGCGGCGGCATGATCGTCGTCCCCCTTTTGCAGGCGAACGGCAGGGCGCCGCTCGTCGCGCACGCGACGGCGATCCTGATCATCCTGCCCGTCTGCCTGGCGAGCGCCGCCGTGTATCTCGCGGGCGGTTGGTTCGACGCGGAGCTCTTTCTCGCCGTCGGGCTGGGCGTTTTGGCGGGCGGGGCGGCGGGCGCGAACCTGCTCGGCGTCATTTCGCCCGCCGCCGCAACGCTCGTGTTTGCCGCCGTGATGTTCGCGGCGGGCGTGCGCATGATCGTGTGAGGAGGGGGAGCGGTGCGTTTTCTCGTCTATCTTCTTGCGGGGCTTGCGGGCGGCGTCCTCGGCGGCATGGGCATGGGCGGCGGCTGCGTGCTCATCCCCATCCTCACGGTGCTGTGCGGCGTGCCGCAGCACATGGCGCAGTCCGTGAACCTGCTTACCTTCCTTCCCATGGCGGCGGTCTCGCTGCACGTTCATGCGGAGAACGGGCTTTTAGACACGCGCGGCGTGCTGTGGATGATCGTCCCCGCTACGCTCCTCTCCGTGCTGGGCGGGCTGTTCGTGCAGAATGTTTCGGGCGGCGCGCTGCGCGTCGGGTTCGGCGTGTTCCTGTGCCTGCTCTCTCTGTACCAGTTTGCTTCGGGTATAAAGGGGCTGCGCGCGGCGAAGGCGGGTTCGCGTGATAGCGGGTATAAAGCGGGCTTATAGCAAGGGAAACCGAAATTTGTTTTGGTTTTCTTTACACTGTGCGGAAAATGTGGTAAAATAAGGTATATATCGGTGAAGCGGGCGCCCCGGCGCCCTGTACGGAGGTTTGTTTGGCTCGGTTCGGCGGAGGAGTGCATCCCGCGGGGTGCAAACAATACAGTAAAGACGAGGCGATCGGCCGCCTGCCCGACCCGAAGGAGGTCTGGGTGCCCCTCTCGCAGCATATCGGCGCGCCCGCGATTCCCGCCGTACAGGCGGGGGAGCGCGTCCTGCGCGGCCGGCTCATCGGGCGCGCCGCGGAAGGGCTGTCCGCAAACGTGTTCTCGCCCGTGGCGGGAACGGTGAAGGGGATCGTCACGCACATCACCTTTGCGGGCAAGAAGGCGGAGCACGTCCTCATCGAAAACGACTTTACGGACGAGAGCGTCACGCTCCCGCCCCTTGCGGAGCGCACGCCCGGGGCGGTGCTCGCGCGCATCGCGGCGGCGGGCATCGTCGGCATGGGCGGCGCGGGCTTTCCCACGGCGGCAAAGCTGAACGTGCAGGGGAAGGCGGATACGCTGCTCGTCAACGCGGCGGAGTGCGAGCCGTACATCACCTGCGACGACAGGCTGCTGCGCGAGCATGCGGAGGAGATCCTTTCGGGCGCAAGGCTGGCGCAGCTCGCCTGCGGCGCGGCGCGCGTGCTGATCGGCGTGGAGAAGAACAAGCCCGAGGCGATGGAGCGGCTGCGCCCGCTGTGCACGGACGGCGTCTCGCTCGTGCCGCTGCGCACCCGCTACCCGCAGGGCGCGGAGAAACAGCTCATCTATTCCTGCACGGGCAGAAAGGTGCCCGAGGGAAAACTGCCCGCCGACGCGGGCGTCGTCGTCATCAACGCGCACACGGCGTACGCGATACACGCGGCGTGCGAACGCGGGGAACCCTGCTACGAGCGGGTGATGACCGTCTCGGGCGGCGCGGCGGAGCGCCCCGCGAACCTCTGGGTAAAGAACGGGACGCTTTTGCGCGAAGTGGCGGATTTCTGCGGCGCGCACGAGGAGTGCGGGCGCATCGTCGCGGGCGGTCCGATGATGGGCGAGGCGGTCTTTTCGCTGAAGATCTGCGCGACCAAGACGACTTCCGCGCTGCTGTTCCTCTCCGAAAACGAGGCGGAGGCGAATAAGAGCTCCGTCTGCATCGGCTGCGGCAAGTGCGTGCAGGCGTGCCCGATGGGGCTTTCGCCGACCTTTATAGAAGAGGCGCTGCTCGCCAAAAAGTATGAGGAGGCGAAGCGCTACGGCGCGTCCGCCTGCATCGGCTGCGGGTGCTGTTCGTACGTCTGCCCCGCCAAGCGCTACCTCGCGCAGAGCGTGAAACTTGCGAAGAAGATCATTCGGGAGAGGGGAATTTAATGGCACAGATCTCCGCTTACAAAGTATCCGCCTCTCCGCACAAGACGGGGAAGGACACGACCCGCCGCCTGATGCTCGACGTGCTCATCGCACTCGCGCCCTGCCTCGCCGCGGGCGTCGTGTTCTACGGGCTGTGGGCGCTGCTGCTCGTCGTCATCTGCATGGCGACCTGTTTCGCGTCCGAACAGCTCTGCAACCTCATCCGCAGAAAGCCGTTCACCTTCGACTTTTCGGCGCTCGTCACGGGGCTGATCTTGGGGCTGAATCTGCCCCCGCGCGCGCCGTGGTATATCCCGGTCATCGGCGGCGTGTTCGCGATCGTCATCGTGAAGATGCTCTTCGGCGGGCTGGGCAAGAATTTTGCCAACCCCGCCGCGACGGCGCGCGTGTTTCTGCTGCTCGCGTACAGCGGCGTGATGACGAGCTGGATCGGCGCGGACATATCGGGGAACTTCCTCGCGGTGGACGGCACCACTTCCGCCACCTATCTCGGCGGCGGCGCGGCGGCGTTTGCGGACAGTTTCCTCGGCGTGCGCGGCTATTGGGGGCAGGTGCTGCAGCTCCTGTTCGGCTATACGGGCGGCAGCATAGGGGAGACGTGCGTGCCCGCGAGCGCCGCGGGGTTCGTCTATCTCACCGTGCGGCGGGTCATCGACTGGCGCATTCCGCTCTCGTTCCTGCTCACCGCGGCGGTGATGGCGCTCATCTGCTACGGCGATGCGGGCGAAATTTTATTGCAGCTCCTCTCGGGCGGGCTGCTGTTCGGCGCCGTGTTCATGGCGACGGACTATGCGACTTCCCCCAAGTGGAGATATAACCGCATCTTATACGGCATCGGGCTGGGGATCGTCACCATGCTCATCCGCGCGTTCGGGACGTATCCCGAGGGCGTGTCTCTCGCGATCCTCATCATGAACCTGCTCGTGCCGCTCATGGACAAGTATATCCTGCCCGTGCGGTTCGGCGAACTGACCAAACGCGGCAAGCCGAGACCCGAGATCATGAAGTGGACGATGCGCGCGCTCTGCCTGGCGATGGCGCTCTCGCTCGCCGTCGCCGTCCCCGTGCTCGCGACGCGCGAGGAGCCGTTCGAGCCCGTCTACGTGCAGAGTTACACGCAGGACGAGAGCGGCAGCTATGTCTTTGAAGTGACGGGCGGGGCGTATCTCGCCGAGTACGATTATACGCAGGAGCTCGCCTATACCGTGACGATCGACCCCGAGACGGGCAGGGTGAGCACGATCGTGCCCGTACAGCAGAGCACGATGGGCTATGAGGCGTATCTGGAGTTCTTCGTCGGGAAAACGGAGGCGGAGATCGCGGGGCTGACCGATCTTACCGATCCCGAAGAGGCGCCCACGGACGGCACTTCGTCGGCGACGGTCACGAACACCGCGCTCAGAGCGATGGTGCTCGAGTGTTTTGAAGTGATGGAACGGGCGGAGGCAGGCAATGGATAGGGCGAAGAAAAGGGCGATCTTCCAGAGCATCGGCGTGCTTGCCGTCATCGCGCTCGTCTGCGGGGTGCTGCTCGGCGCAGTGAACGCGCTGACGTGGGTGGACCCGCGCACGGAGGCGTATGCGAAATTCGCCGCAGATACGGGGTTTTCCTTTACCGTCCCCGAAGAGGACGACACGGAGGGGCGCGAGACCGCCTTCACTGCCACGGTCAGCTCAAGCGGCGGCACGCGCACGGTCACGGCGGAGATCGAATACTACGGGCTCTCCGACGACGGCACCGTGCACGCCTTCTGCGTCTCGGGTTCGGGCGGCTACGGCGGCGACGTGCAGATGTACGTCTACATCCGCGGCGGCATGATCTATAAGATCGTGGCAGGGGAGAATTCCGAGACGTTCATGGACAGCCTTGCGGGCAGCGATACCTTTTACGCGCAGTTTCTGAACGTGCCCGTTTCCGAACTTCTGGACGGGTCGGGGACAGACTATGTTTCGGGCGCGACGCGCAGCTCGAACGCCGTGACCGCCGCGGTCGGCGCGGCGGCGAAGTACTACGAACTGTATCTTGCGGAGGCGGCAAATGGATAAAGCGAAGATCAAGGATACGATGCTCGACGGGCTGCTCCGCAACAACCCGACGTTCGTGCTCGTTCTGGGCACCTGCCCCACGATCGCGACGACGACGAGCCTGTTCAACGCGTTCGCGATGGGCGTGGCGACGATGTTTGTGCTCATTTTCTCCAACCTGTTCATCAGCCTTTTGCGGAAGGCGATACCGGACAGGGTGCGCATTCCCTGCTATATCGTCATCATTTCGACGTTCGTCATCATCGTGCGGCAGGTCATGAACCGCTTTATGCCCGATCTGTACACTTCGATCGGCACGTTTATCGACCTGATCGTCGTCAACTGCATCATTCTGGCGCGCGCGGAGAGCTACGCCTCCTGCAACAAGCCGCTGTACAGCATGCTCGACGGTGTCTCGATGGGGCTGGGGTTCACCTGCGCGCTGTGCATCATCGGCATTGTGCGCGAGTTCCTCGCGGGCGGCGCGTTTGCGGGGTTTGCCATCCCCGGGTTCCCCGCGATGGACGCGACTGCGGCGAATATCTTCGGGTTCATCGTGTTCGGGTGCATGATGGCGCTGTTCAATTTCCTCGTGCAGAAGTGGAACGCGCGCGCAAAGCGCGCGGAGAAGGCGCTGCCGCTTGCTCGGGCGGCGGAGGAGGCGGCGAAATGATCGTATCCGTCGGCGCGGCGGGCGCAACCGTATCCATCGTTGCGGTCATGTTTTCCGCCGTCATTTCCAACAATATCGTGCTCTCGCAGTACCAGGGCATCTGCCCCTTCCTCGGCGTCTCCAAAAAGATGTCGAGCGCGGTCGGCATGGGGTTTGCCGTCATCTTCGTGCTGGCGGTCTCCTCGGTGTTCTGCTGGTTGGTCTACAACTTCATCCTGCTGCCGCTGGAGCTCGACTATCTCTATACGATGGCGTTCATCCTCGTGATCGCGAGCCTCGTACAGGTGCTGGAGATCGTTTTAAAGCGCTTTTCCCCGACGCTGTACAGCGCGCTGGGCATCTATCTGCCGCTGATCACGACGAACTGCGCCATCCTCGGCGCGGCAAACAGTGCGGTCGTGTACCAGAGCTACAGCTTTTTGTACACCTTCTGTTTCTCCGTCGCGACGGGCATCGGGTTTTTGCTCGCGATCGTACTCCTTGCGGGCGTGCGGTTCAAGACGGACAAAGCGGATATTCCCAAGTGTTTCAAGGGGTTTCCCATCACGCTGATCACGGCGGCGCTCATGGCAATGGCGTTCGCGGGCTTTGCGGGCATTCTGGCGGGGTGAACGGCTATGAGTACGGTTGAATCGATCCTGCTTGCGGGCGGCATCATGCTCGCGCTAGCGGTCGTGTTCGGGGTGATTCTGGTCGTCGTCTCCAACGCGCTGGCGGTCAAAAAGGACGAGCGCGCCGAACAGGTGGAAAAGCTGCTTGCAAATTCCAACTGCGGCGGGTGCGGGTACGCGGGCTGCGCGCAGTTTGCAGCCGCGCTCGTAAAGGGCGAGGCAAAACTTTCGGACTGCAAGGCGACGCCCGCAGCGAAGAAACAGCAGATCGCCGAACTTCTGGGCGGCGGCGACGCGGGAGAGGATACCGTTGCCGTCGTGCACTGCAGCGGCGGGAACGGCTGTTACAACAAGTACGACTATCAGGGCTACGGAAACTGCGCCGCCTGCGAACTGCTCGCGGGCGGGGTCAAGGCGTGCCCCGTCGGGTGCATCGGCAAGAGGACGTGCGCGGACACATGCGCGTACGGCGCGATCGACGTGGGCGACGGCGGCTATGCGGTCGTGGATAAGAATAAATGCGTCTCCTGCGGCGTCTGCATCTCCAACTGCCCGAAGGGGATCATCGGGCGGGTGCCGCGGAGCGCGAGGGTGTATATCGCCTGTTCCAACCACGGGAAGGGGAAGGAAGTTACCGAGCTGTGCACCCGCGGCTGTATCGGCTGCGGGCTGTGCGCGAAAAACTGCCCCGTCGGCGCCATAGAGATGAAAAATTCTCTCCCCGAGATCGATTACGGCAAATGCGTCGGCTGCGGAAAGTGCGCGGCGGTCTGCCCGCGCAAGTGCATCGCGAAAATGTAGGCTACAGCGGGCGGAAATAGGGGCGTGCCGAAAACGGGGTTGTGCACTTTGCACACCCTGTTTTTTGCAAAAACAGGCAAAATTTGTGCATAAAATTATAAAAAAAGTTAATAATTTTCAAAACGGTTGTTTCATGCGGACAAATCGGCGGTTTTCGCAAAAAACACAAAAAATTTTTGCACAAATTTTTAAAAAGACTCTATACAAACCGCCGATTCAATGGTATAATGTACCTGATTAATTTGGGTCATAGCAATTTTTTCTGTGAGAGATACGGATAAAGGACGGGACCCGAGGGTAAACATTATCGTAACGGACATCTGAGGTGGCACAGTGGAAAAGATCGGCATCATCGATTTGGGCTCGAATTCGGCACGTCTTGTCATCGTCGAACTCTTCGGCGAGGGGCATTTTATGGTCGTGGATGAACTCAAGGAGAGCGTACGGCTCGGGCAGGATATGGAGCGCGACGGCTTTTTGAAGCCGCAGCGCGTTGCCGAAACGATCAAAACGCTGAAAATGTTCAAAAAGCTCTGCGACGCGAGCCGTGTTGACAGGATCATCGCCGTGGCGACGGCGGCGGTACGCAGGGCGAAGAACCAGCGCAGTTTTCTGGACGAGATCCAGGCGACCTGCGGCATCAAGGTCAAGGTGCTCAGCGAAGAGGAAGAGGCGACGCTCGTCTACCGCGGCGTGATCAATTCGATGGACATCCCCAAGGGGATCATCCTCGAGATCGGCGGCGGCAGCACGAAGATCATCTATTACAACCGCAGGAACATGCTGGGGTGCGTTGCGCTGCCCTTCGGCGCGGTCACGCTCACAGACCTTTTCAAAAACGACGGGCTCTCGCCCGAGGCGCAGGCGGAGAAGATAGAGGAGTTCTTTACCGAACAGCTCTCTTCGCTCGAGTGGCTCAAAGACGTCGACCCCGACGTGCAGATGATCGGCGTGGGCGGCTCTTTCCGCAACATTTTCAAAATCAGCAAAATGGTGCGCAAGTATCCGCTCGATACCGTGCACAACTATAATATCCCGATCGAAGATTTCGATTCGATCTATGACATGATCAAGGTGCTCGACCTCGACCGCAAGAAGAAGATCAAGGGCATCTCCTCTGCGCGCGCGGACATTCTGCCTGCGGCGCTCGCCGTCGTCAAAGCGTTCACGCGCTATATGAAGTTCGACAACTTCACGATCAGCGGCATGGGGCTGCGCGAGGGGATCATGTTCAACCAAGCGATGCCCGTCACCCTCGAAAAGCCGATCTCGGATATTCTCGGGTACAGCCTCAGCGGGCTGGTGCGCTATTACGAGTGCGACGAAAAGCACGTCGAGCACGTGGTGAACCTCTCGGTGCAGCTCTTCAAACAGCTTCGCGTATTGCACAAGTTCCCGCGCCAGTATCTGAAAATCTTAAAGGTCGCGGCGACGCTGCACGATTGCGGCAACCGCATCAAGTTCTACAATCATCAGAAACACAGTTGCTATATGATCCTCAACTCCACGCTGTACGGCATCACGCACCGCGAGGTCGTGCTGGCGGCGTTCGTGGCGGGGTGTCATAAAAAAGAAGACATTTCGCTTGCCGATTGGGTCAAGTATAAGGACATCGTGCTGGAAGAAGATCTCGATGCCGTGCGCAAGCTCGGCGTGATGCTCCGCATCGCGGAGAGCCTCGACCGCGGCTGCGCGGGCACGATCAGGGGCATCAACTGCGACGTGCTCGGCGATTCCGTCATCATGAAGACGGAGGTGGAAGGGGATGCCACGCTGGAGATCCGCGACGCGATGGCTGCGAACGGAGAGTTCCGTAAGTCCTTCCGCAAAAATCTCGAGATCCTTTAATTGATTGAACAGACAGGGATAGCCGCAAACTTCTTGCGGCTATTTTTGGGAAACAGGCAATGCGTGTGATACTTGCAAGCGCGTCTCCGCGCAGAAAGGAGATCCTCTCGCGCATCTGTCCCGTCTTTTCGGTGGAACCTGCGCGGTGCGGCGAGGAGGTCGAAGGGGAGCCTGCTCCCGAAGAGCTGACTTTGCTGCTTGCGCGGAGAAAGGCGGAAGAGGTCGCGTCGCGCTTTCCGGATGCTGCGGTGCTTGCTGCCGATACCGTCGTCTGGTTTGAAGGACGGGCGCTCGGCAAGCCGAAGGACGCCGCCGACGCGGCGGCGACGCTCTCTCTGCTTTCGGGCAGAGAACACGCCGTCTATACGGGCTGGTGCCTCCTTTCGCCGAAGGGCGGGCGCTGCGGCGTATGCAGGACGGAGGTGACGTTCAGAGAGCTGGATACGGCGTTTATCGCCGCGTATGTCGCGAGCGGAAACCCGCTCGACAAGGCGGGGAGTTACGGCATTCAGGACGAGCCTTCGCCCGTTCTGCGTTATCGCGGCAGCCTGACGAACGTGATAGGGCTCCCGCAGGAGGAGATCGCGCGGGCATTTCAAGAGATCGGTGTACTTGTATGATGAAATTGGCGATAGACTTAGGATCTTCGGTCACAAAAATTTTTAAGATCGGCAGCGGCGTTGTGCTTGCGGAGCCGAGCTGCGTCGCTGTCTCCACCGCGCACGGCGGCGTAAAGGCGATCGGCGAAGAGGCAAAGCGGCTGATCGGCAAGACGGCGGAATTCACGACCATCGTGTTCCCCGTCTTTGAGGCGGACATCGTGAACGGCGAAATGGCGGCGGTCATGCTCTCCTATTTTCTGGAGAAGATCGGCGTGACGCGTTCCCGCGCGCGCAGGGCGGAGGTTCTTTTTTCCGTGCCCATCGGCGTGCAGAGCGGACTCATCGAAAAATACCGCGCGCTCGCCGCGGCATGCGGCATCCGCACGGTGCATTTCGTGGAAGTGCCGTTCCTCTCCTCATTGGGGCAGAACATGCCGCTGAGCGAAACGGAACCCGCTTTTGTCGTGGATATGGGCGGCGGGAATACGAATATTGCGGCGTTCTCGCTGGACGGCGTGATCGCGGGCATCGGGCTGAATATCGGCGGCGGCAATATCGACAGCCAGATCATAGACTGCGTCGCGGAACAGTTCGGGCTGAAGATCGGGCTGCAGACCAGTGAAAAGCTGAAGATGACGGTCGGCAGCCTGTACGAGACGGACAACGAGAGCATGATCGTCAACGGCAGGGACATTCAGAGCGGGCGGCCGCGCTCGGTCGCCGTCTCCTCAGCGGATGTGTACGGCTGCCTGAAACTGTTTGCGGATAAAGTCATCGAATATACAAGCATGGTCATTGCAAAGCTCCCTGCGGAGGTCTCCGCGGTCATCTGGCACAACGGCATCAGCCTTTCGGGCGGCACCGCGCGCATCATCGGCATGGACGACTATTTTTCGCACGCGCTGCAGATGGACGTGAACCTCGCGGACGAGCCGCAGATGGCGGTCGTGCTCGGCGGAGGCAGGACGATCGGCGACGAAGAAGTCCTCGACGCCGTGCGCGTGGAAGGGTGAGAAAAAAGTTTATGTTTGCGCCCCGCGCGGCAACAGCCGCGCGGGGCGTTTGGGTTTTGTTGGAGATGTTGCGCTTTTTTTCGTTTGCGGGAGCGAGCCTGCCGTTTTTTGTGTTTATGTGTGGGGCGTGAGCCTGCCTTTTTTTCGTTTGTGGGGGAATGTGCCTGCTGTTGATTTATGTTTGTTAGGGTGTCGGCTGTCATCCCGAGCGCAGCCGAGGGATCTGAGCTGAATGTGTTGAAAGCTGTATGCAGTCAATCGGCAACACAGACTGCATATGGCTATTGTGTGAAATTGCTCAGACCCGTTCGACTTCAAGGCAACTGCGTTGCCTTTCCGCTCAGGGTGACACAATAGCTGCTCCGTGTCATCCCGAGCCTTGCGAGGGATCTCTATGGAATTATCGTCTCTGTGTCATCCCGAGCTTTGCGAGAGGGAGCAGCCTCTGTCATCCCGAGCCTTGCGAGAGGGAGCAGCCTCTGTCATCCCGAGCCTTGCGAGGGATCTCTATGGAATTATCGTCTCCGTGTCATCCCGAGCGCAGCCGAGGGATCTGAGCTGAATGTATTGAAAGCTGTATGCAGTCAATCGGCAACACAGACTGCATATGGCTATCGTGTGAAATTGCTCAGACCCGTTCGACTTCAAGGCAACTGCGTTGCCTTTCCGCTCAGGGTGACACAATAGCTGCTCCGTGTCATCCCGAGCGTAGCCGAGGGATCTCTATGGAAATATTGACAAAATTAAATAGAGATCCTTCGACTTCACTTCGTTTCGCTCAGGATGACACAAGAATAATCCAACTGCGCGTCCGAAAACCACGTTTTTCGGAAAGCGCACCCAATTTGCCGCATACCTGCGGCTCAATTTCGGAAAGAGTGAATGCGGCGCGCTCTTATAATGGTGTGCCCTAAACAAGGGGCACCCCGAAAATCGCAGGGCTACGCCCGAGATTTT